>NZ_JAMYOT010000016.1:0-146431 GCF_040320005.1 Mesorhizobium sp. M0816 | reverse complement strand
TTCGGTTCCATGCGATTGCGGGCATGCGGCATATCTGCCTCCGCTCCGGTTGGCCTTAGCCAGATACCGCGAAACGATCTGATCGGCGGCAGGTTCCTTGGCCATCTCGGCAAGGACAGATGGGGCGGCATTCCCGGGGCGGCGTAGGCGAGATAACCAAGACTGGTCGAGTGCGATACACGCACTCGCAGCCAGGATTGTTTCAAGAAGCGATCTCATGACGACGCGCAAAGGAAGGCAAAAAGGTGACGCCGTTCAAGCAACAAGCTATCAAATTCGACTAATCCTCGGTGTCGGCAAGCCGCAAATGTGGTCAATTGCCTCCGTACATGACCTTCGGGAGCCAGACGACGATTGAGGGGAACACGATGCACAGTCCCACTCCGATCGCCTGCAGGCACAAGAAGGGGACTGCGGATCGAAAGATCGTCGCCATCGAGATCTCCGGCGGCGCAACGCTCTTCAGATAGAACAGCGAATAGCCGAAAGGCGGGCTAAGGAACGCCATCTGCATGTTGACCATGAAAATGACACCATACCACAGTGGCACGTCTTCAGGAGCCACACCGGCTAGCCCAAACGTGCCGCTGAATTCGAGTGGCTTTAGGATGGGCAGAAATATCGGTACGGTGAGAAGGAGAATGCCCACCCAGTCCAGAAACATGCCCAGGACGAACAGAATGATCATCATCAGAACAAGAACGCCGTAAGGCGCCAAGCCTGTTCCGAGTATCGATTCGGCTACGAAGTTCTGCCCACCTTTCAGGATAAAGAAACCGACGAACATGGTGGCGCCGAAGAATATCCACATGACCATCGCCGTGGCCTTGAGCGTCGCGACACAGGCCTCCCGGATCGTGTCCCAGGTCAGGCGCCGATGTGCGGCGCAGACGATGAAAGCCCCGAACGTACCGATGCCGGCGGCTTCGACCGGCGTGGCAATGCCCATGAAGATGACCCCGAGCACAAGCAGGATCAGCAGTATCGGCATGAACGTCCGGCGCAAAAGCTTGAGTTTTTGGGCGAAGTCAATGCGCTCGTTCGGCGGCAACGCCGGGCCGAGTTTGGGGTCGATGTAACAGCGCGCCGTCACGTAGGCGACATACATCCCGGACAGCAGCAGCCCGGGAAATACCGACCCGATCAAAAGCTCGCCCAGCGACTGCTGCGCCACGACGGCATAGACGATCGCCATGACGGAAGGGGGTATGAGAATGCCAAGGGTCCCGCCAGCAAGAAGCGAGCCGCAGGCGAGCTTGGCGTCGTAGTTGCGGCGCAGCATGGCCGGGAGCGCGATCATGCCCATCGTCACTTCCGTCGCCCCGACGACACCGACCATCGCGGCCAGCAGCGTGCAGGAGATCACCGTGGCCGATGCGAGCCCGCCTTTGAGTCCGCCCAGCCATTTGTAGACGACATCGAACAGCTCCTCGATGATGCCCGCCTTCTCGAGAATCGCGGCCATGAAGATGAAAAGCGGCACCGCCGAGAGCTGATAATCCGTCATGAACGGGAAGACCCGAGACGGCAGCATGTTCAGCATGGCCGAATTGCCGAACAGAAAGAGGAAAAGCACGGCAAGGCTGCCGGTGCAAAAGGCCATCGGTAATCCGAGCAGCAAAAGTACGCCCAGACCCCCGAACATCAATATGCTGAGCCACAGGATCGGAAGCTCGAGGCCCATCGCTCAGCCGATCCTTCCAAATGCAGTGGCGATGTCTCGCATCAGCCGGGATAGGCCCTGAAGCAACAGGAGCGCTGCCCCGATGGGGATCGCGAGCTTTACCGGCCAGTATTGGATGCCCCATTCGGTGAATGAGCGTTCGCCAACCGCCGTGGCATCGCTCGCAAATCGCCATCCTGTGACCAGCATGGTGCCGGTGAACAAGAAGAAGAAGGCCGAGGTGATGATGTCGCAGACAGCACGACCGCGTTCGGAGAGATGGCTGTAGACGATGTCTACCCTGACATGCGTTTCGTCACGGTAGGCATAGGCGCCTGCCAGCATGTACTGGATGCCGAACATAAGAAACATGCTTTCATGTACCCAGTTGGTCGGTGAGTTGAAAACAAAACGGGCCACCACTTCGTAGTAGTACGCCACCACTGCGAGAACCGACCAATACGCGACGAACTCGCCCGTCACGCGTACCAGCCAGTCGACCGGCTGGAACAACGCGAGCGGTTGCTTGACGGGCGTGGCTGGCACATCGACTACGAGCGGATGGTCGGCCGCGGCGCGCGCGATCTCACGGGTGCGGGTGCGCCGCACAAGACCGGGTATTAGAAGGGCGTCGCCTGCGAGAGCGAGACCAAGCAGGAGTCCGGCAATTCGGCCAATGCTGTTGGCGCGCTCGAGCCCATGGGCGGCGGCGCTCAGATTATCGCGCGCCACCGTGGCGTCTGCCTCAGCTTTCGCCAGGCGATCGGCAGCGCCTTCTTTGCTGGCTGCTACATCTGCCTTGGCACGCGGCAACAGCCTTTCGGCGTGTTCGCTCTGGGATCGCGCGAGCGACACTGCCTCACGTCCGTCGCGTACCTGGGCGCTCGTCCAAAGCACTGCAATGAACAGCGGGATAAAAATGAATCCCCACCTGCTCTTCAGATAAAACCGGTGCATGCCGAGGAAGCCTGCAGTGACCAGGAACAGGTAAGCAAGAAAGAGATTTGGACGGCCGGCATCGCGCTGTGCCCGCTCGCGATGGACAAGGAAGACCGCAACGAGCGGGAAAAGCACGAGGCTTGACCAGTATAGCCAGTGCGGCAGCACAAATGTGAGTGAGGGCATCGGCGACTGCCTCTTGCAGGAGAGTGCGCCCGCCCGGACAGGACGGGCGCGGAGAGCCTCAGAGGTTGATCGACAATCCCTGATACATGTCCGGGGTCACGTAACCGACGGTCGGGTTCTCCATCACCTCAAGCTGCAGTTTGAAGATGCGCGCCGCGTCCTTATCCTTGTTGGCCCACTCGAACCAGATTGGCACCGCGATTTCCTGGAACTTCTGGAGGTCCTCCGGTCCAAGCCGATTGATTTCAATGCCGGCATCCAGGAATTTCTGCCAGGCCTCCATGTCGGCCTTCTGGATGGCCCCGAAATGGACATTGGAATAGACTTGGATTTCGTCTTCCACGAACTTCTTGAGGTTGTCCGGGAGTTGGTTCCAGACATTCATGTTGACGGCAAAGTCCATCAGGTCGACGGGCTGGTATACGGACATCAGACCGGCTGGGCCCATGGAAATGTACTTGGTCACCTGCTGGAACCCGAGCGCCCAGTTTACCGCCGGCCCAGTGTAATCGGCTGCATCGATCGTGCCTTTCTCCAGCGCGGAGAACACCTCGCCGCCCGGCAGCAGCGTCGTCTTGGCGCCGGCTTTTGCGAATGTCTCGGCGATCATGCCGCCAGGTACGCGCAGCTTCAGGTCTCTGAAATCCTCGATCGAGCGGATCGGTGTCTTTGAGTGGATGATGTTCGGGCCGTGATGAATGCGGTTGACGTAGTAAAGACCTTGTTTCGCATAAAGGTCGCGCGCGGCCTGCAGACCACCTTTCGAATAGAAAAAGATGTCCCATTCGTGCGGATAGCGTAGCCCCATCGTGTAAGAGGAGAGGAACGCCGCAGCGGGAAGCTTACCGGCCCAGTAAAGTGAAAACGAGTTCATCGCTTCCAGAACGCCGTTCTTCACCCCGTCGAGGAGTTCGAAGTCACCAACGATGTCCTTTGCCTTGAACGGCTGAAATTCGAGTTGGCCTCCGGTCTTTTCCTTGATGGCCCCACACCAGCTCTGGAAAGTTTCAAGTCCGACGCCAGCCGGCCACGAGGTTTGAATTTTCCAGATGATTGTGTCAGCGGCTCCTGCCCTTCGAACCCAGGGAGCGGTAACCGCCGTCGCCGTCAGCCCGGCGACAAGTCCGCTCGACTTCAGAAAGCTTCGCCTTGATTTGGAATGCGATTCTCCGTCCATTGTCTTCCTCCCTGTTCGGCAAGCGGACAAACGATAGGCCCACCGCCGTCTCAAAAACTGAAAACTAATGACACACCCTTTTTGAGGGATCAGAGCATGCCAGCGCCACGAACGACAGAGAAAGAAACGGCGCAGCATGCAAATAATATAGCGCGACGCAAGCATTTTCAACCACTGCGCGCCCGACCCGTAATATGCTCGTGCGTTTCAATAAATCCACGGTTTTAGTGGGTTATCGGCTAGTCAACGCGGCGTTCCTTCGGCTTATACGAAGCTCGGTGCGGCTTCCGTCCCTGCTTCTCAAGCCGAAACATTGGCCAGGTGACTGCACTCCATGGTCCTGGTCTGCGTCGAAACGCCAGCGGTGCTGACTGCCGCCTTGGTGGCAAAGGCAATGCAACGGATTTGGAGCGCTGACTGCATTGCGGCTTGGATTTCATTCCAAAGAACTCTCCAACTTCCGGTCGTGCGGCGCTGATCGTGCCAGAACCATAGGATCTGCAAAAATTCGCCGTACTATTCCTCAGAAAAAAGTACGGCGGCAATTTCGCTAAGTACTTGAAAAGCGTGGTGATCCCGACAGGAATCGAACCTGTGACCTACAGATTAGGAATTTGTCAGACGGCCTTTCCTATTGTTTCCAAATGCAGGCCGCTGTACGATTGCGCTGCCGCTAACATATTCAAGTTGTTGTTGTTTTCGTATTGAGCGGCTATGATGGCGTAGTCAAACCAACAGATTCAGCCAGATGCAGCACGACGCAATTGCCGTACTAATCCCGTACTAATTTCATGACAGACCTTCGACTCGCCCTTACAGACCGCGCCGTCGCAAGCCTCGAGCCGGCGTCCTCAGACCAATATTTTGCCCGAGACACCGATCTGCCGGGCTTCATGGTGCTCGTGGGCAAACGGCAAAAGACATTCGTTGTTCAGGGTGAGCGAAGGAAGGCGGGGCGGCGCCTTTCCGTCCGAATGAAGGTTGCCGAAGTCGGAGAACTCACAACGCGCGCGGCGCGGGCGAAGGCCAAGGACATTCTCGGCAAGATCGCCAACGGCATTGACCCTCGCGCGTCGACGCGCAAGCCGGGCGGCGATGCTGCCGAGGTTGATTTGCCATCAGAGAGCGAACGCGGTCACGTCATCGAGCACAAGAGAAACGCAGCGATCTGTCGAAATGGGGGAATGACCTGCGGCAGACTTTCCGGACAATCGCCCAGGCTGCAGGCGTTGCGGAGTTGGACGTCCATCTTCTGATGAACCACTCGATCCCGGGGGTTAACGCAGGCTACATCACGCCCAACAAGCTGCTGAAGCGATCACCTGCGACAGCAATAGGAAGCAATCTAACGTCGGATGCTCGAAGCTGGGCGGTCGCGAGGGAATCAAACGAGGCTTCGCGCCTGGCCCGTCCTTCCCAGCAGGCGTCTGCTTTCTGAGCTGATGAGCGGCAAGGATTAGCGGCATCAAACGAGGGGGGTCGAGTCGGTAGAGCGCTACCGCCTTTCCCCACACTCGTCGAGCTGCCAATTCAAGCTGCATTGCTGCCGGTGAGCAGAGTCCGCTTGCCGGCGCGCCATATGAAGCACTATAGCAGGGAAAATCGTAAGCGGTGTTTCCGCGCGCCAAAACAAGATCGCCAGAGACGGGCTGTATGGGTCCGGTGACAAGTGTGCGCATGTGAAATGCCGCGACCCGGCGGGTAGAGAATTCACGTTTAGCTCTCTTTTAGTCCCGCGAATTCTGGAATAAGACATTATATTCGCCCAAATTATACTTTAACTTGAGCTCCAAATTCTTTTTGCCCGTCTCTTTATCCACGAAGGGCGCGACCCATAGCGGCGTAGACAGGAGCGCTGAGATACTCCCATGCAGACCTCGCTCCAGGTTCGATCATGACTTGCGTGCCCATCCCAGCTTGCAATGCTACAGGCGCTGCTTTCAAAGACTCCGGTCTCAGAACAATTCGAACTGAATAGAAAGTTTGACCGGTCCGAGGATCAATCAGTTGGTCAGCTGAAAGAGTGCGCATGTCGCCGCTCATCGCTTGCTGGTAACGTCTGCTCACAGCGCTCAGCCAAACCATCGCGTAACCGCCGTCCCCTCCTCAGCTTGTCGCAGGATGAAGGCGATCTGCACCTCCGAAAACTTCAACTCAGTGGAAAATTCCAGCTCAGAACGGTCAGAAATCCGGAATGCAGGTCACTGCCGAACAGGTAGTCCAACCGCGGGATGCGAGAGCGCCTCAAACTCTGCCTTCGTTAGGTCTTGCTCGGTCTGAAAACACCGCGCCATGAGGACTCCGAGATCTTCGGGGATCCGCAACGCCTTTGCTTGGTCCCGCCCCAACTGCGCCAGGAATGCGCACCATTGATCGTATTCGGTTTTGCCGGTGTCGCTCTTCCACTCAACATAGGCATGCTGGGCCAGAGTCTTAATTTCGTCGGTGGGGATCGGTTCGATGCCGTAACGGTATGCGCCTTGCAGGACCTGATAGCCGAATACAAGCAGAGCGCCGGCCCAGTCCAGCGCACTCCGTCTCAAACGCCGGTTGATGCTGACAGAGAATCCCTCGGTTTCAACCTCATGCCACCAATCGACCGGCATATACAAAACGTCACCTGCATTCAGTACGGCAATCTCTCCATGCAGTTGATTCAACAGCGGGAACTGGTCAAAATCGGGATTATTCAAATCCACAAGCGCCCGCCTGGGCTTGTCGGCCGTCTTTTCATGCTGCGGATAGATGAAACTATAATCCCAAGGGGGGAACATTTTTACGGCTTTTGTCCCGTGTAGCTGCACCAGGAATGCGTACCAATGATCATAATGCGCCTTGGCGGTAACCCCTTCGGAAGCAACATAGGGAGACGAGCCAACGAACTCCAGGTCACTTGGCCAAGGCAATGCCTCCAGAAGACTGCTCGGGACTTTCCCACCAAACATGTAGTAGCGCTCGTTTGCATCGATCAGTGGTTGCCATTCCCCCTGGCCTAGGATCCGCTCGAACAACTCACGGAAGGTCATTTCGTGTGTCATCCCGCTCTTGCGTAAGACATAGGATGCAGTGGAAACCGTGGTCTCGTCCCCTGGAACCACCGTAACCTGCCCGGTATGCCGCGCCCATTTGGGGTCATCCAATCCCCAGCCGTCGGAGGCTGCAACCCAGCCTCGAACAACAAACGGCCGATTTTGTCGGATTGCCGTGGAGATTTGCTTGCTGTCAATCTCCTCGATCGGTTTCATGTTAAGCTTTGGCGTTTCGCGAGCTGATTCAGCGAGTTTGGCGTTGCTGGCCATGGTTTCCACCCTTATTGAGATGACCTTAATCAAAGAAATGAAATACAAATTGCGTTTCAGTTGGATGATATGTGGCTGTCGGGAGCGATGTCGTCGTGCATTCGAATGGCAGCGATCCAGGCACTTGGTGTTCAATGGCCGTGCTGATCGACGAAAGCCGTCACCTGGCGGCGGGATACGCCGATGGCCTGGCAGAGCTTGGCGCTGTTTCCATTCCTCACCGTGCGCGAGAATGTCGAGTTCGGCCTGCGCATGCGCGGCGTCGACAGGGCCGAGCGGCGGCGACGCGTCGACTGGTGGCCGCGAATCTGGAAGAAGACATAATACTCGATACTCGCCCCCAATTATACTCGAACGGGAGCGTAACAGTCTTTGTCTATTGCTCGTTCTCTTTATTCACGAAGAGCACGTCCCATAGCGGCATAGACCGGCGCGCTGAGATACTCCCATGCTGACCTCGCTCCAGTTTCGATCATGACCTGTGTGCCCATTCCAGCTTGCAATGCTCCAGGCTTCAAAGACTCCGGCCTCAGAACAATTCGGACTGAATAAAAAGCCTGACCGGTCCGAGGGTCAATTAGCCGGTCAGCTGAAAGAGTGCGAACGTCACCGCTCATCGGTTGCTGGTAACGTCTGTTCACAGCGCTAAGCCACACCGTCGCGTGCAGCCCCACTTTCACCTGATCGACGTCGAGGGGGTCAACGTTTGCCACAACAACGAAGCTATCCTCCTGAGGGACGATGTCCATCAGCGGCTCTCCCGCCGTTACGACCCCTCCATTCGTGTGGACCTTAAGTCCCACTATGGTGCCTCCGATAGGAGCACGTATCTCGGTACGCGTCGCCACGTCATCAGCAGCGGCCATTCGCTGCTCGTATTCGTATATTTTGGCGCGGGTTTCTCCTAGTGTCTCGACGATATCGGCCGTCGTCGAGGCGCTAAGTTCGGCAATCTTGAATTTCGTCTCCTCCATCTTTTGCTGGGTCGCGCCGATCGACGCTACATACCCGCTTAGGGCACCTCCCACGTCCGCCTTTTCTCTTTCCAAATCTACAAGGCGCGTCCTGACTACCAACTTCCTTTCGTACAGGCTGCGCACATCACCTAATTGCTCCTCGATCAGCTCGAGCTTCCGGGTAGCCGCTACCACTTGCCCTTCAAAACCCTCTATCTCCTTCGCCATGCTTCCGGTTGCTTGCTGCAGCAGGGAGAGCTGCTCTCTGAAGAGGTTTTGACGTGTCCGAAAGACACTCTCCTGCCCGGAAGCAGCATCCGCTGCCAATTTGCCGGACGCTTTCAATTCAGGCGGAATTTCGATCGAGTCCTTTCCATCTCTTTCCGCGACCAAGCGCGCTTCCATAGCCTTCGCCTCGTACCACTGCGCCTTGATTTCATTTGCAGCAGCCGCCGAAGCGGTGTTTTGCAATCGTATCAACACCTGGCCTGGCGACACGCGATCTCCTTCTTGAGCCAATATCTCTGATATGATGCCGCCTTCGAGGTGCTGAACTGTCTTTACGTTTGACGCGACATTCACCACCCCGGTGGCCAAGACCGCACCCTGGATAGGTGCCGCGACAAGCCACATGCCGGTCAGAGTCGAGAAGGCAGCGACAATCGCGAAACCAGAGATCACTAAACGCCTACCAAACGGCGGCGGATCCTCGGCTTGCTGGGTGCCGGAGTGTTCGGTGTCACGGGCGAGCGAAGCTATCATTTAACGCTCCGCAATTCAGTTTTCCCGAAGCGAACGGGAGGAACCGAACCTTCGGTGAGCTCAGGCGATCGACTTCCTAGGATCAGCGACCTATCAACTAATCCGGCAAGACGGTTGGTCTGTCCGGATATGGTGACAATTACCGAGCTTCCCGCATCCTTCATAAGCCTAACCGCCGACTCGAGGGTCTTCTTCGAGGCAGCGTCCAAATTGGCGAATGGCTCGTCCAAGACAATAAGCCTCGGCGCGCGAAAGAGCGCGCGGGCAAGGGCTACTCGCTTCCGTTCACTCCCGGACAGGCCGACCGAGTCATTAAGCAAAGTGTCGTAACCCTGGCCCAGACGAATGATAACTTCGTGTATTCCGGCTATTTTTGCTGCGGAAACCACGTCATCGATAGAACTTTGTTGAAAACGTGCAATATTTTCCGCGACGGTTCCCTCAAAAAGTTCAACGTGCTGAGGTAAATAGCCGATGCCTCCAACTCTAACATTATCCGGAAGCCTGGTTATGTCCATGTCTCCCAAGCGGATCTGACCGGTGCGGGGCTTGAGCAAACCAATGAGAAGACGAGAAAGCGTCGTCTTGCCGGTGGCTGCACGTCCTATGACCAGCAGCAATTCCCCAGGAGCCAGAGAAAGCGACAGTTTCCTAAATACGTCTGCTCGCGATCCAGCATGCCTGAATGTAACTTGATCGAGAACTAACGAGCCTTGCGGCGTTCCAGGAAGCAGAGACGGCTCTACATCCAACGGTTTGGCAAGCTCCGCCTTGATCTTGGAGTATCCCTCCCGCGCTTCCCTGAGACTTCTGAGCTCCCGAACTGCCTTTTCCACCATTCTGTAAGCAAATCTGGCAATGAGCCGGGCTGCAAATACACCTCCGAGGGACGCCGAATCGTTCAGGAACAGCCAGATGCCCGATGCCAATAGAACTATGTAAACGCAACGGTTCAGCGCCCGGATCGCTGCATCAAGGCTCGATCCTCTGGCATTAAGCCGCTCCCGCTGCAAAAAGCCATCTACTCTGTTCCTACCCCAGCGACCGGCGATCGCGTCGGCCATTGCGAAGGCGCCGACTACGTCTTTGTGCCTTTCCGCTGAGATCAATACCTCTTTCGCCTGCTTGGCAGCTTCACGTTCAGCTTGGCGGGGCTCTTGTGTGATCTTTTCTTTGAGCAGGCTCATACCTGTCAGCAAAGCCATGCCTGCCAACGCGATCAGGCCGAGAACAGGATGGATCAAGTATACACATAACAGGAAAACGGGAGCCCAGACCACGTCCAGCCAAGCAGCTAGCCCTCGCTCAACAAAGCTGGAGACTTTCTCGATGCTGGTCAGAAGCGGCGGATTGGGGACGCCTGCCGTCAATCCGGCTTTCACGGACTGGCTGGTCAAGTGGTGCTCGATCCAAACGCTCCAGCGGGAAAGCATACGACGACGAATGGCTTCCAGCACGACGCCGGTTACCAGAGCGAGCAAGGCGGCCAAGGTCAGAATAACGAGGGTTTCCACGCTCCGGCTGGAAATGACCCGGTCGAATATTTGTATAAAATAAAGCGGCCCAGCAAATCGGAGCGCATTGATACAGACACCAAAACCCACAACCGCAGCAAGGCCGGGTATCGACCTTCGCCACATTTCGCTGAGGGGGGCGCTGTACCGCCGCCTACCTCGTGTTCTCAGCAAGGACACCGTCTTTCACGCCCGTCCAAGCGGGGCATGCTGGTCGGGGTCCTCGTTGAAAATTCCCGAGAAATTCATGATCATCCCATCCAAATCGTCATGAGGGCCCAAAGCAGGTCCCGCAAGAACATTTGGCTGAAGCCGATTTGCTGCCCAAAGGCGTTCATCGTGATCAACTGCCTCGAACATCGACCAAGCTCCGCTCACGAGGTTGTACATTTGGGTGGCGGACAGGGGAGGGCACCCGAGGGCTTGGACCAGGCTGCCCAGAGATGACTTGAGGGCTCCACGGGTTTTTGCCAAAACTGCCGCTTCTATCAACTCAGCGGGCGCCTGGATCGACATAAACGCGGGGTTCGAGCTTTGCGATAGCAACTCGGGTAAGGTGACCGAGACGCTCCCGAAGGGACTGGGCCATGTCGCCCTGCTGTCACTGGCAGGCCTTCCCGGACCAGGTGTTTCTCCCAACTCTGCCTGAATCAGTTCGTGCGCAAGCTTCCCCAAAAAATCAATTCGCAGCTGGGAAGAATAGGCTCGACCCTGGTCGCGTGCCATCATTGGATTTGGGGAATCAGCAATACGCCGTAGATATGGATTATTGCCCTGTCCGTTAGCCAGTTTTTCAGAAGCGCGAGCCTTTAGAACGGGGCTGAGTGCCCCATCCTGGAGCTCCCATGGGGAATAGACATGCAGGCCAGTGGCTTCCTCAGCCTCCCTCACACCGAGCGGCGATCGGCCGATCCTGCCGCTAATTGCAAGTACCTTGTGGCCAGCAGCGCGGAGGGTATCAACTCCATACTTTGCTCCCATCGCGTCATAGGAAGCGAAAATCGCGCCAAGAGCCATGCTCCGAAAAGATTCAGCCAGAATTAGCTCGGAAGTTTCCTTCTGCTGCAGCCCATCGGCAATCTCAATAACAGCGACGTCACATCCATTTTCAGCGGCATGGTTCAGTAGGCGGAACGCGCCCTTCTCAATCAACTCTACCGGGGCTAAATACGTCGTTGCAAATCCGGCATCTGTGAAATCAAGAACGATGTCGGCTCCGGCATCCCGCACAATCCAGGTGTCGCCACCCGAGCCAGTTCCTGTAATTTTCAGTGCCGCGACCTTCAGTCCCGCCTTTTTGAACCCTCGGACCAATGACGTTGCCGTCAATGTCTTGCCGGCGTTCATTGACGTCCCAAGCGACAGAACAATCGGCAGAGAAGGGGGTAAATCGTCTGAGCTGACCTTGTAATCCCACACGTTTAGCCGGCGGCCGAACTTGTCGCCAATCAGGCCGAGCGGGGTGATCTTGGTTGGCGCCAGCATGCGAGCATGCCTGGAAAGCTCACATGCCGCGATGCCGCCCCCCGCTACCAAGTCGCACGGCCCCAGATCGGGGCCTATTACCGCCTCGAACTGGTCAGGAGCGTACCTGTTTCCATAACAGAGGATTATCTCATCTCCGCGAAACATGATCGCCTTTCGCCCGCAGATGAGCTCCAGTCTGCTGTGATTGCCGAGTTCATCAACGCGCGCCAAAACAAGATCGCCAGCGACGGGCTGTATAGGTCCGGTAACGAGTGTGCGCATGTGAGATGCGGCGACCCGGCGGGTGGCGAATGCTCGTTTAGCTCTCTTCAGGCGCCCGCGCTTAATTCTTGAAACGGACATGAACCCCCCAACTTACATTTGGATGGCATTTAGAAGTCTTTTCTGTTGTATGTATAAGATTAAGCCCTTTTCTATACTCCTCTCCGTTTGCAATCGATTATCCAATAACCAATATGATTGGATAAATATGATTAGATAAATAGCATTAGATGCCCAAAATACATACCCAAGCTGACGACTTTTAACGGCTATTAACACTATAATGTCTGGATCTCTGCCATTCGAATGCATGACGACATCTCCCCGCGAGGCCACATACCATCCAGCTGCATTGTCCGGATCAGGCCGGCGGGAAATCCACTGGTCTTTCAAGAGAATAAGAACGCGACTTCCGGATGCTGCGGCCGTAGCGTTTAGGCTGAACGCGGGGGATCAGAGATAAAGCGTGCTTAAATGTGGTGGAATGCGCCACATCTTCGCCCCTTCACATCGGGTCTTGCCGAAGCCGCTCATGCCCATCGATGCGATGCCCGTTTCGAGATGCATTTGAAGTGGCTGCAGCGGAAGCGTGGTCAGGAAGTCTGTATTGTGGGAGACGGTCGAAAAGCAGGCGGAGCGTGAACATCCGGGGTCAAAAGTGGGGTTATGGTCAGCCTATCTGAAGAGTTTGGACAAATTGAGATTGTCAGTTTTAAGGTGCTATCGGGACTTAACGTGCATAGCACGAACACGGTGGTCAAATTAACCCTGAATATCGGGCGGCTAGCGGTTTCTTGCATCTCCGATTTTACTGCGCTGGCTCGCTCAGCGCTGTCCGAAATGTTTCCCGGTTGTGCACAAAACGCTTTGGTCCCTCGCTACATTGCCGACGCAATCCTGTCCGCTGATCTTGAGCTTCGCCGCGCGATGAATTTCTATTCGTTTTCGCCGACGGCGTCGCTAATAGGCGATCCGTCCGAAAGCCATCTTGCAATCGTTTGGGAGTCGGATGACCCGCAGATGTCGCGCGCGGCTGCTTCGGCTGTCGTTGACGCGATTGGTGAGGCGGCGCGAGGCGAGGACGGGGCAGCGAAATACGCTCAGACTCGGGAGCTAAACCTGGAAAGGGCGAAGAGACGACGTCTTTCAAATTCGACCGCTGTGCTTGTAGCTGCAGCTAAGAGAAATCACATCCCGTTCGAATTCATTGCCCGTAACCACCTTCGCCTTGGCCAAGGCAAGCACCAGAAGCAGCTGTTCTCGACGATATCGGGTTCTACATCGTTTGCGTCGGCGAAGGTGGCCTTGGACAAAAGGCTGGGCAACAGACTTTTGGCGCAAGCGGGGATCCCAGTACCCCGTCAGATTACCGTTCGCACCAAACCTGAGGCCGTCGCTGCCGCCAAACAGCTGGGTAAGACCGTCGTGGTCAAACCGGTTCAGGGAAATCAGGGGCGGGGAGTCTCGGTTAAACTGCGGGGACGCCGTGCAGTTGAGGCTGCATTCGATATAGCGCACGACGTCACTCAGTCAGAGCGGTTTGGCGTCTTGGTTGAGCAGTTCATCGCCGGCCCGGAATTTCGAGCGACAGTCGTTGACTATCATCTCGTGGCGGCGGTCATGTGTTGCCCCCCCCAAGTCGTTGGCGACGGTGAAAAAACGATAGTTGACCTGATTCATGATTTGAACCGAGAACCCGACAGAGACGGGAGACGTCTTTCTCCTGTAGAGATTGACGATGAGCTGCTACGGCACCTAGCCTTGCGTCGTCTTACGCTGGAGTCCGTCCCAATTTCCGGGCAGCCTTTGGTTCTCCGACCTACCGGCCACCTCGCCCGTGGAGGCGTCCCGGTCGATGTTACAAACTCCGTTCATCCAGATAACAGGCAACTGTGCGAGCGCATCGTGAGAGTCATCGGCCTTAACATTGCCGGGATAGATCTCATCATGCCCGATATTGCAAGATCATACAAAGAGGTCGGGTGTACTGTCATCGAGGTAAATGCACGGCCGGGGATCGAGTTTCATCTTTGGCCGCGAGCGGGGACCTCGAGAGATGTGAGTGAGATAATCCTGGCCAATATGTACAATGAGCCGGGCTCTTCGGAAATTGCCACCGTACTCGTCATCGGCGATCGACACACTGGTGCGGTGGCGACAGCAATCGATCATCGGTTCCAGGCGGAAGGGCGAAGAGTTGGTCTCTTGTCGAAAAGAGGCGCTTACATCAACACTGTACCCCAGGAATTTGGGCGGCGGACAACCCCGCAAATGCTGGCCAGAGACCCGTTCCTGGAAGCCCTGGTTTATGCAGCCTCTCCGGACAGACTTTGGGCGAGCGGTCTTTGTCTGGGTGCTTGCCGTGCGGTCTCGATGACTCGAACGGATGCAGACAATGGTACAGTTCTCGAAGATCTCGCTCAGCGAGTGTTGCAGTGCGGAAACCAGGGCTATTTCATTGTCAACAGCGAAGATGAATGGCCCCGCCGTGCGCTGTCGACCTTGCCGACCACACGACTAATATTGGTCAGTTCCGAGCCTGATACTGATACCGACCTACGTCGGCACCTACAGAGTGGTGGTTTGGTTCTAACTTTGAGATGGAGCACTGACGGATCGGGTGCCAAAATGGCGCTTTTGTCGAGATCTGGTGAGCTAGCCGCGGAACCCCTCGCATCTATGTCTCAGTCGCGGCCACCGCAAATAAAGGCTGCCATGCACGCAATGGCAATGTCGTATTTGGCAAAAAAGGATGGCTGGTTCGATGAAGTGGCCCCGTTTCCTTCAGTTCGGCCCGAGACGAATGACGTTCGATAGCAGTGATGAGTTTATCGATTCTGCTCAAGCTAAGGAGAGTAAGGTTATGAACACTGTTTCGCCGATTGCAACACCGAGTGTTTCGCTAAGTGATGCGGCGACACTCGTTGCTTTGACTTTGAAACGCACCACAAACAAAGCGGGACAGCCGCGAACCCGTGCAAGAATGTCGTACAAGACATTCAGGCGCCTGACTGGACGGCGTGTCGGCGGGGCGGCGTTCGTGAGAGGCTTCACGGAGGAATTGTTGAAGCTAGGCTGGCTGATGGTCCGTATGCCATCGGCTTACGGCTTCGTGCGCGCCGCCTCCCTCGACAAGTGGCGTCTCATAAAATCAAATATGGTCGCGGAAGAACTTAAGGTGATTAAGGAGGGATCTGCGGCGAAGGCATTGGAGAGTGCTCGGCAAGAGCTCGCTGGATCGGGTGAGAATAACGGTTCAGCAGGCGGCCTCAGTAAGGCAGTTCGAATAAGCGGAGAGAAGAAAAAGCCGGTCGCAAGCATCGGATAGATGTGCCTCGTCAGGAGATTGATTTGTGTAGCCCCCATCAGGGGCAGGCGAATTGAGGCCAAAACGCTGCCGGAAGCTGGGCTGCAGACTCGGATCCAGCTTCCCACCATGGAGCGAAAATGCGGCCTCAGAGCATGTTGAAGGACAATCTCCACGCCCTGTAGAGAGTTGGCCTCAGGGCAACCGACGGCATGTCCTTTCGATCAATTTCAGCACCCGTCGGCGAAAGGTTCGCAGGATTGCGGAGCGCAAGACTTGTGAATTCTTGCGTCTCAGCGTTCGCAGAAGAAGCAGTAGCTTTGGGGAAAAAGATGGCGACTGGATCTGTTTACGTCTGGGAGCGTTGCGATTCAGATTTTACTGGCGGCCGGGTGCATTCAACCGAGGTCGAACTGCCTTATCTTTGCCAAAACACGGGGAGGCAAGGGCTGCGTGGGCGGTACGTGGACGTAATCGGTCATCCAGCCACGGATGTTCACTGGCCCACGGGTGAGATGGGCGAAGCACTGCCCGACAAGCAAGGTAACTATGTTTTCAAGCCTTTCGGCGGCGGAATTCTTGGTGAACAGGAAGGTTGTGAGGCCGCGGCACGCTTCGGCCAGGTCAACGTCTACTACCACGTCTCCTTGATAGCTCATCGAGTGAACGAAGTGCTGCGTTCACTCGGCGAGGGCCCGTTGCCGAAGGTCAGAGCGATCGTTAATGCGCACCAGCCGAAACAAGGGGGAGTTAACGGGGATCTGCTTAGGTTGGTGCCGGTCAAAGGGACCAAATACCGATATCCAGCAAGAATCGAAAATCTCGATGATTTTTCGATCCCCCTCTGTGGGGAATTGCTGTTCGGCCCGGGGCGTGCAGTCACAGCGGAAGGGTGGCTTCCACGAATTTCAGGCGGTGCTTATCTGTGCGACCCCTCGCACAATGCCAGTTTCATATATCAGGCATTCGGGTTTCACGTGGTGCGCCATACCGCTGACATCCAAGCTGACAGGCTGCATGCACCGCGCGCCAGTTTCAGTAAGCCTGGTCCCCTTGAGTACGCCTTGAGCGCATACTTTGCGGCCGCGATGCTGTCGACTCCCTACGTATGGTGTTGGCACCTCCGTCATGATGCCGAGTTCGTACCATCGGATACTCTTGCCAATGATTCGCGTATGGACGACGCCGAGTTGCCACCGCCGGAGGCGCTGGTCGCGCAAGTCATAGCGGCGACAATGTGGGACCTACACAAGGCTTTTCCGGGAGACGAACTTACTTGTATTTCGTTAGTTGTAGCTGCCCTTTTGGCGCTGGGACGACTTTCTGATAGCCCGTATGCTCCTTCCGGAATTCGAACGCGTGCCCTCAGGTCACTTCCGGAGAACTTTGCCTCGTGTTTGCTTCATGCAGACCGAATGAGATTCAGCAGCCGTTACGAAACACTGATCCGAAGCGTTTTTGAGAAACGTGGGATCGGCTTTAGTTCTTCAGCGGTTGAGACATTGTTGGCACCCTCCGTTCAGCCACCCCTCTACCGCCTCAGTGAATCGGAAGAAGTCCGGCGCCATGTTGTAAAAATTCGCGAGAAGTTTTCAGAGGTCATAATTCCGGATGACATCGATCTCATCGACCCGGACCAACTTGAACAGTTCCTCTCTTCGTCCGCCAGCGCTCCGTACCATTTGGCGGCGGTCGGAGATGTGATGACCGGGATGCGGATGCGTCATCGTATCCGCAGGTTTGGCCCAGACTATGCCTTCGCCTGGGTCAGGCCGATCTTTAGACGCTGCGCTTTGATAACGGGAAACCTTGAGGGGCCGTTCTCCACCATCTCTGAGAAAGCAGATACCACTCGGAACTACTCATACAAAGTCGACCCCAAGTCAGCCTCTGTCTTACGTCGTGCAGGCTTCGCTGCCATGACTGTCGCGAATAACCACATTCAAGACTGCGGTCGGGGTGGCGTGGTTGAGACGCTAGCCACGTTAGAGCGACAGTATATCCAACCGTACGGTGGTGGTAGGAACCAGAGCTCTGCTTACCACCCCGCGATTTTTGATGGCGCAGATATCCGCATCGGACTTCTCGGATATTACTGGAACCGTCGAACAGCGGCTCGTGGCGAACTTCCAGGCTCCGCACAAGATGTGCCCGAATTCATCGAGCGTGATCTGGCCCAACTTCGTCCACTGGTCGATCGGATCGCCGTGATGGTACATTGGGGTTTGCCATACCAGCGCCAACCTACCGAGCAAGACCGCATGAAAGCACGGCTATTTATCGACCTGGGTGCGGACGCAGTCATCGGCCATCATCCCCACATCCTTCAGCCGATCGAGATTTATAATGGTCGGCCGATATTATACAGTGTCGGCAATTTTGCATTTGGGTCCGGAAACAGCAAAGGGGAGTCCATTCTGCCTTGCTTCCACTTTGGTGCGAAGCAGATCCGTTTAGATATTTATCCAGTTTACGTTCAAAACAGAGATCCGCGCCTCGACTACCAACCAAAGATAATGGGAGGAGCAGCCGGTCGCGCGACAATCGATCGGTTGCTGGCGTTGTCGCCTGGACTCGCCGATGTTGTCGTAGCCGTTCAAGACAGATGCCTTAGATTGGCCATCCCTGCACTGGCGTGAGGCTCCGAAGCTCATGCGTATGCCGTACGCGGATTTGCACTGGGTTCCTCGATCGCAATGGCGGCGCGAGCGATACGTGCCGACAAAACAAGGAGCCGATACCCTGTCACGCAGGACGCTGAGGTGCCGCGGAGGCGTCGCTTGCGAACATTGCGAGGACCAGACGTGGAGAAACGAACTCTTTACTGCTCAGCCGGTTTTGATTTGTTTAGCTGCCGCTAATGGGATATGTCATCCCTGCGGGATCGTCCATGGGAGCGACAGGTGCGATTTCTAATCCGTCTGTTAGGGGCAGTCATCTTAGGCTGTAGTCTGACGTATTCAGGCCAAGTACTTGCCTGGAAGGTCGGCAAAGGTACGACCTCAGCAACTATTAACGGCATAAAGTTGACAGTATACACCTATCATCCGAAGAACTGTGCCAATCCATCGATCCTGTTCGTGTTCCATGGACTAAGCCGAACGGCCGAATCCTACCGAGACTACGCGCAGCCTCTTGCGGATCGAAATTGCCTGATCGTTATGGCGCCGCTTTTCGACCTGGAAAGGTTCCCAGGCTGGAGCTATCAGCGGGGAGGCATTGTCAACTCGGGCACAATTCAACCTCGGGACAGGTGGACTGTCTGGTACGTGAAGGGCTTGGTAAACTGGGCGAGGGCCCGAGAGGGGCTGCCGACTGCCCAGTACTACCTTTTTGGGCACTCGGCGGGAGGTCAATTCATGTCGCGTGTTGCAGCATTTGCCTTGTCGGATGCCAAGAGAGTGGTCGTAGCCAATCCGTCGACCTACGTATTGCCTTCCCTAGCAGAGGCGGCAGCCTACGGGCTGGGATGTCTCTCCTCGGGCTGCGTCTATACGCCGGATCAAGCCTCTCAGGAGTTGAAGGCCTATCTGGCTTTGCCTCTAACGATCTATCTTGGAGAAGACGACACTGGCGATGTCGATCTAAACGAAAGCGCAGCTGCTATGCGCCAAGGAGAGACGCGTTTGGATCGGGGGCAGTTCACTTTTGAGCTGGCGCAAGCTGTCGCGACCGCTAACGGGTGGCCTTTCAATTGGCGTCTCGTGATTTTGCCGGGTGTCGGACATTCGGCACGCGACTTGTTGCAGTCTGACCAGGCTCAGCAAGTCTTCGGCCTTAAGTAAAGAATTAGCACATCGCTGACTTCAAGGTCTGCCGCGTTTCACTCAGCTCAATGAGCAGCGAGACAGCTTGCATCGCCTTTTTGCCGAGCGTGAATTGCCGCTGCGTTTTGTTGTTCTAATTTAGTAAATTCTAAACCATCTTCGGTCTAAGTTGCTCTTAAGAGAGGGCTTCTGGATGCGGAGACTGAAAGATCTGCCGCCCGAAAAACGGGGGAACTTTGCCGTCGCGATGGCCTTAATGGTGGTGCCACTGGGCTTGGCCCTCGGCCTTAGCATTGACTTTACCAACGCCGCTTCCTGGAGATCCAAGCTGCAGGAGATAGCCGATTCGGCGGCTCTTGTTGCTGTCGAGAGCGATGGAGGAAACGAAGCAGCCGTGCAGGCCGCGAAGAATTGGGCGCTGGCCAATGGCTCCTTCGTGACCGGCGCTGTCGTTGGGGTGAGCATCACCACTCCTTCTGCTGGGACGCGAGAGGCGGCGGTTGAAATCTCAGCTGGAATGCCAACCGCTTTCATGAGTCTTGCTGGAATTCGGAGCATTAACCTTCACGCGGCGGCAACGGCCCGAAAAGCCGCGCCGGATTATTGCTTCTATGTCCTCGATCCTGCCTCAAATGGAGCGCTGACGGTAATGGGTTCCGGGGGGCTTTCGGTGCCAAACTGCGGTATCCAAGTGAATTCCTCCAGTCCAAGGGCACTGAGGCACGTTGGAACCGGAAAGATTGTCGCCAGAAAAATCTCTATAGTGGGCAATTACCAAGGCGGCGGTTACACCATCATCCCGAAAACCAACCAACCCGAACTTGCAGACCCCCTTGTCGATCTACCGCAGCCCGTTCCACCGAACGGCTGCGACTACAGTGATCAGATGCTGACCGATGTTACCATTCCGGCCGGCCGGGTGTTCTGTGGAAACATTGACCTCGATGGAAATGTCGTTCTTTCTCCCGGAGTTCACTATTTTCAGAACGCAACAGTGAGCATCGGCAGCCATGTGAATCTCTCGGGCGACGAAGTCACGATATTCGTTGACTCCGAGTCAAGCATTATTCAGTCAGCAGGCAAAGGTGGCGTAAGGATTTCGGCTCCCACGAGTGGCATTTACGCTGGCATCGCTATCTTCGGGTCACGCACAGTTACGCCCTCTGTGCCCACGGTCTCATTGTCCGGAAACAAAAACTACTTAATTGAAGGGGCTATCTACCTGCCCCATCATCGTTTTCGGATGAGAGGGACAACAGACCTGAAGTCGACTGCCAACTCAGGTTGGATTGTTGCGTGGCAATTTTTCTATAGTGGCAACTCGAGTGTGGCCCTGGACTGGTATGGTGCGACTCCGCCGAAAGGCCTTGGAGACTTAGGAATAGTGCTCCTTCGCTGAAGCAATACTGATGTCAGTGCTCGGCACAGGGCTAATCTTTGTTGTTGCTGCATTGGGCTCGGACCAACCAACCATTCCCGGCGGCTGCCGTTATATGCATGGCCGAAATGACCGAGCGGGCATGACTGTGCGCAGCTCTTCGGTTGGCGGCGTCCAGCCGGCGCTACCCTGGTCACCCGGAGGCAGCACAGATCGAATCAGGCGGCGAAGCACAATTTTCCGCCAAGTGCCTGAGACTGTTTGGTAGTGGAACCAGTCATGGGCGGAGCTGATCTCCGGTCAATTTTTCTGCTTTGGTCCAAAAAAACAGCGAAATTCGACGAATCTCAACGTTTCGGGCACTCCTCAAACACCGATGCTATATCGCGGCGGACTAGCGTCCAAATTGCCGGCGCAAGCGAGTTACAACTTCATGCAGACCCATGGCATTCGAAGCTTTCACAAGAAGGCGGTCCTTCGCGCGCAGGATAGTGGCGAGCTCGGGCAACACATCGTCTGCTGTCGCGAAGTGTGGGCCGAGGAGGTACTCCGGCAGGGCACGACGGAGATATGTCATCTGCGTCCCAACCGTGATCACCATATCCAGATCGGCCGCGAGAACGGGTTCCGCCAGACCGGCGTGAAATTCGGCCGATCGTGGCCCGAGTTCCCGCATGTCGCCAAGAAGGGCAAGCTTTCGGCCCCCACTTGCGCGCTTCCCCTCAGCGAGTGCCGCCAGCACGGCGGCCACCGATGTCGGATTCGCGTTGTAGGCCTCATCGACGACATGGATCTCGCCGGACGCGAGGGCGATGCGTATGACTTCGCCACGTCCGTGGATGGCCTGCACCTCCCCGAGCGCATTGGTCGCAGCTCCCAGATCAAGGCCGAGCGAATCGACAGCCGCCAGCGCGCTGAGGCTGTTGACTGCCATGTGCCGCCCTGGATTACCTAGCTTGTAGGCGAAATCCCGGCCCTTCAGGACCGCACGCACCAGTTGATCTTCGTGCGAATAGTCCACGAGCCGGTAGTCGGCCTTAGCATGTCCACCGAAGGACACGACCTTCGCCCCGAACGACAGCGCGCGGGCTCGGAGATATTCGAAATGCTCGGAATCCCGAGGCATGATCGCAGTGCCGCCCTCAGCGACATCGTACAGGCGGGCTTTCAACTTGGCGATGGCCTCACGCGAGCCGTACTCTTCGAGATGGGCGTCGCCGATCGTCGTGATAAGAGCGACATGCGGCTTGAGCGCAGATACCTCAAGGAGCCGCCGAAAAAAGCCAATCGACACCTCGACAGCGTGGATGCCATCAGGGGGAAGGTTGGCGATCAGGCCGAGCACGCCGGAGACGGTATTGAAGTTTTCGCCCGGAAAAGGTGGATAACCAGCTGCGGTGAGAATGACGTTGATCATCGCCGTGGTGCTCGTCTTGCCGACGCTGCCGCCAACCGCGATCAGGCGTCCGCCGTAAGCAGACCGCGCTCGCTCGGCGAGATACTTCATGGCGACGCGGACCGAAGCCACCCGGAGCAACGGCAAGCCTTCGAAGTTGGGCCGGTACTCTCGGTCCGCGAGGAGCGCGAGCCCCTGTCGCCTGAAGCGCCTGATCTTCCTGGGGTGTACGCCGTAACGGTAGGTGCCAACGCGCGGGATGACGAGCGCGCCGGGGCCGATCAGTGCGTCGCAGAAGGCTATGCAGTCGGTCGTCCAGGCTTCCGGCAGCTCGCCTTCCCATATGCCTCCGGTGATCTCCGCAAGCTCAGCCTTCGTCCAAGGGTGCATTTCTCCCCCTGTCCCGCCGATCGATCCGCGCCTCGGCCACCTGGATGCGTGGCCGTCCGACACCCCCGTCCTGTGGTTCGATCACTTTCAGCCAATTCCGCTCAATGTGCAATGGTTCCGGGTACCACCGGAGACCTTTGCCGGGTTCAAAGCGGCCTTCGCCAAGCCCGCTACTTTAACGACCACATCCGCAATCACTTTTGAGATCGTCTGGTTGGGACCGATCACGATCTTGGATGAGCGAAACCATCTGTTCGAACGCTAGTCACCTATTCATCGAGTTCAACGGCTCATGGTCGGGGAGACAGTGATGCAGCACCTCGCCAAGGTTTCGCTTGTCGAACGTCTGGCCACAAACGGGGCAGAACTCGAAATATCCTGCTTCGTCGTTGGCCGGCGGCCCGTGGCGCTTGCCCTTGATGCCGGTTGCGGGGTTGTTGGTTCGATCTCGTCTCACGTTGGTCGCCACCGCACGTAACTTTCATGGGGACGGGCCGACAGCCGATCGGGGGTTCCAGGGGGCCGCCGGGCCTACCGGCTGCCAGTGGCGCTGCCGGGTAAAGTCAATTGTAGGCCATTTCATGCGTCATTACTAATACAATAAAATGATAGCGTTCCGTTCCTCTAGCCGCCAGACCGGGGGCGTCCATTCCCCCTATGATGCGGACTTTGGTGGACAATCCGCCCTAAGGGGACGGATGGACACACGAGTCGAGTTCGACCTCGTGATCGATGATGCCGATGTTCGCATTCTTACTCGCCGCGGTCTCGATTGGACGACGAAGTAGCGAGACCTTTCGGCGCTGCCAAGGAGACGTCGACGCTGACGGTCGGTAGCGGCTGTCGTCCGTCGTCTCGGTGCGTCGAAAAACGGGCAAGTTGATTGGGAACAACGATTACCTACCTCGATTTAGGCATCGTAGCGCCGCGCTTCGCAGCGGTTTTGGGCCGCTTCGCCCTTGGAATATGGGTGCCCAAAGTCTGAAGGTCTGCGAAATTCGCCGTACTTATTTCGCAAAAATCCTGCAAAAAAAGTACGGCGATTTCGCGCTAAGTACTTGAAAAACATGGTGATCCCGACAGGAATCGAACCTGTGACCTACAGATTAGGAATCTGCCGCTCTATCCTACTGAGCTACGGGACCATCGCGCCCGACACATAACCGCTTCGGGACGTTTCGCCAAGAGGCAGCTAGGCCGCTCGCTTGGGTTCGACCGCGAACGGGCTCAGGCCCAGCCAGGTCTGCATTTTACGGGCGATATTCTGGTCTCCCGTCAAGATGACTTTCGCCCCGGCCTTCTCGACGGTGATCAGGCCCATCCAGATTTCGGTCATGGTGTGCAGGTCGGTCGAGACGTAGAGATCGACATCGAAGCCCGGATCGTACCAGCAGAGGTCGACCTCGCCGTGCTTCTCGACGATCAGCCACCATGACCGCTTGGAGGCGGGGAGCTCCTGATACAGAAATTGTATCACCGTGCGCCCGTCGGGCAGCGGCGATGCGTTGAGGTTGCGCCGCATGTCCCACATCAGCAGCGACGGATCGAGGTTCTTCAGCGACAGCCGCGACTCGACCCATTTCTGCCCCCAAAAGCCCATCGCCTCGACAACGGAACGCAGATCCCTGCCTGCCTCGGTCATCCGGTATTCGAAGATGCCTTTCTCGCCGCGCACCTCCTTGCGCTCGACGATCCCGGCCAGCTCGAGCTCCTTGAGGCGTTGCGACAGAAGGGTCGGCGACATTTTGGGGACGCCGCGGCGCAGATCGTTGAAACGGGTCGAGCCCGCCACCAATTCGCGAAGCAGAACCATGGTCCAGCGGGTGCACAGCACCTCCGCGGCCATCGATAACGGGCAGAACTGTTTGTATCCGGACTGGGTCACGACGTTGCCTTCCCCTCAAACTCAGCCGGGACCATAGGCCTTTCCCGGCGGCGCGGCGAGTACAGAAACTGTACCGGCCCAGTGTGGTGGATTTGAAGTTCCTGCTTTCTGGGTGGCATCAGCGTTAGGAACTTCAAATCCAAAACCACACTGGAAATCCAAGCATTTGCCGGTGTGGCTTTTGAATCCGAAATTCGCTCGCTGCGTTGCTCCAAAGCGAATGCGAATTTCGGATTCGCCACACCAGTACAGATCGGGGACTGGCTGGCGCGACCCTTGCCATGCGACCCCTCTGCCGCTGCACGGGATACCCCTGTGCACGACCAGGAGACATGATCCATGACCGCTTACGTTATCGCAGACATCAAGGTGAGGGACCCGAAGTGGATGCCGGCCTATGCCGCGTCGGTCCACGACCTCGTTCACAAGCACGGCGGCAGATATCTGTCGCGCAGCGGCAATGTGAAGACGCTCGAAGGCAAGCCGCTCGACACGACGCTGATAGCCTTGATGGCGTTCCCGACCGAGGCAGCGGCGCGCGCCTTCACCGACGATCCTGCCTACGCGCCGTTCGTTTCGGCCCGTCAGGGCGGCAGCGACAGCCGTTTCCAGCTGATCGACAACTCCGATCTGGCTGGGACGATCCCGTATCTGCCGAAGGGATGATCCTTCCGGGCATTCGTCGCATCGGGACAGGGATCTCCCAGCAACAACAGCCACAGCGCCCACCTGCCGGACCTCCTTACCTCCGGCGGCCAGCCGGGCTGTGCTTTTCAAGAAGAATGGAATGACTATGACAATCAACTTTCGCAATAGACTTCTCGCTGCCGCGGCGCTGCTGTCGGCCTGCACTGCGTTGGCGCAGGCGCATCAGGCAGCGCCCGCGTCCGGTCCCAATCCGCTGGCCGACAAGGTGCGCGCCGCCAACAGCCGCTTCGAGAATGTGGCGGCGGCGACCGCCGAGGGCTATGCGCCCATTCCTTGCGCCAGCGGCATCACCGGCGGCGCCATGGGCATCCACTACGTCAATCCCGGCTACCTCAAGGACGACGCGGTCGATGTCGCCAAGCCTGAAGCCGTGATGTACGAGCCGATGGCCGACGGCACGCTAAAACTGATCGCGGTCGAATACATCACGTCGAAAGGCCCGGCCTCGCTCGATGGACATCTGTTCAACTTCAACAGCGCGCCCAACCGCTATGGCCTCGGCCCGTTCTACGAGCTGCATGTCTGGGCCTGGAAGGGCAACCCGACCGGCGCGTTCGCGGATATGAACCCGAACGTGTCGTGCGAACCGACGACTGCTGCCAGCCAGTAAGCAGCCGAGCCAGGCGGCGCCGACGCCGCCTGGCCGCGCTGAATTGCGGGGCAGCCGGCAACGGGCGCAAAGACGGCTCAGATAGCGGAACTTTCGGGACGCCGGCGCGCTTTAGTGTCCCGAAGGAGACACCGCATGAGCGCCACCAAAGAGTTCTTTCAAACGTGGCTGCAGGAGAATGTCGGCAATCTGCCCGCCGAGAGCGAGGTGAGCGTCGCCGTCCTGGCGCAGCAATTCGAGCAGGATGCCGATGCTGCCGGCTATGGCCACGAGGTTCGCGAAGACGAACTCGGCAATATCCAGGAGGCGATCGAGGCAGCCCTGACGAAGGCCAGGACAGGCGAAGAGCCGCAGGCTGCCGACGACAATGAGCTGGCGCCGGTCATGGAGGCGCTGGAGGTCGAGGATCCGAAGAGCGGACCGTAGCGGTTGCGGCTCTTCCCTTCCACGCTACATGACCGGGCATAATGGATGCCAAACACCTCACACTCGGCGTCGTGATCGGCGTGGCTATCGGCGTCGTGTTGGACAACATTGTTGCCGGCATCGGTATAGGTATTGCTCTGGGCATTGCCTTCGGCCTTGCCCGGAAGTCGTCCGGCCGGAAGTGACCAGCAGAACATGTCCTGCCCGGTTTTGCCGCCCAGAGGTGCGGCGGTCGCCGCACCGCCGATGCCGAATGGCTACGCCGCCAGCGCCGTTTCCGCCAGCTTCACCCAATAGCTCATGCCGTGCGGAATGACCTCATCGTTGAAGTCGTAGGCCGGGTTGTGCAGGCCGGCGGTATCGCCATTGCCGATGAAGATGAAGGCGCCCGGCCGCGCTTCAAGCATGTAGGAGAAATCCTCGCCGCCCATCACCGGCTGGATCGCGCGGTGCACATGGCTGTCGCCGGCGACGTCGGCCGCGATGTCGCTGGCAAAGACCGTCTCTTCCGGATGGTTGAAGGTGACGGGGTAATTGGCATTGTAATCAACCTCGATTGTCGCGCCGAAGGCAGCGCCCAGGCCTTGGCAAAGCGCGCGGATGCGCTCTTCGGCCTTCTTGGCGACCTCCTTCTTCAGCGTGCGTACCGTGCCGGCGATCTCGGCGGTCTCAGGAATGATGTTATAGGCGTCGCCGGCGTGGAATTTCGTCACCGAGACGACCACCGCCTCGACCGGATCGGTGCTGCGCGAGGCGATCGTCTGCAATGCGCCGACGAGCTGGCTGGTGATGACGATCGGATCGATGGTGCCGTGCGGCATCGCCGCATGGCCGCCCCGGCCCTTGACGGTGATGGTGAATTCGGCGGTCGCCGCCATGATCGGGCCCGGCCTGATGGCGAACTGGCCGACCGGCAGGCCCGGCATGTTGTGCATGCCGAAAACCTTGGAGATACCGAAGCGCTCCATCATACCGTCCTTGACCATCTCGTTGCCGCCGCCGCCGCCCTCTTCGGCCGGCTGGAAGATGACCGCGACGGAGCCGGCGAAATTGCGCGTTTCGGCGAGGTATTTGGCGGCACCCAACAGCATCGCGGTGTGGCCGTCATGACCGCAGGCGTGCATCTTGCCGGGGACGGTCGAGGCATAGGATTTGTCGGTGATCTCGTTGAGCGGCAGGGCATCCATGTCGGCGCGCAGGCCGATGGTCGAGCCTTCGCCGTGGCGGCCGCGGATGATGCCGACGACGCCGGTCTTGCCCAAACCCGTCACGATATCGTCGCAGCCGAAAGCCTTCAGCTTCTCGGTGACGAAAGCGGCGGTCTTGAAGACGTCGAAATTCAGCTCCGGCGTCTGGTGCAAATGGCGGCGCCAGCCGGTCACCTCGTCCTGCATTTCGGCGGCTCGGTTCAGGATCGGCATGATGGTTCCATTTCGCTGTTGGAGCAGGCGGTCTTGGCCTGCTGCTTTGCAATTGTGCCTGCTGCCTTGCAACCATGCACGCTGCTTTGCATTGTGCTGCTGCTTCCACATTGTGATCGGCAGCACTTTGCCATGTTGACGTCACATAGAGTAAATAGCACCGCGACTGTGGTCCGGGAACAGAGGGCCGGACCATTATCCTGGCGATCGTGTAACGAAATCTTACGGAGCCAGGTGGGACTGCGGCAAGAGGCTATTTCGGTTTTCATGATGCGCTACAGGCATTTCCTCAAACTGTTGGTGGCGGGCACGGTGGTGCTTGCGTCGCTGGCCGGGCCCGCCTTGGCCAATCCGACAATCCTGTTCGACCTGAACAGCGGCAAGATCCTGCAGCACCAGGAGGCGTTCAGGCGCTGGTACCCGGCTTCGCTGACCAAGCTGATGACCGCCTATGTGGCGTTTCGGGCGATTGCCGCGGGCGAGGTCCAGCTCGATTCGCCGATCAAGGTAACGAAACATTCTGCCGGCGAGCCGCCGAGCAAGATGGGCTTCAAGCCGGGCTCGGTGATGCGGTTGGACAATGCGCTGAAGATGATGCTGGTCAAATCGGCCAACGATATCGCCATGGCGGTCGGCGAGAATATCGGCGGTTCGCAAGCGGCTTTCGCCGAACGCATGAACGCCGAAGCGCAGAGGCTCGGCATGAGCGGGTCGCATTTCGTCAATCCGAACGGGCTCTATTCGCCGGACCAGTATACGACAGCGCGCGATCTCGCTTTGCTGGTGATGGCGATTCGCAAGGAATTTCCGCAATATGCCCCCTGGTTCTCGATCGAAGGCCTTGCCGTCGGCAAGAAGGCGATCTCCAACTATAACCTGCTGATCGGCCGCTATCCGGGTGCCGACGGCATGAAGACGGGTTTCGTCTGCTCGTCCGGCTTCAACATGATCGGCTCGGCTACCCGCAACGGCCGCACCCTGGTCGCCGTAGTGCTCGGCGAGCAATCGGCCGTTACCCGCGCCGAGGCGGCGGCAAAATTGCTCGACCAGGGCTTTGCAACGCCGGCGCCGACCTGGCTGACCATCGCGGCGCTGCCCGCCTATGGCGACACCATGTCGGCCAACGACATGAATGACGAAATCTGCAAGAAGAAGCCGGTCGAGGAGCAGTCGGAAACCGCACCCGCCGTCGGCGACAAGGGCAAGGACGTGCCGAAATCGCCCTATCAGGAAAAGCTCGACCATGTACCGACGCTGATCGCCGTCGGCCTCGGCGGCGCCACGGGACCGAAGCCGAAGGCGATGCTCGACGCCTCCGGGCAGGAATATGCCGACGTGCCGCTGCCGACATGGCGGCCGGACCGGGCGCCGCCGGCCGGCGCCGAGCCAGTTGTGGCCGGATCCGCCACCGCCGCGCAGGTCCAGCAGCCGGCCAAGGCGCTGAACTAGCCGCATGGCCGGCTTCCCGATCCCCGTTTCGGTGCTCACCGGCTTTCTCGGTGCCGGCAAGACGACGCTGCTCAACCGGCTGCTCCGGGATCCGGCGCTCGCCGACACCGCCGTCATCATCAACGAGTTCGGCGAGGTGGCGATCGACCATCTCCTGGTCGAGCAGGCCTCCGACGGCATCATCCAGCTCTCCGACGGCTGTCTCTGCTGCAGGGTGCGCGGCGAGCTGGTCGACACGCTGGCTGACCTCGTCGACCGCCTGCAGACCGGCCGCATCGACCGGCTTGCCCGCGTCATCGTCGAGACCACCGGGCTCGCCGATCCCGCCCCCGTACTGCAGTCGATCATGGCACACCCGGCCCTGGTCCAGGCCTTCCGGCTCGACGGCGTCATCACCCTGGTCGATGCCGTCAACGGCAATGCGACGCTCGATGCGCATGTCGAGGCGGTGAAGCAGGTGGCCGTCGCCGATCGCATCGTGCTCAGCAAGGCCGACCTGACCACGGATGCAGGCGATGTCGAGGCGTTGCGGGCGCGGCTCAGGCAGCTCAACCCGGGCGCCGTGGTGCTCGACGCGGGCGAGGCAAGCACCGCGACCCTGTTCGATAGCGGCCTCTACAATCCGGCCACCAAATCCGTCGATGTGCAGCGTTGGCTCGGCGAAGAAGCCGGCCACGACCATGACCACGGCGGGCATGACCACGGCGGGCATGATCACGACGGGCATGACCATGCCGACCATGATCACCATGACCACAGGCACGATTCCCGCGTGCGTTCGTATTCGCTGGTTCATGACGGGCCGGTGCCGTTTTCGGCAATCGAGATGTTCCTCGATCTGTTGCGCTCGGCGCATGGCGAGCGCCTTTTGCGGATGAAAGGCGTCATCGAGCTTGCAGAAGACCCGTCGCGGCCGCTGGTTATCCATGGCGTGCAGAAGATCCTGCATCCGCCGGTGCAACTGCCGGCCTGGCCGGACAGCCAGCGCGGCACAAGGCTGGTGCTGATCACGCTCGACATGCCCGAAGACTATGTTCGCCGGCTGTTCGCCGCCTTCACCAACCGGCCGTCGATCGACACGCCGGATCGCGTAGCACTGGAAAGCAACCCGCTGGCTATTGCCGGATCGTGATCTCCCCCCTTGAGGGGGAGATGTCGCCGAAGGCGACAGAGGGGGTCGCCTCGGCTGGCGCGACGCCCTGTGGGACGAGAGAAAAGGTTGGCGCTTCACGCGCGGCAACCCCCTCTGGCCTGCCGGCCATCTCCCCCTCAAGGGGGGAGATTATCCCGCTCAGCCGCTTTCGCCAGAACGAGCTAAGTCGAGACTCAGCCGATCCCGCACTCGACCAGGAAGCGGTGGCCGCCCGATATCGCCGTCGTCTCGATCAGCCGATGGCCGGTCTCGGCGCAGAAGGCGGGAATGTCGATGACGGCGAGCGGATCGGTGGTTTCGAGCCACAGCCGGCTGCCCGGCTGCATTGCGGCCAGGCGCTTTTTTGCCTTGAGCACCGGCAACGGGCAGTTCAAGCCTTTGAGGTCGTAGACGGCGGCGGGGCTAGTTGAGGGCCCGTGTTCCTGGCCCCCATCTTCTTGCTCAAGCATGAAGTTCAGCCGCCAAACATGCCGAGCAGCTTTTTCTTCAACCTTGTCGCCGTGCTTTCGGCGTCCGCAGCCTGCGTTTCGACTGCCGGGGCGGCGTCCGATGGCGCTACGGTGGCGGTGGCGACAGGCATCTCGGCGGCGGTCTTGGCAGCTTCCTTTTCGGCGAGCGCCTGGGCTTTGGCAGCTTCCTTCTCGGCCAAGGCCTGTGCCTTGGCTGCCTCTTTCGCGGCCTTGGCCGCTTCTATGGCGGCAAGCCTTTGTTCCTCGGCCTTCTGCTTGGCGGCCTTTTCGGCATCGAGCGCCGCCATCTTGCGGCCCGCCGGCGAATCGATGCGGCCCATGCGCGCCGTTTCGGCCACGGTGCCGTCCGGGTTGAGCGAGGGCGGCTCGATCGGCACGCGTTCGCCGCGCGCACGCCGTTTCGACCAGTCGGAAACGATGCTGGCTTCCTTGATCCCGGCGATGGTCGGCTTGGGTGCCGGCACGCTGGCCTTGACGGCGCCGTTGAAGGCCGCCTCATAGGTGCTTTGATAGGCGTTGATGGCGCTCTTCAGCGAATCGGGCTGGGTGGTCGCAGGGCAAGCGCCGGTCGGATTAAAGGTCGAGCCGTCGGCCGCAACCTGGTTGAAGACGTAGCGCTTCTCGCAGACGTCGACTTTCGGCGGCACCTTGGTAACCTCGAAATTGTCGTAGCCGACCTTCAGCATCTTCCAGAATTCGTAGTTCGGATCGTTGCGATAGCGCGCCATGTTGGCTGCGGTCATGCGGAACGGAAAAGCCTGGATCTGGAACTCGGTCTGGCCGCCCTGGAAGGCGTCGCGGCCGAAAGCGTAAATCTGCTCGATCTGCGCGTCGGTCATCGAATAGCAGCCAGACGACGAGCAGGCGCCATGGACCATCAGGTTGGAACCCGTGCGGCCATTGGCGCGGTCATAGGCGTTCGGGTAGCCGATATTGAAGGACAGGTGGTAATTCGACCGCGGGTTCATCTGTGCCGGGCGGACCGTGTAAAAGCCTTCCGGCGCCTGGCGGTCGCCTTCGGTGAATTTTGGCCCGAGCTTGCCCGACCATTTGCAGATGTCGTAGCTGGCGACCAGGTCGTAGCGGCCGTTGGTCTTGGCCTTCCAGATTTCGAGCTTGCCTTCTTCCTTGAAGATGCGGGCCATCACCGAGGAGGTGCGGACCATGCCCTTGGCCTTCATCTCGGCCAGGATCTTGTCCGGCAGCGGCTTGTTGGCTTGCGGCGCAAAATCCTTCATCGAAGCATCATTGCAGCCGGCGACGCCGATCGCAGCGATCAGAACTCCGGTGCGGGCAAGCTTGGCAAACATGGATATGGCTATCGTCTTCATCTCTGCGCCGCGGATGCCGCGGCTGCTAAACTGACCGCTGACGGACCCTAAGCCCGTTAACCTTGAAAATTCCTTACCGCAATCATGCTGGCGCGTCCCCTTACGGCAACCCCACTGAGCCGAATGCAGCGGCATTTTTGTGGCGAAACTGGTTCACGCCGCCACATTTCGGGCCGCGTGCCTGCGTTGGTTACAGATTGCGGCCCATCGCCAGGTATTTCTCGCGGCGATGCTCGCGGAAGTCGGTGTTGGCGCCGGAGAATTCCTTCATCGTCCTGGCGATGAGGTCGCCGGTGGCGGCAATCACCGTTTCGGGGGCGCGATGGGCACCGCCGAGCGGCTCGGCGACGATGGCGTCGATGATCTTCAGCTCCAGCAGGTCCTGCGCCGTGATCTTCATGTTGGTCGCAGCATCCTTGGACCGCGTGGTGTCGCGCCACAGAATCGAGGCGGCGCCCTCCGGCGAGATCACCGAATAGATGGCGTGTTCGAGCATGTAGACGCGGTTGGCGGTGGCAATCGCTATGGCGCCGCCCGAGCCGCCTTCGCCGATCACCACCGAGATCGACGGCACCTTCAGGCCAAGGCAGGCCGAAGTCGAGCGGGCGATGGCTTCCGCCTGGCCGCGCTCTTCGGCGTTGACGCCGGGATAGGCGCCGGCCGTGTCGACCAGCGTCAGCAGCGGGATCTGGAAGCGGTCGGCGAGTTCCATCAGCCGCACCGTCTTGCGGTAGCCCTCCGGCCGCACCGAGCCGAAATTATGCTTCAGCCGGCTTGTCGTATCGGAACCCTTCTCCTGGCCGATGATTGCCACCGGCTCGCCACGGAAGCGGGCGAAGCCGCCGACGATCGCCTGATCCTCGCCGAAATTGCGGTCGCCGGCGAGCGGCGTGAAATCGGTAAGCAGACCCTTGATGTAGTCGATGCAATGCGGCCTGTCCGGATGGCGCGCCACCTGCACCTTCTGCCACGGCGTCAGCGCCTTGTAGGCGTCGCGCAGCGCATCGCGCGAGCGCTTCTCGAGACGGGCGATCTCATCGCCGACATCGACCGCCTCGCCGTTCTCGGCAAGCTTCTTCAGCTCAAGGATCTTGCCTTCGAGATCCTGCACAGGCTTTTCGAAATCGAGGTAATTGTACATTCTTGGGCGGACCGGCAAGTCGGAAGGCAATGACTGACGCAAGCCTGAAAATGCAGGCTGGGCGCGGTGGAACGTCGTTCTCACATAGCGGCATGACGCCTAGTCGGCAAGCGGATGATGATCGTTGACCAGACGCACCAGCCGCTCCTCCAGCACATGCGTGTAGATCTGCGTCGTTGAAATATCGGCATGGCCAAGCAACTGCTGCACGGCCCTGAGATCAGCGCCGTTCTGCAGCAGATGGCTGGCGAAAGCATGGCGCAGCACATGCGGCGATATCTTCGCCGTGGCAATGCCGGCCCGAGCGCCAAGCCCTTTCAGCTCGCGGGCAAAGACCTGTCTCGAGAGATAGCCGCTGTCGGAGGCAGCCGGAAACAGGAACGGGCTGTCGGCAAGAGCCGGCACCGCCCCCCGTGCGGCAAGCCATGTCCGCATCGCGGTGCGCGCCTTGGCCGACAGCGGCACCATGCGCTCCTTGTTGCCCTTGCCTCGCACCATGAAGAAGCGGTCGTCGCGCTGTGCCACCGTCACGGGAAGGCCGACCAGCTCCGAAACGCGCAAGCCGGTGGCGTAGAGCACCTCGACCAGCGCGTGCAGGCGCAGCGCCGCCAGCCTGTCGCCGTCATGCATGGAGGGGTCCACCGCCTCCTGCGCCGCGCGGTCGAGCAGCCGGCCGGTATCGGCCTCGCTCATCGTCTTAGGCAGCGGCCGGCCTTTCCTCGGACTGTCCAGCGTGCCGGTCGGATCGTCACCCCGCAGGCCTTCGGCGTAGAGGAACTTGAAGAACTGCCGGATCGCCGACAATTTGCGCGCCTGCGAGGTGGCGGCAAAGCCGCGCGCGGCGATGTCGTCGAGATAGGCACGGATGTCGGCGCTGGTGGCAGCGGCAAGCCCACCGCCGATCCCGACGGAAGCGTCTTCGAGGTCGCGGCGATAGGAGGAAAGCGTGTTTTCGGCGGCGCCGCGCTCGGCGCTCATCATCTCCAGGAAGGCTTCGATGCGGGCGGCGCTGTTCATTTTTTGGGATTGAGCTTTTCCGGAGGGATACGCACGCTCATTTCCGCCTTCCTCGGCTCGACGAACATGACCAGGGCGAACATCGCGCCATAGACAATGCCGGCCAGAATCGCGAGCGTCACGACAAAGCGAAACAGTGTTGGCATTAATTTTCGCCCGTCGTCTTATTCTGCATTTCCAACCCTGTGCCCTTATGAGACGCCAATCCGGCCAATTCAAGGGTGAAGCCCATAGTCCCGGTTGCGCCGCGCTTGACGCAAACAGGCTTTTGATGTCGATACGCCGCCAAAGAGGCCTAGAAGCATGAACGCGCTACCAGCAAATCCTCCGGGCGAGAGCCATGCCGCGCTGCTCGGCCGGCTGGGCGGCCGTTCCATCGTCTTTGTCGGGCTGATGGGCGCCGGCAAGACGGCGATCGGCCGCAAGGTGGCGGCGATGCTGGCACTGCCCTTCATCGACAGCGACCAGGAGATCGAAACTGTTTCGCGCATGAGCGTCCCGGACCTGTTCGAGCGCTATGGCGAGGCGGAGTTCCGAGCACTGGAGCAGCGCGTCATCCTGCGTGTGCTGGAGCACGGGCCGCAGGTGCTGTCGACCGGCGGCGGCGCCTTCATGAACGCGCAGACGCGCGAGGCGATCGCCAGCCATGGCGTTTCGGTTTGGCTGAAAGCCGAGATCGGTCTGTTGATGGAGCGCGTTTCCAAGAAACAGAACCGGCCGCTGCTGAAAAGCGCCGATCCGCGCGCCGTGCTGGAACGGTTGATGGCGGAACGCTACCCGGTTTACGCCGCGGCCGATGTCATCGTGCCGACCCGCGACGACCGCAAGGAGATCATTGCCGCCGAAGTGGTGGACGCGCTGCGCGGCCATTTCGGCGTTGCCGATATTGACGAGGTGCGGTCGTGAGCGCTGATGCAACGGTCTCTGTCGAAGTCGGGCTTGGCGAGCGTGCCTACGATATTTTGATCGGTCCCGGCCTGCTGTCACGCGCCGGCGCCGAGATTTCGCGCCGTCTGCCGGGGACGCGGGCGGCGGTCGTCACCGACGAAAACGTCGCGGCCGCGCATCTCGCGACGCTTGCGGCCGGCCTGGCAAGCGGTGGCATCCAACATGCCGTCATCACGTTGCCGCCAGGCGAAAAGACCAAGAGCTTTGCGCATCTCGAAGAGGTGGTCGACGGCGTGCTGGCCGCCAAGCTGGAGCGCGGCGACGTCGTCATCGCGCTCGGCGGCGGCGTCGTCGGCGACCTCGCCGGCTTTGCCGCCGGCATCGCGCGGCGCGGCATGAACTTCGTGCAGGTTCCGACCTCGCTGCTGGCGCAAGTCGATTCCTCCGTCGGCGGCAAGACCGGCATCAACAGCAAGCGCGGCAAGAACCTGGTCGGGGTATTCCACCAGCCCAGGCTGGTGCTGGCCGACACCGAAGTGCTCGACACGCTGCCGATCCGCGAGTTTCGCGCCGGCTATGCCGAACTGGCCAAATACGGGCTGATCGACCGGCCCGAGTTTTTCGCCTGGCTGGAAGAAAACTGGCGTCAAGTGTTTGCCGGCGGGTCGGAGCGGGCTGCGGCCATCGCCGAGGCCTGTCGTGCCAAGGCCGACGTCGTTGCCCGCGACGAGTTCGAGACCGGCGACCGCGCGTTGCTCAATCTCGGCCACACCTTCGGTCATGCGCTGGAGGCGGCGACCGGCTATGACGGCGCAAGGCTCGTGCATGGCGAGGGCGTCGCCATCGGCATGGCGCTGGCGCACCGCTTTTCGTCAAGGCTCAATTTGGCGAGCCCCGACGACGCGGCGCGTGTCGAGGCGCATCTTCGCGCCGTCGGTCTGCCCTGGCGCATGGCCGACATTCCAGGCGAACTGCCCGACGCCGAGACGCTGTTCTCCTTCATCACCCAGGACAAGAAGGTGTCGCGCGGCGCGCTGACCTTCATCCTGACGCGCGGCATCGGCCAGGCCTTTATCGCCCGGGATGTGCCGGCCTCGGAAGTGCTGGCGTTCCTCCGGGAGAACCATCCGGGTCGGCAGGAAAGCCGCCCGGGATGAGCCAGGCCGGCTGGATCGCGGCTGCCGTGCTCGCCGGCCTCGGCCTGCTGGGCTTCGTCTTGCGCCGGCGCCTGCTCGCCGCCTTCGGCTACGAGCTGCAACGCATCGAGCCGCAGCGCTCGGCGCGCGAGGAACTGCGCGGCGCCGTCGACGATTTCCGCCGCGACGGCCAGGTGGTGCGCGAGGACCGCGCCCGCATCGGCGGCCTGTTCGACCTCGAGGAGCTCGAAGTGTCGGACGTCATGGTCCACCGCACGAATATGCGCTCCGTCAACGCTGACGACCCGCCCGAAGCGGTGGTTCGCGAGATCCTGCAGAGCCCGCACACCCGCATGCCGTTATGGAAGGGTTCGCTCGACAACATTGTCGGCGTGCTGCACGCGAAGGATCTGCTGCGCGCGCTGAACGAGGTCGGCAACGATTTTTCCAGGATCGACGTGATGAAGATCGCGTCGAAACCGTGGTTCGTGCCCGACACCACGACGCTTCAGGAGCAGCTCAATGCCTTCCTGCGCCGCAAGGCGCATTTCGCCATCGTCGTCGACGAATATGGCGAGGTCGAAGGGCTGGTGACGCTGGAAGACATCATCGAGGAGATCGTCGGCGAGATCGCCGACGAGCACGACATCGACATCCAGGGCGTCAAGCAGGAGGCCGACGGCTCCGTCGTCGTCGACGGCACGGTGCCGATCCGCGACCTTAACCGGGCGCTCGACTGGAACCTGCCGGACGAGGAAGCCACCACCATCGCCGGCCTTGTCATCCACGAGGCGCAGTCGATCCCGGACGAAAAGCAGGCCTTTACGTTTCACGGCAAGCGCTTCGTCGTCATGAAGCGCGACAAGAACCGTATCGCGCGGCTGAGGATCAAGCCGGCGATGCTTGGAGAATGACAGTGCGCACCTTGTGGCAGCCGTGGGCAGTCAGGAGTTGATGACGATCGATCGGCGAAGCCTGCTTCTGGCGTCGATGGCGGCGCTGCTGCCGGGACAGGCGGCGGCATTGCGGCCGCGTTCGCCGTCGCCCGAAACCTTCGACTATGGGCCGGCCAAGCTCGATATCTATTCCCGCGATGGCGCAAGCGGCCTGCCGGTCGTCTTCTTCGTCCATGGCGGCGCCTGGCGGGTCGGCAACCGCAACAATGTCAATTCCAAGCCTGGTTTCCTGCTCGACAATGGCTTCGGCTTCGTCTCGATCGACTACCGGATGCTGCCTGAAGCCGACGTCGCCACCCAGGCGGCAGATGTCGAACTGGCCTATCGTTACGTCCGCGCCAACATCGCCAGGCATGGCGGCGATCCGGACCGGATCGTCGCCATGGGCCATTCGGCCGGCTGCCATCTCGTCGCATTGACCGGGCTGCGCGGCGGCCTGCCCGGCGTCGCGGCGCTGGTTCTCGACGACACCAGGGCCTACGACCTGGAGGCACTGGCCAGGAGCGGCGGCATGGCAGGGGTCTATGCCCGCGCCTTTCCCGATCGGGCGCAGTGGCGCGCGCTGTCGCCTGTCACCTATGTGGAAGGCCGCAAGCACCCGCCGACCTTCATCGCCCATTCGCGCGCGAAAGCCCGCGCGGCGGACGCGCAGGCCTTCGCCCGGCGTCTGCGCGCCACCGGAACCAGGGTCACACTGTTCGACGGCAGCGCCTATTCGCACATGTCGATCAATCGCGACTTCGGCACCGAAGGCGATGCATTGACCGCAGCGGTGATGGCCTTCCTGAGGGCGAGCCTCGGCTGAAATTTACCAGCGGGTCTTTTCACCGGGCGCCACCGGCTCGATCGCCAGGGCGTGGACGCCGGATTTCAACTCCTCGGCCAGCAGATCGTTGACTGCGCGGTGACGCTCGACGCGGCTCATGCCGGCAAAGGCTGGCGCGACGATGCGGACGCGGAAATGCGTCTCGCCAGTGCCGTCGAAGGTGGCGTGATGGCCGGAATCCACATGATGATGCCCGGCATGGAGATGGCTTTCGTTGATGACGTCCAGCCGTTCCGGCGAAAACGCCTTTTTCAGCTTATCTTCCATCGTTGCCTGTATGGACATCGCCGCTTCCCTTCACCACATCTATGTCATCGCACAAAATTCGCAATTCGCCGGTTTTATGCCGCGATTCAGCGGCTAGGGCGATCATCGCGAAAATGTCAATTCTTGTTTCGCATCAGCGAACAGCCCATAAATGGGTGAGATGAAGCCGTACCCAAAATATTTCGAGAAGATTCGCATCCGCCCGGAGAAGGACGCGGAGCTGAAGTCGCGTTCGCCGATCTGCCAGTGGGATGGCTGCAAGGAGGCCGGTACCCACCGTGCCCCGGTCGGACGGATGAAGGAAGGCGAGTATTTCCAGTTCTGCTTCGATCACGTGCGCGAGTACAACAAAGGCTTCAATTATTTCTCGGGCGTTCCCGATACCGAGATCGCCCGCTTCCAGAAGGAAGCCATGACCGGCCACCGGCCGACCTGGAAAATGGGCGTCAACGGTGCCTCGACACGCTCCTCGCCCGACTTCGCCCAGGCGCGTTCCGGTCGCGCCGGCTACTACAATCGCATGCGCGATCCGTTCGACCTGTTCAAAGGCCCGAAAGACCCGCGCGAAGCACGCGAGCGCAAGGCCAAGCCGCTTGAGGCCAAGGCACTGGAAACGCTTGGCCTTGATACAAAGGCAACTGGCAAGGATATCAAGGCGCGCTATAAGGAACTTGTGAAACGCCACCACCCGGATGCGAATGGCGGCGACAGAGGTTCGGAAGACCGGTTCCGCGATGTGCTCCAGGCGTATCGCGTGCTCAAGCAGGCAGGTTTGTGCTGAGCGACCATACGGTTCGTGTCGCTTTCCAACTTTCATAAGGTTGGAAAAGGCTCTAAGACCGCCCCCGAACAAAATCGATTGCCGGCGAAACGCGGCGTTTCGCTTGTGGAGACGTTGATAGAGATGAACAAGGTCGATCGCGACATCGCCAACCTGCCCGACACCACGGTGTCGGTGAAGGAGACATTCGGCTTCGACTCCAAGATGGTGGTGCCGGCCTATGCGGTGACGAGCGAGCACGTTCCCGACATCGATCCGGACTACCTGTTCGACAAGAACACGACCATGGCGATCCTCGCCGGCTTTGCCTACAACCGTCGGGTCATGGTGTCGGGCTATCACGGCACCGGCAAGTCGACGCATATCGAGCAGGTCGCCGCCCGCCTCAACTGGCCCTGCGTGCGTGTCAATCTCGACAGCCATGTCAGCCGCATCGACCTCGTCGGCAAGGACGCCATCGTGGTCAAGGACGGGCTGCAGATCACCGAATTCCGCGACGGCATCCTGCCCTGGGCCTATCAGCACAATGTCGCGCTGTGCTTCGACGAGTACGATGCCGGCCGCCCGGACGTGATGTTCGTCATCCAGCGCGTGCTGGAATCGTCGGGCCGGCTGACGCTGCTCGACCAGAGCCGGGTGATCCGCCCGCACCCGGCCTTCCGGCTGTTTTCGACCGCCAACACGGTTGGGCTGGGCGACACCACCGGCCTCTACCACGGCACCCAGCAGATCAACCAGGCGCAGATGGACCGCTGGTCGATCGTTACCACGCTGAACTATTTGCCGCACGACAATGAAGTGAACATCGTGCTGGCCAAGGCCAAGCATTATCGCGACGGCAAGGGCAAGGAGATCGTCAACAAGATGGTCCGTGTCGCCGACATGACGCGCTCGGCCTTCATCAACGGCGATTTGTCGACCGTTATGAGCCCGCGCACGGTCATCACCTGGGCCGAGAATGCCGAAATCTTCGGCAATATCGGCATGGCGTTCCGGCTGACCTTCCTCAACAAATGCGACGAGCTGGAACGCTCGCTGGTGGCCGAGTTCTATCAGCGCGCCTTCGGCGAAGATCTGCCGGAGAGCGCGGCGAACGTTGTGCTGGGCTAAGCAGAGTCTCGATGGCGGGTCCGGGCGACAACACGCGAAACAAATCCAAGACCGGCGCTGAGAACGACAGCTTCAAGCGCGCCGTCACCGTTTGCATGCGCGCGATTGCCGGTGACAAGGATCTCGAGGTCGGCTTCGCCAAGGACCGGCCGGCGCTGGCCGGCAGCCGCGCCCGACTGCCCGAACTGCCGAAGAAGGCATCGAAGGCGGACATCGCCATCACCCGCGGGCTCGGCGATTCCATGGCGCTGAAGCGCGCCTGCCACGATGCGCGCATCCACACCAGGCTGGCGCCGGAAGGCAAGCAGGCCCGCGCCATCTACGACGCGGTCGAGCAGGCCCGGGTGGAGGCGATCGGCAGCCGCGCCATGCAGGGCGTCGCCGACAATATCGGCTCGATGCTGGAGGACAAATACGCCAGGGCCAACCTCGTCGACGTCAAGGACAAGGCCGACGCGCCGATCGAGGAAGCGCTGGCGCTGATGGTGCGCGAAAAGCTGACCGGCCGCACTGTGCCGAAAAGCGGCGAACGGCTGGTCGATCTCTGGCGCCCCTGGGTCGAGGAAAAGGCCAGCGCCGACCTCGACGGGCTATCGGCAAAGCTGGATGACCAGCAGGCGTTCGCCCGCGTGGTGCGCGAGATGCTCGCCTCCATGGAAATGGCCGAGGAGCTCGGCGATGACCAGGAGACGGAAGACTCCGAGGACAACGACGAAAACCAGCCGCAAGGCGAGGAGCAGAGCGAGGAGGGTGGCGAAGACGATTCCGGCTCCGAGCAGTCGCAGTCGGAGGATACCGAGGCATCGTCCGACGACGAGCAATCGGCCGAGACGGAAGCATCCGACGCCACCGCCGAGGATCTCTCCGACGATGACGACGCCGATGCGGAGACGCCCGGCGAGGCGCGCCGCAACGACAATCCCTTCACCAATCTGCCGAAAGAGATCGACTACAAGGTCTTCACCACGGCCTTCGACGAGACCGTAGGCGCGGAGGAACTGTGCGAGGAGGAGGAGCTCGACCGGCTGCGCGCCTTTCTTGACAAGCAGCTCGCCAATCTTTCCGGCGTCGTCGGGCGGCTGGCCAACCGGCTGCAGCGCCGCCTGATGGCGCAGCAGAACCGCTCCTGGGATTTCGACCTCGAAGAAGGCTATCTCGATCCGGCACGGCTGGTGCGCGTCGTCATCGACCCGATGCAGCCTTTGTCCTTCAAGCAGGAGCGCGATACCAAATTCCGCGACACGGTGGTGTCGCTGGTGCTCGACAATTCGGGTTCTATGCGCGGCCGGCCGATCACGGTCGCCGCGACCTGCGCCGACATCCTGGCGCGCACGCTGGAACGCTGCGGCGTCTCGGTCGAAATCCTCGGCTTCACCACCCGCGCCTGGAAGGGCGGACAGGCGCGCGAGAAATGGCTGAAGGAAGGCAAGCCGCCGAACCCCGGCCGGCTCAACGATCTGCGCCACATCATCTACAAATCCGCCGACCATCCGTGGCGGCGGGCGCGCCGCAATCTCGGCCTGATGATGCGCGAGGGCCTGCTCAAGGAAAACATCGACGGCGAGGCGCTGCTGTGGGCGCACAACCGGCTGATCGCGCGGCCCGAGCAGCGCAAGATCCTGATGATGATCTCGGACGGCGCGCCGGTCGATGATTCGACGCTGTCGGTCAATCCGGGCAATTATCTCGAGCGGCATCTGCGCGCCATCATCGAGCTCATCGAGACGCGCTCGCCGGTCGAGCTTTTGGCCATCGGCATCGGCCACGACGTCACCCGCTACTATCGCCGCGCCGTCACCATCGTCGATGCCGAAGAACTGGCCGGCGCCATGACCGAGCAGCTGGCCTCGCTGTTCGCCGAGGAAACCGTGCGCGACACGCGGCGCGGCGGCATGCGGCGCGCCGGATGATTTTTTCCCGCGGCGGCTTTTGGCAGAAGCTTTTGGCCGCCATTGCGTTGTTCGGCATCACTTTGGCCCCGGCTGTCGCTGCCGGGCCGGCCTCGGTCGAGCCGGCCGAAATCTCGGCCCGGCCCATAACCCAGTTTCGCATCGGCAATGACGAAAAACAGTTCGGGCCGCTCGAATTCATCGGCGGGCTCGAAATGACCTCGCCGACGCGCGATTTCGGCGCGCTGTCGGCGCTTCGGTTCCTCAAGCCAGGCAGCGATTTCATCGGCGTCGCCGACACCGGCTTCTGGTTCTTCGGGACCCTCGTTCACGATGCCGACAAGCGGCCTTCCGGCATCCAGAATTTTCGCATGCAGCAGATGGTCGATGCGGCCGGCCAGCCGATCGACGAGAAATGGGCGGTCGATGCCGAAGGCCTCGCGGTCAAGGACGGCATTGCCACGGTCGGTTTCGAGCGCGATCACCGTATCGCCGAGTTCAAGATTGACCCGGACGACATGAAGGCGCCGTTCAGGCAATTGGACTTCCTTATCCCGGCCTGGGAACTCCGCCGCAATCGCGGCTTCGAGACCGTCACCCGCGCCCATCCTCACGGGCAGCACGCGGGCGGGCTGGTCGTGGTGTCGGAAAAGAGCCTCGACAAGGCCGGCAACATCTTTGCCGCGATCATCGAAGGGCCGCACAAGGGCGTCTTCACCGTCAAGCGCAATGGCGATTTCGACATCACCGACGGCGCCTTCCTGCCGGACGGCGACCTGTTGCTTCTGGAGCGCAGTTTTTCGATGGCCGGCGGCGTCAAGATGCGGCTGCGGCGCATCTATGGCGAAAGCGTCGAGAAGGGCGCCGTCGCCGACGGGCCGGTGCTGCTCGAAGCCGACATGGGCTACCAGATCGACAACATGGAAGCGCTCGACGTCTGGACCCGCGACGATGGCGCGCTGATCGTGTCGCTGATGTCCGACGACAACCACTCGATCCTGCAGCGCAATCTTTACCTGGAATTTGTGCTGCACGAGGATTGACGCGAGACCGGCCTGCTGGCTGACAGCATCGCTGGCGTTTCCGCGCCGTTTTGAAGCGCAGGCAATTTCCCTTGTAATTTCCCCTGGCAATGACCCGCGTCGCGGGTTTTCCAGCCGGCTCTCACCATCTGCAAAAATACTTTAGCCGTGACTTGACAATTTGTGTCATCGGCGAAATACTCAAGTCCATGCTTAAGTATTCCGAGATCGACAGCATCCTGCGGGCTCTTGCCGAGCCGACGCGCCGGGCAATCCTGGAAAGGCTGAGCCGCGGGCCGGCCACCGTCAGCCAGTTGGCGGAGCCGTTCGGCATGACCTTCGCCGCTGTGCTCCAGCATCTTCAGGCGCTGGAAGCGTGCGGGCTGATCCGCAGCGAAAAAATCGGACGCGTGCGCACCTGCCGGATCGAGCCCGGCGGGCTAGCCCCGCTCGCCGACTGGATCGCCGCGCGCCGCACGCCGGCCGAACGCCAGCTCGACCGTCTCGGCCAGATTCTGGCGGAGACTGACCAAACGAACGCAACACTCCACGACCAGGAAAAGGACGACAAGAAATGAACCAGATTGCCCCGGTTAACGACGAGCACTCCGTCATCCATTCAAGCTTCACGATCGAGCGGACCTACCCGCAATCGCCCGAACGCGTCTTCCTCGCCTTTGCCGACAAGGCGACGGTGCGGCGCTGGCGCGTCGAAGGCGACGGCTTCACCATCGCCGAATTCACCTTCGATTTCCGTGTCGGCGGCGGCGAGGTTTCGCGGTTCAGCTACCAGGGCGGCCCGGAGATCAGGCTCGATGCGCAGTTCCAGGATATCGTCCCTGACCGGCGCATCGTATTTTCCTACCGGATGGCGGTCGGGCCGCAGCCGCTGTCGGCGTCGCTCACCACGGTCGAGCTTGCCCCTTCCGGCGACGGCACCCGCCTGACCTATACCGAACAGAGTGCCTTCTTCGATGGTGTCGATTCAGCGCAAGGGCGCGAGGAGGGCACGCGCGGGCTGCTGCAGGCACTTGCCGCCGAGCTTCAGAAGGCGAAGTAGAGGTCCGTGGGCGTACCGGGCGGCGTCCAACAAGGCCCGCCCGGATTGCGAGGTGGCCTATTGCCCCTTGCTCGCGAGCCAGACGACGTGACGGGCGCCGCGCTTGCCGTGAGCCCGCACCTTGACCTCCTCGACCGTGAAGCCGGCCTGCTTGAGCCTTCGGGTGAAACCTGCGTCAGGGCCCTGCGACCAGACCGCCAGCACACCGCCGGGCTTGAGAGCTGCTCTCGCGCTGATCAGGCCGGCTGCGCTGTAGAGCGCATCGTTGGCCTTGTAGACGATGCCCTCGGGGCCGTTGTCGACATCGAGCAGGATCGCGTCCCAGGCCGATGCTTGCGAACGGATGAGCTGACCGACATCGGTCTCACGAATGCCGACACGCCGGTCGTCAAGGCAGCCGCCGAACAGCTCGGCCATCGGGCCGCGCGCCCAAATCACGACCGCCGGCACCAGTTCGGCAACGGCGACCTGCGCATCGTCGCCGAGCTCGGCCAGCGCCGCGCGCAAGGTAAAGCCCATGCCGAGGCCGCCGATCAGGATGTTTGGGGTCCGGCGGCCGGCAATCCTTTGACAGGACAGTTTCGCCAGCGCCTCTTCGGAACCGCTGAGCCGGCTGTTCATCAGCTCGTTGGCGCCAAGCATGATCGAGAATTCGCCGCCGCGCCGTTTCAGGCGGAGTTCCTGTCCGCCGTCAGGCGTTTTTGCCGAGTCCAGTTGAAGCCAGGGGATCATGCTTGATAGTCTTTGAGCATGATCTTGTCCGAAAACCGGTTCCCACTTTTCGCTAACGCGGACCTTTGGTTCGGGATCATGCTGCCAGTGCCGGCTGGCTCCAGCGGGCGGCAAGCAGCCGGTAGGGGATCAGCGCCACCACCGCTATGACCAGCTTGACGCCGAGATCGCCGAGCGCCCAGGAAATCCAGCGCATCGTCTCGACCGGCAGCACGCCCATCAGCGGTGCGGTTTCCAGCGCAAAGCCGTCGTTGGGCCCGGCGAAGGCGAACGCCGCCGCGAAGGCGACGGTGAAAAACACCACCGTATCGAAAACGGAGCCGACCAGCGTGCCGACGATCGGCGCGCGCCACCAGCTCTGCCGGCGCAGCCGGTTGAACACGGTGACGTCGAGCAACTGCGCGGTGAGAAAGGCCGCACCCGACGCCGCGGCAATGCGCACCAGCCGGTCGGCGGCGGTCTCGAATTCGATCAGGCCGTGGCGAAACAGCAGCGGTGGGATGACGATCGAGCAGACCACCGCTGTCATGAAGCCGACAAAGACGATCCTGCGCGCCACCGCCGGCCCATAACGGCGATTGGCGAGATCGGTGACCAGGAAGGAGAACGGATAGGTGAAGGCGCCCCAGGTCAGGATGTCGGCCAGCGACAACCCGCCGATTGAACCCTGCATCGGGAACTGCACAAGGATGTTCGAGGCCACGACGACGAGCGCCATGGCCGCCACGAAGGGCAGGTACCGCGAGAGGAAAGTCATTTTTTTATCCTGGGTAATGGAACCAGCGGAACGCGATCCGGAACCCGGTCACGCCCTGGAAGGCGGCTGCCGCCGAAAAACTCAGGCGGCCGGCTGTTCGGCGAGCTTCTTGGCGATCTGCTTCTTCAACAGGCGGGCGCGCTGCGACAATTCCTTGGCATCGGCCTTGGCCAGGAAGGCATCGAGGCCGCCGCGATGCTCGACCGAACGCAGCGCGTTGGCCGAAATGCGCAGGCGCACATTCTGGTTCAGCGCTTCCGAGATCAGCGTCACATTGACGAGATTGGGCAGGAAGCGACGCTTGGTCTTGTTGTTGGCGTGGCTCACATTGTTGCCGGACATGACTGCCTTGGCAGTGAGTTCGCAGGTGCGGGACATGGTTCTAACCTTCGGTTCTCGGTCCTGGCCAAACATTCGACCCGCGCCGGGTGGCGCGCGGTTTCGGTCAGGCGGCCTCATGGAAAAAGTTGGCGTTCCATAGTTGCATTTCGCCGAGGCGTCAAGCTTGGGGTTGGTTAGTTCCAAGGGAATCAATCAAAAGATGACCGATGCCGGCGCTGCCCCTCATCCGCCTGCCGGCACCTTCTCCCCGTATAGTGACGGGGAGAAGGGGCTGGGCCGCAGGCTCGGCGCTTTCTGCAACTCCGCAAATTGGCGAAACCCTTTGCAAGGCGACCTTCTCCCCGTCCCTATACGGGGAGAAGTGCCCGGCAGGGCGATGAGGGGCTGCGCAAACCTGTCGCGATTTTCCAGGTGGCCACATTTTGTTCTTGCTTTGTGCCGGCAGCTATGCTACTAATTTCGGTATGGTGCTAATTGGCTCCAACGACCCGCCCGCCGAGGCGGGTTTTTTATTTTGGCCGTCAACCAGCCCCACCGTTGCCTGCCGACGGCGCCTTTCACATTAAGGCCGGAATTCAGCCTATAAGCGGTCGCACAGGGACATGCCAGACCGGAGCCGCCCGTCCGGTCGACAATCAAGGACCCGCCATGCCTCGTTCTTTCCTCCATGCCCTGGTCGTGCTGATGGCCGTCGCGCTGTCGACGACGGTTTCGGCCGCTGAGCCGCAATCCTTCACGGGCGAATATTCGGTGTCGTTCCTCGGCCTCTCCGTGGCCAAGGCGAAATTCTCCAGCCATTACGAGGGCGACACCTATTCGATCGAGGGCAGCGTTTCCGCCGCCGGGCTCGCCACTTTGTTCGACGATACCCGAGGCACGATCTCGTCGAAGGGCAAGATTTCGGGCAAGCAGTTGCAGCCGCAAGCGTTCCACGCCGACTACACGTCCGGCAAGAAGGCATCGATGATCGACATCCAGTTTGCCAACGGCGTCGTCACCTCGACCAAGGTCGTGCCTGAGCCGAAGAAGCGCAATCCCGAGAATTGGATACCGCTGGTCGGCAGCCATCTCGTATCGGTCCTCGATCCGATGGCCGCCACCGTCATCCATGCCGACAGCCTCGACCAGGTCTGCGGGCGCACGGTGAAGCTCTATGACGGCGAAATGCGTGCCGATCTCAAACTGACCTACGAGTCCAAAGGGTCGATCTCGGTGGCCGGCTACAAGGGCGATACGGTCACCTGCAGGCTGGGCTTCGAGCCGGTGGCCGGCTACCGCAAGAACCGCAAGGCGCTGAATTACCTGAAGAAACGCAGCCGCATCATGGTGACGTTTGCACCGGTCGGCCAAAGCGGCGTATATGCGCCGATCCGCGCCACGGTCAGCACGCAAATCGGCCCGTTGACGATCAGCGCGGAGCGGTTCGAAGCAAACGAATAGGCGTGATGGTGCGCCGCCAACGATGGGCAGGGGGCGACGGTATGGCGCGCGCAACACTGATCGGCTTCTCCGCGGTCGCCATGTGGGCGCTGCTGGCGCTGCTTACGGATGCTTCGGGCGCCGTGCCGCCGTTCCTGCTTTCGGCAATCACCTTTACGATCGGCACTTGCGTCGGGCTGGTTGCCCGGCTGTTCATGCCGGCAGCCGATGGCGCCGCGAAGATACCGCGCCAGGTTTGGGTGATCGGCATTGCCGGCCTGTTCGGCTACCACTTCTTCTATTTCACCGCGCTGCGCAATGCGCCGGCCGTCGAGGCCAGCCTGATCGCCTATCTGTGGCCGCTGCTGATCGTGCTGGGGTCGGCGCTGATGCCGGGCGAGCGGCTGGCCTGGAACCACGTCGCCGGCGCGCTGCTCGGCCTTGCCGGCACGGTCCTGATCGTCACCAAGGGCGGCGGGCTTGCCTTCGATGCGCGTTATGCCTTCGGCTACGCCATGGCCGGCGCCTGCGCGGTGTTGTGGTCGTCCTATTCGCTGTTGTCGCGGCGCTTCCCGTCGGTGCCGACCAGCATCGTCACCTGGTTCTGCGCCGCCACCGCGGCACTTTCGCTCATCTGCCATCTATTGCTGGAAGAAACGGTGCTGCCCAACGGCGCCGGCCAGTGGCTGGCCGTGCTCGGCCTCGGTCTGATGCCGGTGGGGGCGGCGTTCTATGCCTGGGACATCGGCGTCAAGCGCGGCAACATCCAGGTGCTGGGGGCGGCGAGCTATGCCGCGCCGCTGCTGTCGACGCTGGTGCTGATATCAGCCGGCTTCGCCGAGCCGTCATGGCGCATCCTCGCCGCTTGCGTGCTGATCACCGGCGGCGCGGCACTGGCGGCGAAATCGCTGTTCCTGCGCAAGAGGGCCACGAGCGAGGCAAACGCATGATGCCGTTTCCCGGCGGCATCGATGCCAATGCCAATGCGACGCTGCTGTTTTCGCTGGCGGCGGCGGTGATTTACGCGTTCAGCCTTGGCATGCCGCCGCGCCTTTCGCGGTCGGCGGCAAGGACATTGGCGGTGGCGATGCTGGCGGTGCTGGTCGCGCAGCAGGGCGGCCCATGGCTGCTCGTCGCCGCGCTCGGCGCCAGTGCCATCGGCGACGCCTTCCTGTCGCGCGACGGCGAGAAGGCATTTCTTGGCGGCACGGCCAGTTTTCTTGCCGCGCACGTGCTTTACGTCGTGCTGTTCCTGCGTGCCGGCGGCGGCCTCGGGCTGCTTTCGGCCGAGCCGTGGCGGGCAGCGATCGTGCTGGCGATGATCGTGTCGGCGCTGGCGATGCTTTTCGCGCTCTGGCGCCGCATCGGCCCGGCCTTGCGTTTGCCGATTGGCATCCATGCCGCGGCGCTGCTTGGCATGGGCATTGCGGCGCTCACCCTGAACAGCGTCGGGGTCGTCGGCGGCGTCGTCCTGCTCATGCTGTCCGACGGGCTGCACGCCGTGGAAAAGTTCCTGCTGCCCGCCATCTCGCCGCACCGCATTTGGGTGCGCCATGCGGTCTGGGCGCTGTATTACGTCGGCCAGCTGGCGATCACGCTGGGTTTCCTGCTGGGCTAGGTATCGTGGGCAAGTATCTGCGTGATCAAGGACGCCAAATCACCGCCCCAATGGTCGCATGGCATTGTCGAGGTTGGCGCCGCCCCTCATCCGCCTGCCGGCCCCTTCTCCCCGTATAGTGACGGGGAGAAGGGAGCTGGCGGCAGCACCAGCGCCCTTCTCGCAAACGCCGATGATTGGCGAAACCGTCGATGAGAGCGCTCCTCTCCCCGGTCCCTCTACGGGGAGAGGATGCCGGCAGGCAGGTGAGGGGCGGCGCGACGCTGAAAAGTCTTCTCTGCTCCGAAATGAAACAGCGGGCAAGCGAAGCGAACGCCGGATGAGCCGCACATCTTAGACTAGCTACTGTTCACTACCTCAACGTGGAACGCAGTGTCAGGTAAATCATGCATAAGAATCCGCCGAGGGCCACGACAAAAATCATGAAGAGCAAGCGTTTCTGAAGCGTCGGAAGTTGCTTCCATTCCTGAAACGTCATCCAGGACAAGAAGATCAAATAGGCTGCACCGAACACGGACATTAGAAAGAGCGCTACAAAGATGCTCTTCGGATAAATAGGGCGCAACAGAAGGCCTGCTATACCAATCGCGACGTAAGCGGCAATGAGCGCCTTGTTCCGCGCAGGAAGCCGATGATCATTCATGTCAATCATACTCCAGGCAGCCAGCCTGGTTCGGCGAGTTCGAAGGCGGCGAAATCGAAACCCGGCGCCACGGTGCAGCCGACCAGCGTCCATTCGCCGAGGCTGCGTGCCGACTGCCACCAGCCTGCCGGCACGACGATCTGCGGCCGCTCGCCCGCGGCAAGCGCCGTACCGAGGATCTCCTCGATGACGGGACCGCCTTCCCGATGTATCGACAGCGCCAGCGGCGCACCGTCATAGAAATGCCAGACCTCGGCCGCGTCCTTGACCCGGTGCCAGGCCGACAATTGGTCCTTCTCGAGGAGGAAATAGATCGCCGTCGAATGGCCGCGCGTGCCTGCCGCGCCGTCGCGAAAGGTCTCGGCATACCAGCCGCCTTCCGGATGCGGCTTCAGGCCGAGCAGGGCGATGATTTCGGCGGAACTGGTCACGACCCTAGCTCCTGGTGCCGCTCAGAAATTGTCCTTGCGCTTGCGGATCTCGGCGAACACTTCGGCGTCGGAGGCCTTCTCCAGGCCGAGATGCCTGCGGATCGCCGGATCGTGCCAGCGCAGGAACGGATTGGTCGACAGTTCCTCGCCGATGGTCGTCGGCAGCGTCGGTTTGCCGTCGGCGCGCAGCGCCTCGACCTTGGCGGCGCGCTCTTTCAGCGCCGAATTGGTCGGGTCGACGGTGAGCGCGAAACGGGCATTGGCCAGCGTATACTCATGGCCGCAATAGATAACCGTCTCGGCCGGCAGCGCCGCGAGCTTCTTCAGGGATTCGTACATCACCGGCGGCTTGCATTCGAGCAGCCGCCCACAGCCGAGCGCAAACAGCGTGTCGGCGGCGAAAGCCACTTTCGACGCCGGCAGATGATAGGTGACATGGCCGGCGGTATGGCCGGGTGTGGCGATGACCTCGATCCGTTCGTCGCCGAGATGGACGACCGAGCCTTGCTCGACAGTTTCGTCGATGCCGGGAATCTTTGCCTTTTCGGCTTCCGGCCCGACAATGCGCAGCTTGAAACGCTCCTTCAGCGCCAGATTGGCCTCGACGTGGTCGAGATGGTGGTGAGTGGTCAGGATCATCGTCGGGGTCCAGCCGGTGCGCTTGATCGCCGCCAGGATGGGCGCCTCCTCGGGCGCATCGATGAGCGCCGTCTGACCGCTTTTCGGGTCATGCACCAGCACGCCGAAATTGTCGCTGCGGCACATGAATTGTTCGATCTCGACCGGCATCGCATCTCTCCCTTTATTGCCGCAGACATAGGGCGCCTGCCAGCCGATGTCATCTGCCTTTGTTGAACTTGGACTGCTTCGAAGCTACCGTTCCGCGCATGCATTCAGACATTGTCGATCTCCGTTCGTTTTATTCGACCACGCTCGGCCGCCTGGCCGAACGCTCGATCACCATGGCGCTGTCCTCGATATGGGCCGTCGTGCCCAACGAGCGGCTGGTCGGCCTCGGCTACACCTTGCCGTGGCTGGAGCGCTTCGGCAGCGATGCCGAGCGCGTCTTTGCCTTCATGCCGGCGACGCAGGGCGCGGTGGTCTGGCCGGCGACCGGGCCGACGGCGACCGCGCTGGTCTTCGACGAGGAACTGCCGCTGGTTGATTCCTGCATCGACCGCATGCTCCTCGTCCATTCGCTCGAACATGTCGAGAACCCACGCGAGACGCTGAACGAGATCTGGCGGGTGCTGTCGCCGGCGGGCCGTGTCGTCATCGTCGTGCCCAACCGGCGCGGTGTCTGGGCACGCTTCGAGCATACGCCTTTCGGCAATGGCCGGCCGTTCTCGCGCGGCCAGCTGACCGAATTGCTGCGCGAAGCGAATTTCACGCCGGCGGCGTGGTCCGATGCGCTGTTCTTCCCGCCGTCGCCGCGACGTTTCATGATGCAGTTCCATAATGTGCTGGAACGCGCCGGCCGGCGCTTCTGGCCGATCTTCTCCGGCGTTATCGTCGTCGAGGCGCAGAAGCGGCTCTATCAAGGCGTGCCGGTTGCCCAGCGCGCGTCCCGCCGCGTCTTCGTGCCGGTTCTCTCGCCGCATGGCGCGCCGACGCTTGGCCGGGCTGTCGCGGGCCGAACACCCGGCACCGCCAGGATGACGCGTTCGTGATCCGAGACGTGCTTTTTCACGCCTATCTGACGATATCAGGTTTGCTGTCCGATTGAAGGCCGTGCGGCCGATCCCTATGACCGGTTTGGCATTGCTCCGAATGCAAGGATTTAACCGATGGATGATCGTCCGGATGTCGAGGCCAGCGCCCAGAAGCTTGCCACGTCGATCGAAGCCAGCAGCCTGCGTGAGCAGCTGGCAACAATCAAGATAGCGCTGACCACCTCGCCGGTGCGAAAACAATTGCTTTGGGCATCGATCGGCATCGTCGCCGTCATCGTGGCGAGCTCGATCGGGCAGGTTCTGCTCAATCGCTGGAACCAGCCTTTCTACGACGCGCTGGCGCGGCGCGACATGCCGGCTTTCCTGCATCAGCTTCTGGTCTTTGCCGGCATCGCCGGCGGGCTTGTGGTGCTCAATGTCGGCCAGACCTGGCTCGACCAGATGCTCCGCCTGAAGCTGCGCGAGGCGCTGACGCTCGACCTGATCGACGAATGGATGCGGCCGGCGCGTGCCTTCCGGCTGACCCATGCCGGCGCCATCGGCGTCAATCCCGACCAGCGCCTGCAGCAGGATGCCGGGCATCTCTCCGATCTTTCCACCGGTCTTGGCATCGGCCTGCTGCAGTCCTGCATCCTGCTTGCCTCGTTCGTTGGGGTCCTGTGGTCGCTGTCTTCCGGCTTCGTCTTCCACATAGGCGGCCATTCGCTGGCCATACCCGGCTACATGGTCTGGGCGGCGATCCTTTATGCTGGCACCGCCTCCTGGTTGAGCTGGCTGGTCGGGCGACCGTTGATCCGCTTCAACAACGATCGCTATACGCGTGAGGCGGAACTGCGCTCCTCGGTGGTTCGCGTCAACGAGAATGTCGATGCCATCGCGCTGGCGCATGGCGAGGCCGATGCCAGGCGCCGGCTCGAATTCGATCTCGGCACGGTGCTGGGCGCCATGCGGCGCATCTACAGCGCCCAGATCAATCTTTCCTGGGTTACCGACACCTATGGCTGGATCACTGTCGTCGCGCCGATCCTGGTCGCCTCACCGGTCTATTTCGCCGGCGATATCAGCTTTGGCGGCTTGATGATGGCAGTCGGCGCTTTCAACCAGGTCCATTCGTCGCTGCGCTGGTTCATCAACAATATCGGCGGCATCGCCGATTGGCGCGCTACGCTGATGCGGGTCGCCGACTTCCGCATCGCGCTTGGCGACACCGACGCGCTGCACGATACGGAAAGGCGCATTTCGTTCGGCGAAAACCCGGACGGCAGCCTGACATTCGAGAAACTCGAGATCGCCTCGCCGGAGGGATGCACCAAGCTTGCCGAGCCGCATGTCGAAATCCGCGCCGGCGACCGGGTCATGATCACCGGAGATCCGGGCGCCGGCAAGACGCTGTTCTTCCGGGCCATTGCCGGTCTGTGGCCATGGGGCAGCGGACGGATCGGCATGCCGGCCGGAGAAGCGCCGATCTTTGTTCCGCGTACCCCCTATTTCCCGCTCGGCAAGCTGCGCGAGGTGCTCAACCATTCAGACGGCGCGGCGGAGGCGAGCGATGCCGAGATCTCGGAGGTGCTGGCCGATGTCGGGCTGCAACGCCTGTCGTCCTCGCTCGATCGCTCGGCGCGCTGGGAGCGTGAGCTCAGCGACGACGAGCAGCGTCTGCTGGCCTTTGCCAGGCTGGCCTTGCGACGGCCGAAATGGGTGATCATCGACGAGGCGCTGGACGCGTTCGACGGCCCAACGCTGAGGCAAGTGCTGTCGATGCTGGAGAAGCGCCTTCCCGACGCCGCGATCCTCAATATCGGCCGCGGCCAGCACAATGGCCGCTTCTTCCGGCGGGCGTTGACCATCGTCAAGGATGCCGGCCAGCCGCCACTCAAGCCGGCCCGTATCAGGGCAGGTGCCATCGAACCGCCCCCGGCGATCGCCTCGACCGGCCGAAAGAAATAGAAGGCAAGCTTTATTTCGCCGCGATCGCGGCGAAAAACTGTCGCGATCGTTTCAGATGGGAACGTTCCGATCGGCCATGCTTGACGCTCTCGCCCTGCTCGCCTGCCTTGCCTGCACCCCGGCGGCACCTGCGGCCGCGCCGGCCAATGCAATTGCCGTCGATGTCGAGCTGGTGCTGGCGGTCGACATCTCGCAGTCGATGGATGAAAGGGAGTTTGCCCTGCAGCGCGCCGGCTATGTCGCGGCGCTGCGCCACCCCGACTTCATCAACGCCGTGCGCGCCGGCACCTTCGGCCGCATCGCCATCGCCTATTTTGAATGGGCCGGCACCATCCGCGACGATGCGGTCATTGCCTGGCAGGTCGTCGACAGCAAGGAGAGCGCCAACGCTTTCGCCGACAAGATCGCGGCCCGCCCGTTCAGGAGCTTTCGCGGCACCTCGATTTCCGGTGCTGTGGCTTTCGGCGCCGAGCTTTTCGACGGCACGGCCTTCACCGGCAAACGCCGCGTCATCGACGTCTCGGGGGACGGCCCAAACAACACCGGCTTGCCGGTCACAACGGCACGCGATGCGGCACTGGCGAAGGGCATCGTCATCAACGGGCTGCCGATCCTGGTCAGCCCGTCACCCACCTTCAGCCATCTCGACCGGTATTATGCCGAATGCGTTACCGGCGGGCCGGGCTCGTTCGTGCTGCCGATCTATGCTGCTTCCGAATTCGCCACCGCCACTCGCCGCAAACTGATCCTCGAGGTCAGCGGCATCGAGTATCCCAAGGTGGATCCGAGGACGATCCGCATCGACGCACCGATCGACTGCCTGCAAGGCGAGCGCGACCGAAGGTTTTTCTCGGACCCATATTTCCCGGAACTCGACCGATAAGGCTGGCCCAGGGGTAAGCTAGGCTGGTGGCAGGCCGAAGGCCGGGAACAGAGATGGCCCGAGCGGCCCTATGAAGATCGTCAAGGAAGCGATCCCGCCCTCGGCTGCGTCGAACACATGCAGGGAATGGGCCCGCCATTCAGGGCCGTCGTGGCTGCGGGAATAAACCCCGACCGCCGGCTGGGCATTGGCGCGGGTGGCCAGTGTGCGGAAGCCGCCAAACTTAGGCCAGACGGTCTCGAAGAAACCGCGGATCGCTTCGCGGCCTTGATACCATTCACGCCAAGGCGGCATGGTGTAGATGGCGTCCTCACGCAGCAGCTCGATCAAGCTGTCGAGATTGGCGGCCTGCCAGGCCTGCATGTAGCGTTCGAGCAGCAGGCCTTCTTCGGGGCTGGGCCGTGATCGGCTGGCCGGCCGTCCCTGAGGATAGCGCGCCGCCAGCGTTGCGCGGGCCCGTTGCAACGCGCTGTTGATCGAAGCCGTCGATCCGCCCAGCAAACGCGCCGTCTCGACAGCCGACCATCCGAGGACGTCGGCAAGCAGCAGCGCGGCGCGCTGCCTGGGCGGCAGATCCTGGATCGCCGCGACGAAGGCGAGCTGGACGGCCTCGCGGCTCTCGTAACGGGCTTCCGGACCTGGCTCGCTGCCGGCAACGTCTGGAAGCTCGGCGTCGGGGTAGGGCTCCAGCCAGGCGATGTCGGCTACAGGCCCGCCTATGGCCGCCCCGTGCGAGGGCTGCCGTCCGGGTTCCCGGAGAATGCGACGCGCCCTCGACCTCGCCTTGATGGCGTTGAGGCAAGCGTTGGTCGCGATCATGTAGAGCCAACCGCGAACCGAACCTCGCCCGTCGAACTCCGATCTTGCGCGCCAGGCGCGAAGCAACGCGTCCTGGACGAGGTCGTCGGCCTCGTGCAGCGAACCCATCATGCGATAACAATGCAGCTTGAGCTCGCGGCGATGCGCGGCCGTGACCTTCTCGAAGGCCAGCCGATCGAGGATCGGCTGGCGTGATGGTTCCAGAGGTGGTTGAGCGTCTGTCATGTGGCTTGTGCGGTTACGAGCGAGCGTTGCATTACGCGCCCCTCAGGCGGCCGGGGCAAGCCCGCTACCGCTCACCATGAAGGAACTGCCTTGCGGCTGGCCGGTGGCGAGTGCGACCACCGCCCGTCCGACATCGGCCGGCGTTTGCATGTCGGTCATGGCGGCGATGAAGTCCGCCGGCTGGATGCCCATATAGGCCGCTATGCTGTCGACGCCGGCTTTGCCCACGCCGGTTTCCGGCATGATGCGCATCGGCGCGAGCGCCATGAAGCGCAGGCCGAGGCCAAGCCGGTCGGCCTCCTTCTGGCTATGACCGGCCAGGAACATCTGCATGCGTTTTGCGCCGGCATAGCCGCCGGCGTTCGGTGGTCCGCCGGTCAAAGCCGCGCCGCTGGAGATCAGAACGATCCGGGTCCCCGGTTTGAGCGGACGCCGCAGAGCGGCCCGGCAAAACAGGAACGACGCCTTGACGTCCGTGTCCCAATTTGCCGAGAACGCCTTCCAGTTCTGTTCATGCACCGGCGCAGAAGGGGCCAGCGCACCTGCGCAGATCACCAGTACGTCCGGCTCAAGCGCGGCGAAGACCTTATCCGGGGCGGAGTCCACCGTAGCATCGACCGCGAGCGTCTTCACGCCCGAGACCTCCCAGGCAAATTGCGCCAGGGCCTGTTTTCCGCGGGCGACGGCCAGCACCGTCGCTTTCTCCTTGAGAGCGGCCTCCGCGATCGAGCGGCCGACACCACGGCTGCCTCCGACGACGACGACATTCTGATTTTGCAACGATCCCATGGATCACCTCTCGTTCCCGGCCGCCGGACCATCCAGACGCGCTCATCGATAAGGACAGCGCAGGCGGGTGGAAATCATCGGTGCCAGGCGGAAATATCTTTCAGGTGACGGCAGCCGCGCGTCGCTTTTGTATTCAGTGTCATTACCTCTGGGGTAATCGACCAGCGCACTACGTCTCGGCAAAATGCTCCCATCAAGCCGGTTGTCCGGCCTTCGACCACAAGGAGACACGCCATGACCGCCTACGCCGTCGCCCATATGCGCCAGGTCACGCCGGGGCCGCAGATCGTCGAGTACCTGCACAAGATCGATGCCACGCTGGAACCGTTTGGCGGCCGCTTCGTGGTGCACGGAGGCGAGGTGGAAATCGTTGAAAACACCTGGCCGGGCTATCTCATAGTCATCGAGTTTCCCAACCGGCAGCAGGCACGTGCATGGTACGACTCGCCCGCCTATCAGGAGATATTGCCGCTGCGCACCGGCAATTCCCAGTCCGACGTGGTCTTCGTCGACGGCGTCCAGCACCCCCACAAGGCCACGGACGTGCTTGAATAGGGGGAATGATCGGGTACAACCGGCGTCTATGGTGCCGCCATCTATCTGGCGGCACCGAATTTGGATCGCGTCTGCATCGGCAGCTTCACCGCCCCTGCAGCACCTTGATCGCGTTGGACATGTCGCCATGCGACAATGCAGCCAGGTAATCCGAGTAGTTGATCCTCCCGTTCGCGAAGCCGTTCATCAATCGCGTGCAGAACGTGTGTTCCAATCCGGCATCCGGGACGTTCATGAGCGCGGCGAGGTTTGCCCTTTCAACCTTGCCGAACCGCATCTTGAATTTGGTCATGCACCGCTGGATCGCCTGCCGTTTCAGCGCCGGGCTGCCGCTCAACGCGACTTGTCCATTCTGGAAATCGGTCTTCGACGTCGTGCATCCGGAAATCAAAGTGGCCGACATCAAAGCTGTTGCTAATACTAACGTCTTCATTGCTTCCCCCAAACCAACCCGTTTGAGACCTGTTAAAGCAACAAAGAATGCCGGGCAACTTCATTGGATTGAAAATTGAAAATATGGTTTCTTGCGCAGGTCTGAGGTTCGTTGCTTCTGCCTGTCAAACCTATCGTTTCAGCAGGAATACCGCTTGCTGGCCGAAAAAGTTCCAGAACCACCAAGGCATGGAGAAGCCGATCCGCTGGCCGTTGGCGTCGAGCGCGGTTGCCTTTTCCACCGTCGCGCCAAGCTCGTCGCACAGATTGACGAAGTCGCGAATGGTGCAGAAATGGATGTTGGGCGTGTCGTACCAGGAATAGGGCAGGTCCTTGGTCACCGGCATGCGGCCGTTGAAGAGCAGCGAAAGGCGCACCCGCCAGTGGCCGAAATTCGGGAATGAGACGATGGCGCGGTTGCCGATCCGGAGCAGTTCGTCGAGCACCAGCTTCGGATTGCGGGTCGCCTGCAAGGTCTGCGACAGAACGACGAAGTCGAAACCCTTGTCGGGATAGAATTGGAGATCCTTGTCGGCATCGCCTTGAATAACCGACAGGCCGCGCGCCACGCATTCGTTGACGCCGCGCTGCGACAGTTCCAGGCCGCGACCGTCGACCTTCTTGGTCGCCTGCAGCAATTCGAGCAGCAGGCCGTCGCCGGAACCGACATCCAGCACCCGCGACTGCGGCGGGATGAGATCGGCGACGACTTCGAGGTCGACGCGCTGGGCGCGGTTGACGCTCATGCGTTCGCCTCTTGCCTGACGCATGACCCTGATCCGAAAAGCCTGCAACTTTTCGGGGTCATGCGCTGATGCCTGGCACATGGTCCTGATCCGAACAATCCGCAACTTTTCGGGGTCATGCGCCGAGCCCTCTCGCCCGCGCGGCCGAGGCGATGAAGCCCTTGATGGCGGCGAACAGTTCCGGTTCGTCGAGCAGGAAGGCGTCGTGGCCGCGGTCGGTCTCGATCTCGACGAACGAGACCGAAGCGCCGGCCGCGTTCAGCGCGTGCACGACCGAGCGGCTCTCCTCGGTCGGGAACAGCCAGTCGCTGGTGAACGAAACCAGGCAGAAGCGCGTCTTGGTGCCGGCGAAGGCATCGGCCAACCGGCCGCCATGGTCGGCGGCGAGATCGAAATAGTCCATCGCCCGGGTCATGTAGAGATAGGAGTTGGCATCGAAGCGATCGACGAAGGTCATGCCCTGATGGCGCAGATAGCTCTCGATCTGGAAGTCGGCATCGAAACCAAAGGTCAGGGCTTCGCGGTCCTGCAGGTTGCGGCCGAACTTGCGGTGCAGCGCTGCTTCCGACAGATAGGTGATGTGGGCGGCCATGCGCGCCACCGCCAGCCCCTTTTCCGGCCGCTTGCTGTGCTCGAAATACTTGCCGCCATGCCAGTCCGGGTCGGCCATCACCGCCTGCCTGCCGACCTCGTGGAAAGCGATGTTCTGCGAGGAATGGCGGGCGCCGGTGGCGATCGGCAGCGCCGAGAAGACGCGCTCCGGATAGCTGGAGGCCCATTGCAGCACCTGCATGCCGCCCATCGAGCCGCCAAGCACGCTGAACAGCTGTTCGATGCCGAAATGCTCGACCAGCATCAGCTGCGCCCGCACCATGTCGCGGATGGTGATGATCGGCAGGTCGAGCCCGTAGGGCTTGGCGGTGGCGGGATTGGTCGAGGCGGGGCCGGTGGAGCCGAGACAGCCGCCGATGACGTTTGACGAGATGACGAAGAAACGGTCGGTATCGATGATCTTGCCGGGACCGATCAGCACTTCCCACCAGCCCGGCTTGCCGGTCACCGGATTGGTGTTGGCGACATGCTGGTCGCCGGTCAGCGCATGGCAGACGAGGATGGCGTTGGAGCGCGCGTCGTTGAGCGTGCCATAGGTCTGGTAGGCGATCTGGAACGGCGACAGCAGCGTGCCGGCGTCGAGCTTGAGCGGCTTGTCGGCGCCGAAACGCAACACCGGGCTCGACGGCTGGTCGGCCTCGTTGTTGGTTTTTCGCGCGCGCAAAGCGACCATCACATCTCCTTGCCCGGCCTTCAGTTGTCCACCGGTCTGGGCAACAAAAAACCGGCCATGCCTTCGCAAAGCCGGTTACAAGATGCAAACGGCCCTTTAGCAAGTTGTTTAACGTGGCTGCAAGCCGACCGGCCAAATCACCACGGAACTGTAGCCGTTCTTCTATGACTCGCGCATGGCTTCGTCAACGGCAAGTTCTTGATCCCGAATTGCCGGCCCCTCGACATTCCGGGCCACGGCTTGTATTTCCGCTGCGGCTTCCGGATGGAGGCACTCTCGACGGATTTCATGAAATGAGCCAGACACCGGATCAGACACGTCCAAGGCCCCGCGCCGGCATCATGGACATCGAAGCCTATGTGCCCGGCAAGAGCGCGGCGCCTGAAGGTGTCGCCAAGGTCCATAAATTGTCGGCGAACGAGAACCCGCTCGGTCCTTCGCCAAAGGCGATAGAGGCCGCGCGCGCGGTCGCCGACAAGCTCGCGGTCTATCCCGACGGCAGCGCCAGGCGCCTGAGGGAAGCGATCGCCGAGGTGCACGGGCTCAACCCGGCGAACATCGTCTGCTCCAACGGCTCCGACGAGATTCTGGGCCTGCTGGCGCAGACCTACCTCGCGCCCGGCGACGAAGCCATCATCACCGAACACGGCTTCATGGTCTACAAGATCTACATACAGTCGGCCGGTGCCGTCCCGGTGACGGTCAAGGAGACCGATGAACGCGCCGATATCGATGCGATCCTCGCCGCGGTGACGCCGGCTACCCGGATCATCTTCCTTGCCAATCCAAACAATCCAACCGGCACCTACGTGCCGTTCCAGGAGGTCCGCCGCCTGCATGCCGGCCTGCCGCGAAACGTGCTTCTGGTGCTGGATGCAGCTTACGCCGAATATGTCCGGCGCAACGATTATGAAGCCGGCGTCGAGTTGGTGGGCAGCGCGGAAAACGTGGTCATGACCCGCACTTTCTCCAAATTGGGCCTGGGCGGGGCGCGGATCGGCTGGATGTATGCGCCAATGCACGTCATCGACGCGATCAACCGCGTGCGGGGACCCTTCAACGTCAATGCGACGGCAATCGAGGCCGGCATCGCGGCGATCCGCGACCGTGCCCACATCGAACGCAGCGTCGCGCACAACGAGACCTGGCTGGCCTGGCTGAGCGAGCAATTAAGCGGGCTCGGGCTGCGGGTGACGCCGAGCGTCGGCAATTTCATCCTCATCCACTTTCCCGAGGACAAAAAGCATTCGGCGGCGGCCGCCGACGACTACCTCAGTGCGCGCGGCTACATATTGCGGCGCGTTTCCGGCTACGGTTTTCCGAACGCGCTGCGCATGAGCATCGGCACCGAAGAGGCCAATCGCGGCGTTGTCGCAGCACTCGCGACATTCCTGAAAAGCTAGAACACCATGACCTCACCGATGTTCGAAAAGATCGCGCTGGTCGGCATCGGCCTGATCGGCTCGTCGCTGGCCCGCGTCATCCGCCGCGAGGGACTCGCCGGCCAAGTCGCGATTTCGACGCGCAGCGACGCGACGCTGGCACGGGCGAGCCAACTCGGCCTTGGCGACACCTATACGACGGATGCGAAAGAGGCGGTTCGCGATGCTGATCTGGTTATCGTTTCGGTGCCGGTCGGCTCTTCAGGCACGGTCGCCGCGGAGATCGCGCCGGCGCTGAAGAAGGGCGCCATCCTCACCGATGTCGGCTCGACCAAGGCATCGGTGATCGCGCAGATGCAGCCGCATGTGCCTGATGGCGTGCACTTCATCCCCGGCCATCCTTTGGCCGGCACCGAAAAATCGGGACCGGACGCCGGTTTTGCCGAACTGTTCGAGAACCGCTGGTGCATTTTCACGCCTCTGCCCGGTACCGATCCCGCAGCACTGGAAAAGCTCTCGGAATTCTGGCGCCGCTGCGGCTCCAACATCGACACGATGGACCCGCAGCATCACGACATGACGCTGGCCATCGTTTCGCACCTGCCGCATATCATCGCTTACAACATCGTCGGTACCGCCGACGATCTGGAGTCGGTGACCAAGTCCGAGGTCATCAAATACTCGGCTTCCGGCTTTCGCGACTTCACCCGTCTCGCGGCGTCCGACCCGACCATGTGGCGCGACGTCTGCCTGCACAACAAGGACGCCATTCTCGAAATGCTGGCGCGGTTTTCCGAGGATCTGTCCTCGCTGCAGCGGGCGATCCGCTGGGGCGACGGCGAAAAACTGTTCGACCTGTTCACCCGCACCCGCGCCGTCCGCCGCTCGATCATCGAGGCCGGCCAGGATATCGACGTACCGGATTTCGGCCGCCAGGCAGTCGAACACCCGCCGAAGGGATAAGCCGCGGCAGGCCGATCGCAGGCCAGCCTGGCTTACAGCGGTTCATCGTTTCACAGAAACGCCGAACCGCTCTATCTCTTTGTTTTTGCGCAATTCCGGACGGAAAACCGTTTCACACTTTTCCTGGAGTTGCTCTAGTCGAGCGGCTTGATCTTGCCGAGCGGGATGAAGCCGAGCGAGGCCTTGCCCCTGACGATCTTCAGCGGCATCGACGGCTGGTTGCCGAGCAGCGCCAGTCCGGCAAAGCCGGTTTGGATCTGTTTCTTCTGCTCGGGGATGGCGGTGGCGAGGATTGCCGCCACGGCCTTCGGATCATTGAGCCTGATTGTCAGGTCGGCATTTATGAGACCGTCGTCATCGACCGACAGCGGTCCGGAAACGGTGATGCGCGCGGTTCCGGACGACAGATCGAGCTTGTGGATTTCGGCGGCCTGGCCGCGAAGGCTCTTCGGATTTGCCTTGATCAGTGTCACGCCGTTCTTCAGCGTCAGGTCGCCGCTGCCGTCCAGCGGCGGCAAGACGCGCCCGTCGATGGCCGCCGCGTCGATTTCAAGATCGGTGAAATTGCCGGCATAGTCGATGTCCGGGCCGTTTGGGCGCAATTGTCCCGTGGCGGTTCCGGCGCTGAACAGCGAGACGGGATCGGTGTCGTCTGCCGGATCGGTCTGGCCGGACAGGCCTTCTGTCTGCAGCGAGAGGCGCCTCGGCAGCGGCCAGGACAGCTTCATGTCGGCCCGCAGATCATCCCAGTCGATCCAGAGCGGGGTCATGCCGGGAACTGAGGTCCTGAGCGGCCCCCTGAGCTCGGCGGCAGGCGACAGAAGCCGCGTGATCTGCGTGGCGGCGTTGATCTTGCCTGTCGATGCCGCGACGTTGCGGCTGTCGTCCTCGTAAGCCAGGCTGTCGCAGGAAACGGTGAAGCTGAAGGGATAGCCGCTGACCGCGAGATTGGCGCAGTCGGCCCTGATGCCTTTGTCGTCGAGATCGGCGACCGCCTTGTCGGTCGCGCTCTCGACCAGGTCCGCCAGGTAGAACCAGCCCGCGCTGTAGATGCCGAACAGCACGAGAATGAAAGCGGCAAGCCACAACAGGCGGCGACGTTGGCTGGGCGGCGGGCGCTCGTCACTTGACGTCATGCTGCGGCTTTCGTTAACGCGGGTGGCACGGGCGGGCTGTCGCTTGCGGCAACAACAGGTAGACGGACTGAAACACCACCGGTGGGTGGTTCGTCACAATCAGGCTTGGCGATATGGGCGATTTTTGGGTTTTTGGCTACGGCTCACTGATCTGGCGACCGGGATTCGCGCATGTCGAGACGCGGCGCGCCCGCCTGCATGGCTACCGCCGTTCGCTGTGCGTCTATTCTTTCGTGCATCGCGGCACGCGCGAACGGCCGGGCCTGGTGCTCGGCCTCGACCGCGGCGGCTCCTGCATCGGGCTCGCGTTCCGGGTTCCAGGCGAGCTGCGCAACGAGGTCATTACCTATCTGCGCGAACGCGAGCTGGTCACCAACGTCTATCTCGAACGTGTGCTCAGCGTTCGCCTCGACAAGGGTAAAACGGATGGGGGCGAGACGGTCGACGCCGTCGCCTATGTCGTGGACCGCAGCCATGAGCAATATGCCGGTGCGCTCGACGCAGCCGAGGCGGCGGCCGTCGTCCGCGGCGCCGTCGGCCAGTCGGGGAGGAATGAGGATTACGTGCTCAGCACGCTGGAGCACCTCGAAGCACTGGGTATAAGCGACCACTGGCTGGAAGACGTGACAAGACGGGTCGCGACGTAGCTTCGGTGTCGTGAGCGGGCTACATCCTGAAAATCTGTTTTCCAAGATCGGCGCGATCCAGGCTGTTTGCCACGGCAAGCTTGAACTCGGTCAGCGGGTGGAGACCGCCGACAGGAACGTGGAAGCCGGGCTGGCCGAAGGTGTCGATAATCTCGCGTAGCACAGGCCGGTCGGCTTCGGCCAGCGGCGAAAAGAAATAGCGATAGATATTCGCCCTGATCTCGACGCCGCTCAGCAAGACATCGAAATTGTGCAGCTCGAAGCGCTCGGCACTCATGCCGCCATTGATCACCATCTGCCCGCCGAGCGCCAGGGTGCGGATCAATTCGCCGCTGACAGGTCCGCCGACATTGTCGATAATCCCGTTCAATCCGGCGCCACCGGTGATATCCATCACCGCTTCCCGGATACTTGTCTTCAAGTCCGAAAGGTCAAGAATGGCGCCGACGCCAAGCGTCTTCAGGTCGAAGCTTTGGTGCGAGCGCCGCACAAGCGCGATGACGTTGATGCCGCGTCGTTGGGCGAACTGCATCACCATTGTCGAAATCGACGAATAGCCGGCCGTGACAGCCAGCCACTGGCCAGGCCGCACACGGGAATCCACCAGCAGATCCCACGCGGTAATGGGGTTCACCATCTGCCCGGCGCGTTCGACCGGATAGCCGGCAGGCAACGGGATCAGCCATTCGGCGGGAATCGCCGCGTACTCGGCCCAACTGCCATAATAGCTGAATGCGACAAGCGTGCCCGGTTCCAGCAAAACGTCCGCGCCAACGGCTTCGACGATGCCGGCGCCATGGTTTCCCGCGATCTGCCGGGGAAAATGCGGCTTCTTCGGTTCGGGATAGAGGTTCTGGATAAACAGGAAGTCGCCCGGATTGATCGAGGCCGAGACCATCCTGACCAGCACTTCGCCGTCGCCGATCCGCGGCATCGGCAGGTCGTCCACATAGAGCACGTCGCGCGGCGAGCCGATGGCGTCAAATACAATTGCTTTCATTCCGGTCTCCACAACAAACGATCCGGGGCAAACAGTCCGGGCTTGGCCAGACCGTGCCGAGATTTGCGTCGGCGCCGCGGAACCTATGGCCGGCCGGCAAAGGTCTGAATTGGCAGATTTGACAATCTATGTGCTAAACTTGCCAGATTGTTTCCTCAGAGGGTACTGGTTTGGAAATTCGGGACAGCGTCTTGAAGCCCGACACGGCGCGGCGGGTCGCGGTTTTGTGAAGCGCCGGCGGGCTGGAAAAGAGGCTATGCGTTTGACGTTGCCACGGTGCGACATAGGTTAGCTCGGTCGGCGGCTCCCACCCGCCCCAGCATGAATCACCATGGAGATCAGCCTTGCAGAAACGTCGTCTCGGTCGCACCGACCTATCCATCGCGCCATTGGTTCTGGGCGGCAATGTGTTCGGCTGGACCGCCGATGAGAAAACCTCGTTCGACCTGCTCGACCGCTTTGTCGACGCTGGCCTCAACGCCATCGACACGGCCGATTCCTATTCGCGCTGGATTCCCGGCCACGAGGGCGGCGAATCCGAAACCATTATCGGCAAATGGATGAAAAGCCGCGGCAACCGCGACAAGGTTGTCGTTATCACCAAGGTCGGTTCGGATATGGGGCAGGGCAAGAGGGATCTGTCCGCCGCCTACATCGAAAAGGCCATCGACGCCACGCTGAAGCGGCTGCAGGTCGATACAATCGATCTCTATCTGTCGCACTGGCCTGATCCGGCCACTCCCTATGAGGAAACGCTCGGCGCCTACCAGAAACTGCTCGACAAGGGCAAAATCCGTTATGCCGGCGCTTCCAACCTCGACGCCGCCCAGTTGCGGGCCGCACTCGACGTAGCAAGCCTGCGCGGCCTGCCGCGCTACGAGGTGCTGCAGCCGGAATACAACCTTTACGACCGCTCGTCCTTCGATGGTCCGCTGCGTGATCTGTGCGCGGCCGAGGACATCGGCGTCATCACCTATTTCAGCCTCGCCAAGGGGTTTCTGAGCGGCAAGTACCGCAGCGAGGCCGACCTCGGCAAAAGCCTGCGCGGTGGCGGTGTGAAAGGCTATCTCAACACCCGCGGCATGCGCATTCTCTCAGCGCTCGATGCCGTTTCAGCCAGACATTCGGCCAAGCCAGCGGAAGTGGCGCTTGCCTGGGTCATGGCACGGCCCGGCGTCACCGCTCCGATCGCCAGCGCGACGACGCTCGACCAGCTCGACAGCCTGGTGCGTGCCGCGTCGTTGCAGCTCAGCCCGGACGATATCGCCGAGCTCGACAAGGCCAGCGCATAGCCGCGCACGATCGTTCAAGACCGGCGCCGCTGCCTTGCCCTACCGTCCCTGCATCGTCGCAGGATGCAGGGACGTCGCATGGCCGGACAGGGTCTTCTCGATCAGCAGCTATGGCAGCAATTGCTGGCGCTTGTGCTGGCATCGGCCATCGTTATGGGCAGCCCGGGGCCGGCGACGATAAGTGTCACCGCGATCGGCGCCGCATTCGGCCTGCGCGATTCGCTCCGTTATGCCTCGGGAATCGTTGTCGGGACGGTCCTCGTGCTTTTGGTGGTGGCGACGGGCATCATGGCCGTTCTCACCGCGCTGCCGAAGCTCGCAGCGCTGTTGGCGGTCGCGTCAGCAGCCTACATCCTCTATCTGGCGTTCAAGATAGCGACGACGCCGCCACTGGCGGCACGCATTGGTGGGGCGGCGCTTCCCACTTTCCTGGGCGGGTTCCTTCTGGCCGTTGCCAATCCGAAAGCCTATGTGGCGATTGCCGCCGTGTTTGCCGGCGCGTCTTCCGGCACCGGCGGTCTTGCTATTTCAGCCAAGCTGGCGGTCCTCGCCTTGATGATTGTTGCCATTCATCTCTTGTGGCTTCTCGCCGGCGCGGCTTTTGCACGTTTGTTGCGCAAACCCTTGGCGTCGCGGATCATCAATCTGGTGTTTGCCGTGACGCTGGTTGCGACGGCCGCGCTGGCTGCCCTGCCATAAGTCTTTGTGGCATCTGAGGCCGTTGTTTCAGCCTTTCAATTCAGGTTTCGCATCCAGCTCACCAAGCCGTTTCATTGCCGTCGGCGGCATCGGCGGCGGGTTCGGCGTCTGCGCCGCCTCGACGAGAAGCTGGTCGCAGGCGGCCTCCGTCTCGCCGATCAGCCGTTGCATAAATTCGTCCTTGCCGAGGCCGGGCGGGATCGGTGGCAGGAAGCGCGCCTTGATCGTGCCGGGATAGCGCAGGAACTTGCGGCGCGGCCAATAGAGGCCGGCGACGTGAGCGACCGGCACCACCGGAATGCCAAGTTGCGCGTAGAGTTCGACGATGCCGTATTTGTAGACCGGTTCGTCGCCCGGCGCCCGGCGGGTGCCCTCGGGATAGATGATCAGCTGGCGCGGATTGCGCGCCAATTCCTGTTTGGTCGCGGCGATCACCGTCTTCAATGCCTTCGAGCGGCTGCCGCGGTCGACAGGAATCATCCGCATCTTCAAAATGTACCAGCCGAAGAACGGGATCCAGGTCAGCTCCCGTTTCAATATGTAAACGGGATCGTCGAGATACGGCAGGAAAGCGATCGTGTCCCAGAAGGACTGGTGCTTCGGCGCCAGGATGAAGGAGCCTTCAGGCAGGTTTTCCTGGCCGGTGATCTCACTTCTGGTGCCGGCGATCTTGTCGTAGAGCCACATGCTGGTGCGCGACCAGAATTTCGGCACGAACCAGGCGCGATGGCGTGGCGACAGGAAATAATACGGGGTCCAGAGGATCATCTGGACGATCAAATTGAGGTAGAAGGCGAGATTGAACGCCAGCGAGCGGAAATACAGCATACAGCATGTGCCCGGTGAGGAGGTGTGCGTTGGTTACACCAAGCGCCGGCAAAAAGGAAACGCTGCGAGGCGGGCGATCGGCCCGGCCTTGCGATGGGCCGTCTTCTTCACGTTTGCCACGCGGCCTGCAGCAGGCGCTGTCTCAGGCGCGGGGCGGCGAAGTCGAGGAATGCGCGCAGCTTCACCGGCAGTAGCCCTTGGCCGGCATGGACGAGGCTCACCGGCCATGGGTCGGGCTCAAACTCTTGCAGCACCGGGCGCAGCGTACCCGACCGGACTGCGGCGGCGATCTGGTAGGAAAGCAGCCTCGTCACGCCGACGCCGGCAATCGCCGCATCGATCGCTGCCTCAGCGGTGTTGACCCGTAGCCTGGAGCGGACCGGCACGGCGAATTCGGCCTTGCCGGTGGCGAAGGTCCAACTGGCAGCGGTGAGCCCTTCAAAGGTGATGGCACTGTGCGCTGCAAGCTCTTGCGGCGTTTTCGGCGTGCCGTGCTCGGCGAGATAGGCCGGGCTCGCGCAAACGACGCGGCGGATTGAACCCAGGCGGGTGGCGATCAGGCTCGAATCGGCAAGCTCGCCGATGCGGATGGCGAGGTCGATGTGCTCTTCGACCAACTGGGTTATCCGGTCGGCGAGTGTCAGCCGCACACCTACCTCAGGATAGACGGAGAGGAAGCTGGTGACGACCGGCAGCACATGCAGGCGGCCGAAGACGATCGGCGCAGTGACGATCAGTTCGCCGGTCGGGGCATTGTATTCGCCGGCGGCTATTCGCTCGGCCTCGCCGACCTCATCGAGAATGCGACGACAGGCGGCGAGATAGGCGTGGCCTGCATCGGTCAGCGACAGCTGCCGCGCCGAGCGGTTCAACAGCCGTGTCTTCAGGTGCTTTTCCAGGTCCGAAACCTTGCGGCTGACCGTCGTCAGCGGAATGCCGAAGCGGCGCCCGGCAGCCGAGAGGCTGCCTGTCTCTGCCGCGGCAACGAAAAGCGACATGGACTGGAGGCGATCCATAGCTCTCCCGAAAAGTTGCCCTCCCGAAAAACGGAAGGATAGATTGCAGATATGGCATCTGCATCTCGAAGATGGAAGGACCTATTTCCTGACTAGCAATGCAGCGCAGCTCGGCGCTTGAGGAGGCTTCCATGAACGCTCACACCAGCGATGTTGCTTTCACCCCGACGGTGAAGGCGATTCAGGCGCGCAAGGGCTCGCGCCAGGCCTATGCCCGTGTCGAGGAGCGTGGCGGCTGGCAGGCGGCAATCACGCCCGATCTCGCCGCCTTCATCGAGGCGCAGACCAGCGTCTTTCTGTCGACCGCCAATGCGGACGGGCAGCCTTACATCCAGCATCGCGGCGGGCCTGCCGGTTTCCTCAAGGTGCTCGACGAACGGACGATCGGCTTTGCCGATTTTTCCGGCAACAGGCAGTTCATCACCCAGGGCAACCTCAGCGACAACCCACAGGCTTTCCTATTCCTGATCGATTATGCGCACCGGCAGCGCATCAAGATCTGGGGCAAAGCGCAAGTCGTCGAGGGCGATGCCGAGCTGACGGCAAAGCTGATGCCGCAAGACTATAAGGCGCGACCCGAGCAGGTCATCCTGTTTACGGTTTCGGCTTGGGATTCAAATTGCTCGCAGCACATCCCGCAGCGTTTCGAAGCGGCCGACGTGGCGGCGGCGCTGGGCGAACGCGACAAGCGCATCGAACGGCTCGAACAGGAGATCGCACGCTTGCGCTCGGGTGCAGCAGCTAGGGAATAAAAGTGCCGGTGCCGTTCAGCTTCCGCCCGCGGCGTCGGCCAGCGTGACGCCGTTGGGCGATTGCTTCACCGGCATGATGCCGCGCGCCAGCGCCAGCAGGTATTTGTTATATTCGGTGAACAGCACGCGTAGCGCTTCTGGCTTGGTCAGCCAGCCGCCATTCTCGAGGTTGGTGTTGACCACCGGATAGGGTTCGAGCCTGGCGCCGTGCAGCAGCCGGCCCATTTCCAGCAGGCTGCGCGGCATGTGATAATTGTTGGTGACGAGAATGACCGTGCCGTAGGCATGGTCCTCGACCCATTTGGCACTTTCCTCGGCATTGCCGATCGTGTCGAGCGCGGCGCGGTCGATGTCGACGCAGCAGGAAAACAGCCTCTTGTCGCCGCCGGTCGCGGCCTGAAGCTGGCGGCGGCTGGCGGAGGGATGGACGCCGCTGATCAGCAGCCGCTCGCCCTTGCCTAACGCAAGCAGGCCCATCGCAGCGTCGAGGCGCGACTGGCCGCCGGTCAGCACGATGATAGCGTCGGCCCTTGCCGGATTGGCGGGCGTAGTCAGGCGGCTGACGGTATTGGCGAACCAGCCGAAGCCGGCGACAAACAGCGCCATAAAGGCGAGCAGAAGGAGAGCCGAGATGCGCAAAGAGCGGGCTGCCAGCAGCCGCCCATGTTTGGCGAACTGACCCGGCTTGGCAAATTCATCAGGCTCGGCGAATACAGGCGGGCGCGCAACCAGCACTGGCATGCATCCAGCGGTATCGGTCGAGTCCCGAACGTCCATCATGAAATGGTTAATCCCGAAATACGGCCTTTGGTAGGAAAAAAATGCAATTTTCGTGACGATGCGTTTTCATCCGTGATCGATCTTTCCTTTAGCCGGCGTCCGGCTGGCGAATGTCGATGTCGCTGAGATAGGTAACCACGGTGAAATGGGAGGTTGCCGCCGTCAGCGCGCCGATCACCAGCACCATGACAGCGACCCCGAGATAACCCGCCGAGCCGATGGCGAAATTGCCGAACAGGGCGGTCGCCTGGTCGGCCTGCGGCGTTGCCATGTTGCGTGACGACCACCAGGAGAAGACGATGAAGACCAGGATCGCCGCGCCGCCGCCTGCCGCGGCGCCCTTCATGCCGGTGACCAGAAAATGCCGGCGGAATTCGCGCGCGATGAAGCGCGCCTCGGCGCCGACAAAATGCAGCACCTCGATGATGTGGCCATTGCCGGCCATGGCGCCGCGCGTTGCGAACACAACGGTCAGCACCGTCGCCGACAGCATCAGCGCCAGCACTGCGACACCGATCGTTACCGTGGTGCGGGCCATGGCAACCAGCCGGTCGACCCAGGTGCGATGATCGTCGAGCGAGGCACTCGGCAGCTTCGGCGTGATCGCCGCGCGCAGTGCGGCGAAATCGGGCGGACTATTCTCGTCGATGGTGATGATGATCAAGCGCGGCACCGGCAGCTCATCGATGTTCAGGCCCGAGCCCAGCCAAGGCTCGAGCAGCCGGGCCGTCGCTTCGCGGTCGACGATCCGGGCGCTTTTCACGCCAGGGAATTCGCCGGCGATCTGCGAGGCCAGCGCAAGTGCGGCCTCCATGTCGAGGCCGTCGACCGGCTTGATCTGGATTGTCGCTTCGCGCGAGATCTGGTTCTCCCAGACGGAGGCGGTGTCACGCACCAGCGTGACGGCGCCAAACGTCAGGCAGGACAGAAACGTCATGATGGCGATGACCAGCACCAGCGCCCGGCCGGCGATGTTCTGCGCCGGCACGATCGGCGCCATTTTGCGCTGGACGCGGGGCTTTGCCGCCGCGGCGTCCTGACCCTCGAAATGTTCGACGGAGAGCTCAGTCATAGATGTCCAGCCTTCCGCCGGCCAGGATCATTCGCCGTGCGTCGACCTGTTCCATCAGGCCGAGGTCGTGTGTGGCGATCACCACGGCGGTGCCCAGCCGGTTGAGCTCGATGAACAACCGCAGCAAGCGTCGTGCCAGCGGCGGGTCGACATTGCCGGTCGGCTCGTCGGCGAGCAGGATCTCGGGCTGCTCGATCAACGCCCGGGCGATGGCGGCGCGCTGCTTCTCGCCGCCAGACAGCACCGGCGGCAGCACATGCATGCGCTCGCCGAGGCCGACCCATTTCAGCAGCTCGGTGACGTCGGTGCGATAGGTCGCCTCCTCGCGGCCGCGCACGCGCAGCGGCAACGCCACGTTCTCGTAGGTGGTCATATGGTCGAGCAGGCGAAAATCCTGGAACACCACGCCGATGCGTCGTCTCAGATGCGGCAATTCGGTACGCGAGATGCGCGAGCGGTCCTTGCCGAAAATGGTGATCAGGCCGCGCGTCGGCTTCAGCGACATGAACAAAAGCCGCAGCAACGTCGTCTTGCCGGCGCCTGAAGGTCCGCTCAGGAACTGAAAGGAGCGCTTCGGAATGTGCAAGGAGATGTCGCGGAGAATCTCCGGACCCATGCCATAGCGGAGGCCGACATTTTCGAAGCGGATCACTTTCGACGACCTGAAATTCTCGGCGGCAAGATGCCAGCCCTTTCTGTGGAAAGACCATCGGCCGGCATGGTTAACCGACGGTTAATTTGGGGGCTTTTCGAGCGAGTCACAGGGGTTCCGGTGGGGAAGCGTTAACCATTTCCGTTTACCCAAAAGAAACGAACAGCGAACAGGTGCGGTAGTGTTGGGCCATGATGGCTGAGGATCGAACCGCGCGCCCGGTTTCCGGCGAAATCATGACCGATCCGGCCGCCGAGCCGGAACGCATCATGCGCGACGTGACCGCCGAGGTCATCGATGCCGATTATGAGGTGCTGCCCCGCCATTTTACACGTCCAGACTTTGCGCCGCCGCCTGCGCGCATGATTTCCATGCCTTCGATCGAAGGCATGGACATGTTGCGCAAGCCCGAAACCGCCGTCGAACGGCCGTTGTGGGTGCATGGTGGGCCGATCTTCTGGATTGTCGGCGTCGGTGCCGCCTTTGCCGCCTTCTGGATTTCGGGCGGCCATGCGCTGGTTCGTTAGAGCGGCGCCAGAAAATCAACAGGTCACCAGATAAACGATTCGCGACGCTCTGGGACATCCGACCGTTCGCGGGCGCCCTGCGAAAGATTTGGCCTTGCCAGCCGGCTCGACATGCCTAGAAACAGGTTGAAGACCGTTTTCGGTCGGCTTCGCCTACAAGGCGATCATTGTGGGAGGGCAGCCAATGCCAGTTGTGCGCGGCAAGGACATCGAAGTCCTGTTTTCGGCGTCCGCCATCGCGCGGCGGAACCTGGAACTTGCCAAGGAGATCGCCGGGCACGACTACCACGACCTTTTGGTAATCTCGGTGCTGAAGGGATCGTTCATCTTCGCCGCCGATCTTATCCGTGCCATGCACGATGTCGGCCTGTCGCCGGAGGTCGAGTTCATCTTCATCTCCAGCTATGGCGCCGGCACGACCAGCGGTGAGGTGAGGGTGCTGCGCGACATCGACAACGAGGTCGCCGGTCGCGATGTGCTTTTGATCGATGACATTCTGGAATCCGGCAAGACGCTGAGTTTCACCCGCGACCTCATGCTGTCGCGCGGCGCGAGGAGCTGTGCCATCGCCGTGCTGCTCGACAAGCGCATGCGCCGCCAGACCACGCTCAACGCCGACTATGTCGGCTTCGACTGCCCCGATTATTTCGTCGTCGGTTATGGCATGGACGTCGCCCACGCGTTTCGCGAATTGCCCTTCGTCGGCATCGTCAAGGGCGACGCTTGAGGCCTTTTGATAATTCTACTCCGGCGGCCACCTGACGCAGTTTTCTGCGCTTCCGGTGCTCTCGGACTCGAACGTCCGCTCCGCTCCGGTTCTCGAAAACCACGCTATCTGACTTGGCGGAGCGAATTCTGAAAAGGCCTCATCGACCCTTGGCGCCTTCAGGAAACATCAACTTTTCCCCGCCAAATATCCTGCCCATGGCAAAGCTCCTGATCGTCGAGGACGATGAATCCGTCCGCACTCTCGCCGCTCGCGCGCTCGAACGCGCCGGGCATAATGTCACTGTTGCCGCCGACGGCGCACATGGCCTTTCTCTGATCCGGGCGGCGCAAGGGAGCTATGACCTTGTGCTGTCCGACATCCGCATGCCGGAAATAGACGGCATCGAGATGGCCAAGGCGGCAGCAGCGCTGTTCCCGGCGATGAAGATCATGCTGATGACCGGCTATGCCGACCAGCGCGAGCGCGCCGAGGAATTGGACGGCATTATTCTCGACGTCGTGCAAAAGCCGTTCACGCTGGCTGAAATCCGCGCCCGCGTCGAACAGGCGCTCGCCTGCTTCGCCTAAAGCCCAAGGCCGACCGCCTTCAGGCAGGGTCGCAGGTCGCCGTAATGGCTGGCGCGCCGCTCAGGCGCCGGCTGGCATTGAGCGCAAACAGGCCGGCGCCGATGATGAGGGCTGCGCCCGCCGCCGTCGCTGGTCGCGGCACTTCGGCAAAGAACAGAAAACCCCATAGCGGCGACCAGATGATACCGGTGTATTCGAAGGTGGCGACGCTGTTGGCGGGCGCCAGCCGGTAGGCCTGCGACAACAGGATCATGCCGGCCGAGGCAACGAAGCCGCATGCCCCCATCTTGAGGAGATCCGGCGTCGCCGGCCAGACCCATGGCCGGACGAGGAATTCGAGACTCGGATGCACGGCGTGGTCAATGCCTGCCAGCCAAAACAATGCCGCCACAAATGCGGCGCCGATCAGATAAGCGCCGTTCTGATAGAAAGCCATGACAGTCGAGGATTCGGTGTCGCCGATCTTGCGTGCCATCAGCTGCGAGAAACCGTAGAGCAGAGCCGAACCTAGCGACAGCAGCGCTGCCCAGTCGAACAAGCCGGCGCCCGGGCGCACCATCACCAGCACGCCGAGCATGCCGACCAGGACGGTGGCGAGCGCCTGCCAGGACACGCGTTCGCCGAGATAGGGGCCGGCCAACGCCATGATGAACAGCGGCGCCATGAAATAGAGCGCCACCGCGTCAGCCAGCGGCAGGGCGGCGATTGCCAGGTAGTAGGCCGTGTAGGAGGTGAACTGGATGAAGGCGCGCATCGTCAGCATGCCGAACCGCTTCGACAGGATCGCCTGGAATCCGACATCGGCGTGGACAAGGAAAACCAGGATCGGCAGGGCGACGATCGAGCGGATCGCCATCACCTCGGTGACCGGATAGTGGCTCGACACCGCCTTGACCAGCGGGTCCTGCAGCGAAAAGACCAGCACGCCGAGACAGAGGCTGAGGATGCCGAGCACAAGCCGATTCTGCATAGGCGCTCCTGTCTCCCGCGTGCGCGGCCGAAAGCAGGCCTGCATCCGGGTAAAAAGAACCCGCCACCGTTTCGGGCAGCGGGTACGAGTGAGGACTTTTGATTGGTCCGCAGCCGATTTCCCGGCCGCATATCCAATGGGTAAGGCGACTATCGTCCGCCGTTTGACATGTTGCAAACGAATTGGAATGATGCCAGCAATCAGATTTTCTTATGGCGGGCACATGCGACCCAATCTCGACAGCGACCTGTTGCGCACCTTCGTGGCGGTCGCCGACACCGGCAATTTCACCAAAGCGGCGGAGCGGGCCGGCCGCACCCAGTCGGCGGTCTCGATGCAGATGAAGAGGCTCGAAGGCATGATCGGCGACAGCCTGTTCGAGCGCGGGTCGCGCGGTGTAGCGTTGACGCAGCGCGGCGGCGAACTCATAGCCAACGCCAGGCGCATCGTTTCACTGCTCGACGAGACGGCGGCATCGATGGTCGCGGCGCCGCTTGGCGGGCCGGTGCGCATCGGTATCCCGGAGGAATATGGCCACGCGATCCTGTCGCGGGCACTCGGCGCCTTTGCCAAGCGCCATCCTCAGGTCGACATCACCGTCCGCTACGCGCATTCCGGTGCGCAGATCGCGGCGCTCGCTGCCGGCGAGCTCGATCTGGCGGTGGTGTTCGAATGGCAGGATCTGTCCGGCGGTGAGGTGCTGATGCATGACCCGACCGTATGGGTGACGTCGGAGCTGCATCACATGCATGAGGAGCGGCCGGTGCCGATCGCGCTCTACAACCGTGCCGGTTGGTGCAAGGATTTCGCTATAAAGTCGCTGGAACAGCGCGGTCTCGCCTATCGTGTCGCCTACACCAGCGATACCAATGGCGGCCTGCGGCTCGCCGTCACCTCCGGGTTGGCGATTGCGCCGATCTCGCGCAGCAACATCCCGGCCGGCTGCCGCGAGCTTACGGCCGCCGACGGGTTCGGCGACATCGATTCCTCGAACGTGGTGCTGCGGCGCAATCCGAACGCTTCCGGCGAGGCCATCGACGGCATGGAAGAGGCGATCCGCGAGGCGTTCACCAACCGTTAAAAGTGCCGCTCAGTCCGGCGGTGGCGGCCTCCACGGACCGCACGGCGATCTTCCGAATATTGGGGGGCAGCCTTACTTCAGCTCCAGCAACCGCTCCAGATAGCTGCGCTCGATATCGGGGCTGAGTGCGTTGCCGAGCCGCTTGCGGATCGCTTCGAGGATCTGGCGGGCACGCTGCACATCGATCTCGTCAGGCACTCTCACCGAACTTCCGTCATCGGGACCCTCGCTGGTGCGGGGCCGCCCGAGCGGGTCACGGTCGGCATTCTGCTGGCGTCCGCCCTGCCCGTTGCCGCCCTGGTCGCCTTGCATCGCCTGCAGTTGCTTCATCATGTCCTTGGCGCCCCTGCGCAAGGCTTCCAATGCGCGGCCCTGGTGACCGACGGCCTGATCGCCTTCGCCCTCGCCGAGCGCCTGTTCGGCATTGCCCATGGATTTGCCGGCCTCGCCAAACCCCTCATTGGGGTCGAGGCCCATGCCTTCGAGGCTCTTCCTCAATTGATCGAGCTCGCCCTGCAGCTTGCCCTGGCCTTCCTGCAATTGCTTCAGCGCATCAGCAAATTCCTGCGGCGTCATCGGCTTCGGCCGGCCGAGCGGATCGCGGTCGTCACCCGGGCCGGGTTTGCCCTCTTCGCCCATCGGGCCTGGCTCACCGTTCTCGCCGAGCTGCTCGTCGCGGTTCTGCCCGCGCTGTTGCTGGCCGCGCTGCATCTGGTCCATACGGAAAGTGTCGTTCATCATCTCCTGCTGGCGCCGCATGATCTCGCCCAGCTTGTCCATCTGCTGGCGCATCTCGCTGTCTTGCTGGCCGCCTTGCTGCTGGCGGCCTGCCTGCAGATTGTTCATCATGTCCTGCAACTCGGACAGCAATTGCTGCGCCTGGTCGCGATTGCCGGATTTCGCCAGGTTCTCGATCTGGTCCATCATGCGGTCGATGTCGCTCTGGCGCAGTTCCTGACCGTTCTGCTGCATCTGTGGCGCATTCGGATTCTGCTGCGCCCGCGCCGCGAATTCCTGCAGGAACTGGTTCATCGCCTCGCGCAGTTCCTTCATCGCCTTCTCGATCTCTTGGTCGCTGGCGCCGTTCTTGATCGCATCCTGCAGCGCCTGCTGCGCCTGGCGCAGCCGCTTCTCGGCCGCCGACAGATTGCCTTCCTCGATGCCGAGCGCGATCTCCCAGAGGTAAGCGACCTCGTCGCGCAACTGGTCGTCGCTGTCGGCCATCTTCAGCCGGGTGCGGGCGCTCATGATGGCGAGGTAGTGCGCCATGTTGTCGAACGTGTCTTCCGGCCTGAGCGTGATTGCATCCATCAGGTCGAGCACGCGGTCCTTGGCATAGGCGTCGAGCGCCAGTATGCGGCGCTGCTCGACCACAGCCCGTGCCAACGGATTGGAGAATGGCCGCTCCGGCATCACCAGCGTCTTGGTTTCGCTGGTCGCCGTGTGTCCGGCACCGTCGGTGGCGACAAGCGACAGCTTGACGTTGCCACCTGCCCAGACATGGTCGGTCAGATCCTTCGTCGTCTTAGCGGCATTGGCCTTGCCGCCGCGGCGCGGCAACGTCAGCGGCATTTCCGGCGGGCCATAGAGCGGATGCGCGTTGGGCACTTGCGGATCGGCCAATGCGAAAACCGCCTTGGCGGAGGCCGCGCCATAGTCGTCGTCGATCTGGTAGTTGAGTTCGAAGGCGCCGTTGACGGCGCGCTTCGGCTCGCCGACAAAGCGGATCTGCGGCGGCTTGTCGGGAATTATGGCGAAGGCCCAGCGGCCGAGCTCGCCGTCGCTGGACTGCAGCGTCAGCGTGCCGTCGGCCGTTAACTTGCCGCTGAACTGGCGCACGGTGGAAGGCGTTGCCGGACTTGCCTCAGTCTTGGCGGCTTGCGGCCCTGTCGGATCGATGGCGCGGGTGTTGCCGCCGGTGTCGGCGTAGCTCAGCGTTTCCTCGCCCGAACCGCCGGTGACGCGCAGCGACACATCGCTGCCCTCCGGAACCGTGAAGGTCGGCAGCGCTTGAGTGGCGTTGTTGGCCAGGACCGGGGCGTTCAGGAATACCGGCGGCCTGCCGGTATAGGCCGGCGGCGTCACCCAGGCATCAATGCGCGGCGGCACGACGTCGCGGGCGGCACGGGCAACAAAACCGTCGCTCAGCCTGCCGCCCGATGGCCCGAAGGAGAAGGCAAAGGCAGTGACCAACAAAAGCGCGGCAACGGCGCGCAGCGCCCACGGGTCGCGTTCCGGCACGCGTGTGCGCGGCACGTCGCCGCCAAGCTCGCCCAGCCGGTCCGCCATGCGCCGCTGATGCTCGCGCCACAGGGCTTGCGAAAAAATGCTTTCCTTGCCGCTCGGGCGATCGGTCTGGACCTGCACCGGGCTGTGCAGCAATCGGTTGGCCGCCTCGATGCGGCGGTCGACCTCGGCACTGGATGGCGTGCGGAAGAAACGCAGTGGATAGAGTGCGGCAAGCGCTGCGACGCCGAATGCCGTGATAAGACCGATCCGCGCCAGATCGGGCAAAAATGGGAACAGGCCGAGCCACGAAATGCTGAGGAACAGGCTGGCGACGATGATCAGTGGCAGCAGCAATGGCCAGCCGCGTTCGACGATTATCGAGACCTGCGTCCCCAGCCGGCTCAAGGCAAGGCGCCTGGCCAGACTGCGATCGCTGGTGAAAATGGGTCGTTGTGTCATCGGCCCTTCCTGGCCGGGCGGGATAGCCCAGGCCTCACGAGTCTATCGCATGGGCCCGAAAAGTCGATTTTCGGGAAGCACGATGCGAAGACCTAAAATCTTAGCGCGTACTTCGTGCGTCCAAGCGGATGCACATCGCCCTAAGGATACCAACAAACACGGCGAAGGCGAGGCGGTTCCCCAAAACGTGAACAATAATGCCCCGGATATTGTCAGAATTTCGCCGGATTGGCGTTTGCGCCGCAGACCAGTACGGCAACGCGCTCGCCTGCAGCCGGTGCGTAGCGGCCGGACAGGAGCGCCGCGAAGGCGGCCGCACCGCCCGGCTCGGAGATGATTCGCACGCGGTCCCACAGCGCCGCCTGGGCGGCGATAATGTCGTCGTCGCCGACCAGGATCGAGCGCTCGACGAATGCCTCGGCGATAGGAAACATCATTTCGCCGACACGCTTTGGCGCGAGCGAATCGGCGGCGATGCCCTCAGCCGGCGCGTCGACGGGTCGGCCCGCCTCGAAGGCGCGATGAAGCGTCGGCGCACCCTCCGGCTCGACCGCGATTATCCTGATGCGGCCGGAAAACCAGGCAGCGATGCCGCCGATCAGCCCGCCGCCGCCGACGGCGACCAGCAGGGTGTCGAGCTTCGGCAGGTCAGCCTCGATCTCGAGGCCGAGCGTGCCTTGCCCGACCAGCGTCTCCTCCTGGTTGAAGGCGTGGATCTGCAGCGCGCCGGATTTTTCGGCGAAGCTCTCGCTGGCGGCCAGCGCCTCGGCATAACGGGCGCCGCCGACGATCAGCTCGGCGCCGTAGCCGCGGATGCGGTCCAGCTTGGCCTGCGGGCTCACTTCGGGAACAAAGATGGTCGCCTTGTGGCCGAGTCGCATGGCGGCGTAGGCGACGGCGGCGCCGTGATTGCCGCCCGACGCGGCGACGACGCCGGCCGCAGGAACCGGCCGTTCGAGGAGATTGGTGAACGCACCACGCGCCTTGAACGAGCCGGAATGCTGCAAGCACTCAAGCTTCAGGTCGACAGGCAGAGCCGGGCGGCCGAAATCGGCCATGTCGACGCGCAGCACCGGCGTGTGGCGCACGAAGGGCCGGATGCGGGGTTCTATCGCCGCAATGCGCTCGCGTGTGATCGTGTGGCCGTGCAGCATGCTTTCACTCCCAGAGTTGACATTACTTAGTAACTTGGCAAAGTGCCTAAATGCAAGAGGTCGATGTCTTCAAAGCAATCGCCAACGAGCGCAGGCTCCAGATCCTCGATTGGCTGAAGGACCCGCGCGCGCATTTTCCGCCGCAGACGGACGGCGATCTGGTCGAGGACGGCGTCTGCGCGCTGCTGATCGCGGAAAAGCTGGGGATCACCCAGGCAACGCTCAGCGAGCATATGCGCGTGCTCACCCAGGCAGGGCTTTTGCGCAGCAAGCGCATCAAGCAGTGGATATTCTATCGCCGGAATGAGGACAGAATCGCCGAGACCAGGGCGCTCATTCAGCACCGGCTGTAGCTGCAGAGTTCTACTCCAACCAGTCCGGCACCGAGTCCAGTCCGATCAGCTCGTCATAGGTCTGGCGCGGGCGCACAACGTGGAAGCGGTCGCCGTCGACCAGCACTTCCGGTACCAGCAGCCTGGTATTGTAGGTGCCGGCCTGAACGGCGCCATAGGCGCCGGCGGTGGAGACAGCGATCAGGTCGCCGGATTTCAGCCGGGGTAGGTCACGGTCGAGCCCGAGATAGTCGCCGGTCTCGCAAACCGGGCCGACGACGTCGACCTTCATGCGTGGTGCAGCGGCCGGCTGCTGCGCCACCGGCCTGATGTCGTGGAAAGCGTCGTAAAGCGTCGGCCGGATCAGGTCGTTCATCGCGGCGTCTACGACGAGGAAGTTCTTGGCGTCGCCCTCCTTCACGAAGATCACCTGCGAGACCAGGATGCCGGCATTGCCGACGATCAGCCGGCCTGGCTCGAACATCACTTTCAGCCCAAGTTTGGCAACATGCTTCCTGACGATCCGGGCATAGGCATCGGGCAAAGGCGGCGGGTTGTTGTCGACGCGGTAGGGAATGCCAAGGCCGCCGCCGACATCGATGTGCTCGATGGCATGACCGTCGGAGCGCAAGGCGTCGACCAGTTCCACCAGCAGCGCAAAGGCGTCGTCGAAGGGCTGCAATTCGGTGATCTGGCTGCCGATATGGGTGTCTATGCCCGTGACCTTGATGCCCGGCAGCTCAGCCGCGCGCGCATAGACCTTCCGCGCATGCTGCCACGGAATGCCGAACTTGTTCTCGGCCTTCCCAGTCGAAATCTTCTTGTGCGTCCTGGCGTCGACATCCGGATTGATGCGCAGCGAGATCGGCGCGACCTTGCCCAGCGCGGTGGCGCGGGCCGACAGCAGCTCCAGCTCCGGTTCGGATTCGACGTTGAAGCAGAGAATGCCGGCCGAGAGTGCGAAATCCATTTCGCGCGCGGTCTTGCCGACGCCCGAAAACAGGATCTTGCTTGCCGGGATGCCGGCCGCCAAAGCGCGGCGCAATTCGCCCTCCGAGACCACGTCGGCGCCGGCGCCGAGCCTTGCCAGCACCCTCAGCACGGCCTGGTTGGAATTCGCCTTCATGGCATAGCAGACGAGAGCATCGAGCCGGGCAAAGGCCTCGGTGAAGACGCGAAAATGCCTGGTCAGCGTCGCCGTCGAATAACAGTAGAACGGCGTGCCGACGCTGGCGGCGATGTCTGATATCGCCACGTCCTCGGCATGCAGCGCGCCGTCGCGGTAGTCGAAATGGTTCACGAGATTGGTCCGAAATCAGAGCAGCGGGTCGAGGATGAATTTCTTGTCCTCGACAGGTTTTTCCGGCTCCGGCGGCAAAGGTTGCTTGGCCTTCTCGGCGTCCTTGCGGGCCTGCACGGCTGCCGCGTACGGCGTGTCGAGCGCAGCCTTCCTGCCGCAGGCCGCAACGGTGGCCATTGCCGCCAGCAGCGTCAGCGTCACCAAAATCCTGCTTCCGGTCATCGTGCCATCCGTCCGAAACTGTTGCCCGCAGCCGCTTCTAGCCGAGTTTTGCGGCCATTGCACCCCGCGTCTTACGCCTTGGCGAGCCGCTTTTTCCAGTAGCGGATCTGCTTGCGCACCTCGGACGGCGCGGTGCCGCCGAAGCTCGTGCGGCTCTTTACAGAATTCTGCACGGCAAGAACCGAAAACACGTCGGCGCTGATACCGGGGTGAATGGACTGCAGATCCTCCAGCGAAAGCCTGTCAAGCCCGATCTTCCTGTCCTCGGCCAGCGCCACCGCCCGGCCAGTGATATGGTGCGCCTCGCGGAACGGCAGCCCAAGCGTGCGCACCAACCAGTCGGCGAGGTCGGTCGCAGTCGAATAGCCGGCGCCGGCCGCCTTTTTCATCGCGGCAGTGTTCACCGTCATGTCGCGCACCATGCCGGTCATTGCCGCCAGCATCAGGTCGAGCGTCTCGGCCGCGTCGAAGACGGATTCCTTGTCTTCCTGCATGTCCTTGCCATAGGTCAGCGGCATGCCCTTCATCACCGTCAGCAGGCCGACGAGATGCCCGGTGACGCGGCCGGTCTTGCCGCGCACCAGTTCGGCGGCGTCGGGATTCTTCTTCTGCGGCATGATCGACGAACCCGTCGAGAAACTATCCGACAGCCTGACGAAGCCGAATTGCGGCGTCGACCAGATGATGATCTCTTCGGCCAGCCGCGACAGATGCGTCGCGCAGATCGCCGCCAAGCCCAGGAACTCGAGCGCGAAATCGCGGTCCGAAACACTGTCGAGCGAATTGCGCATCGGCTCGCGGAAGCCAAGCGCCTTCGCCGTCTGGTGCCGGTCGATGGAAAAGCTGGTGCCGGCAAGGGCGGCGGCGCCGAGCGGGCTTTCATCCATCCGCTCGATGGCGTCGCGGACACGCGACAGGTCGCGTGCAAACATCTCGACATAAGCCATGCAGTGGTGGCCGAAGGTCACCGGCTGCGCCGCCTGCATGTGGGTGAAGCCCGGCATCACCGTTGCCGCATGCTCCTCGGCCCGATCCAGGAACGCCGTGATCAGGCCCTTCAGCGCCTCGGCGACACGAAAGCATTCGTCCTTGACCCACAGCCTGAGGTCGACCGCCACCTGGTCGTTGCGCGAGCGGGCGGTATGCAGGCGGCCGGCGGCGGGGCCGATCAAATCGGCCAGACGGGCCTCGACATTCATGTGGATGTCTTCCAGCCTGGTCGAGAACTCGAATGTGCCGGCCTCGATCTCTGCGAGGATCGTGTTCAGCCCGTGAGCGATTTTTTCTTGATCGGCCGCCGAAATAATGCCCGTTTGCGCCAGCATCTGGCTATGGGCGATCGAGCCGCGAATATCCTGCGCATAGAGTTTGCGGTCGAACGAGATCGACGCGTTGATCGCTTCCATGATTGCGGCCGGACCCGAGGCAAAACGTCCGCCCCACATCTGGTTGCTGGCCTTCTTGTCGTTCATCGCTATAACCCGTGCTCCGGAGCAGTTTTTCAAAAATGGCAGACGGCAATAGATTTTTCCCGGCTTTGCGTCTCATCCTCGCCGCTTTGGTTGCGGGCGTGCTGGCCGGCGCGGTCGCGGTATATGTCAGGGAAAGCAGTTCTGGCAACAAGGCGCTCGCGCAAGTGGCCGCCGGCGGCGGCAAGGACGACGTCGCCTGCGCCGCCAAGACCGACCGTGCCAAGAAGATCGCCGCCGCTGCCACCGGCCAGGTTGCCGCGCTTTTGCCGGCGGATCCGCCGCAATCGCTGAAAAGCCTTGCCTTCAACGGCCCCGACGGCAAGCCGACGACGATCGCCGATCATGCCGGCAAGACGGTGCTGCTCAATCTGTGGGCGACATGGTGCGCACCTTGCCGCGCCGAAATGCCGGCGCTCGATGCGCTGCAGAAGGAGATGGGCAGCGATGCGTTTCAGGTTGTTGCCGTCAACGTCGATGCCGGCGACGATGCCAAACCGAAGAAGTTCCTGGAGGACACCGGCGTCAAGTCGCTCGGCTACTATCGCGATGCCACGATGGCGCTGTTCAACGACGTCAAGACGCGCGGCCTGGCGCTCGGTCTGCCGGTCACCATGCTGATCGATGGGCAAGGCTGCCTGATCGCCCATATGAATGGCCCGGCCGAATGGTCGGGGCCGGATGCCAAGCGTCTGGTCGAGGCGGCGCTTCAGCCGGGATAGGCTCAGACCGTGCGCAGGCGCGGCTTGAGCACGGCAATGCTTGCGCCGCGTCGGCTGGCGGTGCGGATTGCCGGAGCGGCCACGCCCGTCAGTTCCCCGAATGTCTCGATCGGAGCCGGTTTGCCGAGGTAGTAGCCTTGCCCGATCTCGCAAGCCTCGGCGTCCAGGAACTGCAATTCACCCGGCGTCTCGATGCCTTCTGCCAGAACCGGTAGGCCGAGACCGCGTCCAAGCCCCAGCACGGCGCGAACGATCGCCGCGAACTGGGCGTTCTTGTCGACCGATTTGATGAACGACCCGTCGATCTTGATCTTGTCGAAGGGAAAGGCGCTGAGGTTGGACAGCGAAGAATAGCCGGTGCCAAAATCGTCCATCGCCACATGCACGCCAAGCGCCTTGACCTGCCTCAAGGTTGCCAGCGCGCGCGGCATGTCCTTCACCAGGGCCGTTTCGGTGATCTCCAGTTCGAGCCTGCCGGGGGCCAGGCCGGATCTCGTCAATGCGTCGTGCACCTTGCGGCTGAAGTTCGGATTGTGAAGTTGCACGGCGGAGACGTTGACGGCGACCATCAGCGGGTTTGTCCAGCGAGCAGCATCGTTACAAGCCGTCGTCAGCACCCAGTCGCCTATCTGCGCGATAGCGCCACTGTCCTCGGCCACGGGGATGAAAACGGCCGGAGAAATGTCACCCCGCTCAGGGTGCTGCCAACGGACCAGGGCTTCGAAGCCGATCATCCTGCCGCCGCGGATCTCCTTCTGCGGCTGATAGACGAGGTGGAACTCCTTGCGGGCGATCGCCTGGCGCAATTCATGCTCCATCACGCGCTTGTCGCGGGCCGCGGTGCCCATGGCTATCTCGAAAAACCGATAAGTGTCCCTGCCTTCGGTTTTGGCGCGATGGAGTGCCGTGTCGGCATGGCTGATCAGGCCGGCCTGGTCTTCGGCATCCAGCGGAAAGAAGGCGATGCCGATGCTGGCCGAGACGAGGCCGGAGCCGACCGAAACCCTGTTTTCCTCCCGGATCGCCGCCAGCAAGTCCTCGGCTATCCGGCCTGCGGCCAGGGGGTCGGGGAGGTTCGGAGCTATGATGGCAAATTCATCGCCGCCGAGACGCGCGAGCATCTGTCCGTGGCGCGGGATGCCGGAAATGCAGTGCGCCAGCTTCTGCAGCATAGCATCGCCGGCCCCGTGGCCATAGAGGTCGTTGACTTGCTTGAACCGGTCAAGGTCAAGCAGCAGGAGCGCCAGATGTCCATCCTTGCCGCCACGATCCATCGAGGCGAATTCTGCTTCCAGCCGGGAAGAAAAGCTCCGCCGATTGGCAAGCCCGGTAAGCGGATCGAAATGCGCGAGGCGGAGGATCTCTTGTTCTGCCTTCTTGCGCTCACGGATGTCGCGAACGGCAAGCACCGTATGAGGCCTGCCGCAGTAGGTTATTTTCCTGGCGATCAGCTCGACAGGAATTCTCGCCCCGTCGCTGCCTCTTAACTTCGCTTCCTGCGCCTGTTCGCCGAAGCCGGACATATCGGCTGCGCTCTGTCCGTCGAAAAGCTCGCCGAATTGCATCGTGTTCAGGGTGGCTGTCGCTGTTCCGGTCAGCTTCGCCATACTGTCATTGGCGCTGACAATGCGGGTGCCATCGCAAACGATCAGACCTTCCACCGCCGCATTGGCGAGATCGTGCATGCGATCGGCCTCGAGCTTCTGGCGGCGAAAGCGCAGGTCGATCCATAGCGCGGCACCCGATAGCACAAGGATTATCAGGCTGGCGACCGCTGCGGCAAAGGCCTGGGAAATGGGCTCGATGGAATGTTCGGATATTTCAATCGAGGAGTCCGGAATGATCGACACCGCGGCCATCGCGATGAAATGCAAGCTGCAAATCGCCAGCGTCAAAAGCGCGGCGCCGCCGAAAGTCGCGAGCGCTGACGGACGGCGCAAGACGACAAGGAGCGCCAGTGCCGCGAGGGTCACGCCGGCCAGAAGCGATATCGCGACAAGGAGCAGGTTCCATACGACCCGGCCTTCGACCTCGAAAGCTGCCATGCCGATGTAGTGCATCGTCGCGATGGCGCCGCCCAGAATGGCGCCACCGACGAGGAAATGGTCGATGCCGCGGCGCAAGGTGGCGACCCACATCCCAAGCGCGGTCATGATAACGGCGGCGGCAAGCGAAAAGGCGGATAATCCCGGATTGTATGCGTTCGGGATTCCCGGCGTAAACGCGGTCATGGCGATGAAATGCGTCGCCCATATGCCGAACCCGGTCGAGGCCGCGGCGATCATCAGCCAGACAAGCCGGTTTCGCTCGGTCGATCGGCCGACATGCTTAAGGAGATTAACCGCTGAGAAGCAAGAAATTCCACAGACGAGTGCGGCAAGCGCAACCAGTCTCGGATCGTGCTGACTTACAATACAATTATAGACCGTCAGCATCCTGGTTCACTCGGTCTGCCAAAACTAACAGGGGAGGTGTGACTGATTAGCTCTTGGAGATTTTAACGAATGGTTAACCCGCGGGCCATGAGGCGGGTCTTTTCGGGGGAAAACCGACGCGCCGCTGCGCCGAAAAGACGGTGATGTGATTTCTGGCGCCCGGTTTCGGTAGCGAGTGCACTTTAGGAAGGAATGATGTTCATTGATCCGCAATAAAACCGTTGTCCGATTGTCATCAGCGCCACATATTGGCTTTGCGGAAGTGCCCCTTTCGCCAATGACAAACGGGAGATGAAACATGAAGTTCTTCGGCTTTGCGGCCGGTATCGCCGCGACCGTGACCCTGCTTTCCACCACCTCCGCCTTCGCCGTCACGCAGATCAGCTGGTGGCACGCCATGACCGGCGCCAACGCCGAGGTCGTCGCCAAGATCTCCAAGGATTTCAACGCCAGCCAGAGCGACTATGAGCTCGTTCCGGTGTTCAAGGGCACCTATCCGGAGACGCTGAATGCCGGCATCGCTGCCTTTCGTGCCGGGCAAGCGCCCGATATCCTCCAGGTGTTCGACGTCGGCACCGGCGTGATGATGGCGGCCGAGGGTGCGATAAAGCCGGTGGCCGATGTGATGACCGGCGCCGGGATGACTTTCGACAAGAGCCAGTATCTGCCCGGCATCGTCGGCTATTATTCGAAGCCGGACGGCACCATGCTATCGTTCCCCTACAACTCTTCCTCGCCGATCCTCTACTACAACAAGGACATCTTCCAGAAGGCAGGCCTCGACGTGAACAATCCGCCCAAGACGTGGAACGAGGTGTGGGAAGCTGCCAAGAAGATCAAGACGAGCGGCGCCTCCCCTTGCGGCTATACCTCGACCTGGCTGACCTGGATCCACCTGGAGAATTTCGCGGGGTGGAATGACGTGCCTTGGGCCACCCAGCAGAATGGCCTGGCCGGCGGTGATGTCGAACTCAAGATCAATGCGCCGATTTTCGTCAACCACTTCCAGGCGCTCGCTGACCTGGCCAAGGACGGCACATTCAAATATGGCGGACGCACCTCCGAAGCCAAGCAGATATTCCTCGCCGGCGAATGCGGCATCTTCACCGAATCGTCGGGCGGCCTCGGCGATATCGTCAAGTCCGGCATGAACTATGGCATCGGCCAGCTTCCTTACGACAGTGACGCCAAGGGTGCCCCGCAGAACACGACGCCGGGCGGTGCCAGCCTCTGGGTGTTCGGCAACAAGTCGGACGAGGAATACAAGGGTGTCGCCGCCTTCTTTGCCTATCTGTCCAAGACCGATGTGCAGGAATATCTGCACCAGAAGTCGGGATACCTGCCTGTGACGCTCGCCGCGTATGAGGCGACGAAGAAATCAGGCTTCTATGACAAGAACCCCGGCCGCGAGACACCCATCCTGCAGATGATCGGCAAGTCGCCGACCGACAATTCGAAGGGCGTGCGCCTGCCGAATCTGCCGCAGGTGCGCGATATCCAGAACGAGGAGCTGGAGAAGATGCTGGCCGGCCAGCAAACCGCCCAGCAGGCACTCGACAATGCGGTTGCGCGCGGCAACGCGGCGATCAAGGAAGCGCTGGAGAACTGACGGGATTATCTCGGTTAGTCGGTTGGAATATCGCCCACGCGAGCTCGCGTGGGCGATACCTGGATAGCGAGGGAAATCAGCCTGTCTCCACGCGTCGTCTTTCCCAACAAGATCCTGCCCTACCTGCTGGTGGCGCCACAACTCGCCATCACCCTGGTTTTCTTCTACTGGCCGGCCGGTCAGGCGCTTTACCAGTCGATGCTCAGGCAAGACCCGTTCGGGCTGAAGAGCAGGTTCGTCTGGTTTGCCAATTTCCGGAAGGTGCTGGCCGATCCGGCCTACCTCAACTCGATCAAGGTCACAGTAGTGTTCTCTCTTGCGACCGCGATCGTTGCCATGGTTGTGGCCCTGCTGCTCGCGGTCATGGCCGAGAAGGCCGTGCGCGGCAAAGGCCTCTACCGCACACTGCTGATATGGCCTTACGCCGTGGCGCCGGCGATTGCCGGCATGCTTTGGCTTTTCCTGTTCAATCCCTCGATCGGCTCGTTGGCCTATTTGCTGAGAAGCCTCGGCATCGTATGGGACCCGCTGCTCAACGGCACCCACGCCATGATCCTGCTGGTGTCGGCTGCTGCCTGGAAGCAGATCAGCTACAACTTCCTGTTCTTCGTCGCCGGCCTGCAGGCGGTGCCGAAAACGCTGATCGAAGCGGCGGCCATGGACGGCGCCGGCGAAACCAAGCGCTTCTGGACCATCGTCTTCCCGCTGCTTGCGCCGACAACCTTTTTCCTGCTGGTCGTCAACACCGTCTATGCCCTGTTCGACACGTTCGGCATCGTTCATGCCGTCACCGGCGGCGGGCCGGGCAAGACGACCGAGACGCTGGTCTACAAGGTCTACAATGACGGCTTCGTCAATCTGATCCTGGGCGATTCGGCGGCGCAGTCGGTCATCCTGATGGCCATCGTCATTGCGCTCACAGCGATCCAGTTCCGCTATGTGGAACGCAAAGTCCATTACGGCTGAGGGTAGCGATGATCGGCCAGTCCCCGCTCCGCACCTTCATCGCCCATGCCGTGCTCATCCTCGGCATATTGATCGTGGCTTTTCCGATCTACTACACCTTCGTTGCCTCGACGCACACGCTGCAAACGATCCTCAGGCCGCCCCTGCCGCTCTTGCCCGGCGGCCAGCTATGGAACAATTACAGCGAGGCGCTGTTCGGCGGCATCGGTCGTATCGGCGGGGTCAGCGTCGGCAGGCTGCTCCTCAACACCACGATCATGGCGCTCGGCGTTGCGGTGGGAAAGATCTTCATCTCGATCCTGTCGGCCTACGCGATCGTGTTCTTTCGCTTTCCGCTGCGCATGACCTTCTTCTGGCTGATCTTCATCACCTTGATGCTTCCAGTCGAGGTGCGCATCCTGCCGACCTACAAGGTGATGGTCGATCTCGGCATGATCGACACCTATGCCGGCCTGATCGTCCCGCTGATCGCCTCAGCCACCGCAACGCTGCTGTTTCGCCAGTTCTTCATGACCATACCGGGCGAATTGGTCGAGGCGGCGCGTGTCGACGGTGCCGGGCCATGGCGCTTCTTTTTCGATATTCTGGTGCCGCTGTCGCGGACAAACATCGCCGCGCTGTTCGTGATCCTCTTCATCTATGGCTGGACGCAGTATCTTTGGCCGCTGCTCGTCACCAACAGCAACGACATGAATACCATCGTCATCGCGCTGAGAAAGATGGTTTCCTTCGCCGATGCCGACACCCAATGGCACCTGGTGATGGTCACGGCAATGCTGGCCATCGTGCCGCCGATCCTGGTGGTCGTGCTGATGCAACGCTGGTTCGTGCGCGGTCTGGTCGAATCCGAAAAGTGAGAAGCCGATGGCGACCGTGGATCTGAAGGATGTCAGGAAAATCTATCCCAGCGGCGTCGAGGCCGTGAAGGGCGTTTCCATCGCCATTCCCGACAAGGAGCTTTGCGTGCTGGTCGGCCCCTCCGGCTGCGGCAAGTCTACGCTGCTGAGGATGATCGCCGGGCTGGAGACGATTTCTGCCGGTACAGTCGCCATCGACGGCAAGGTGGTCAACGCCATTGGCCCGACCGAGCGCGACATCGCCATGGTGTTCCAGAACTACGCGCTCTACCCACATATGAAGGTCTATGACAACATGGCCTATGGCCTGCGCAACCGCGGCACGCCGAATGACGAGATCGACAGCAGGGTACGCTCGACTGCCAAGGTGCTGGAGCTTTCGGCGCTGCTCGACCGGCGCCCGCGCGAGCTTTCCGGCGGTCAGCGCCAGCGCGTCGCCATGGGTCGCGCCATCGTGCGCAACCCGAAGGTCTTCCTGTTCGACGAACCGCTGTCCAACCTCGATGCGAAATTGCGCGGGCAGATGCGCATCGAGATCAAGAATCTGCAGCGCTCGCTTGGCGTCACCTCGGTTTATGTCACGCACGACCAGCTTGAGGCGATGACGCTGGCCGACATCCTCGTCGTCATGAACGCCGGCCTGGTCGAGCAGACCGGCGCGCCGCTTGATGTGTACGAGAAACCGGCCTCGACCTTCGTCGCTTCGTTCATAGGCGCACCGCCGATGAATCTGCTGGCGCTCACAGGGGCCTCCCCAAGCTCGGTATTGGCGGACGGTACTGTGATTGGCTTGGCGCCTCGACAGGGCAAGGCAGTGACACTAGGCTTTCGTCCGGAGGACGCCGATATCACCTTCGCGGCAGAGGCGCCGGCCGGCGCGCTCGCGCTGCCGGCAACAGTGGAAGCGGTCGAACCGGTCGGTGCCGAAAGCTTTCTCCATTGCGTGGCAGCCGGCAGCCGCATCGTGGTGCGCGTCTCAGGCCGCGCCAGCGCCAAGCCAGGCGACCAATTGCGCGTCGTGGCTAGGTCCGAAAAGCTGCATTGGTTCGATCAGGCGGGCAAACGGGTCGATTGAAGTCGGCCTTGCGCAAAACCGTTCAGGCAAACACATGCGCCTTGCCCGACACGGTCAGCCGGACGATCTCGCCGATCGCCGGCGCGTCCATGCCCGGCTTGCGCAGGATCAACGGCGTATTGCCGATGGCGGCGGCGTCGGGCGGATCGGGGCTGTTCAACAGACGCACCGCGATGGTGCACATCGAGCCGGCGAACTCCGATTCCGTCACCTCGCCGAACAGCATGTCCGGCGTGCCGGACATGCCTTCACGCGATGTGCGTTTCAGCAACACCTGCTCCGGCCGCAGCATGATGCGGGCGACGTCGCGCCGCTCCGAGCTGTCGACAGCGATGCGGCCGAGCGGCGAGATGGCGAAGCCATCGGCGATCCTTGCCGGCAGGACGATGGCGTCGCCAAGGAACTCGGCGACCATCCTGTCCTTCGGCTTGAAATAGAGCTCGCGCGGCGTGCCGACCTGCGAGAATTTGCCGTCGCGCATCACCGCGACCTGGCTGGCGAATGACAGCGCCTCGGCCTGGTCGTGGGTGACCAGGATGGTGGTGATGCCGGCGGTTTCAAGGAGCTCGGCCACGGCCTTGCGCATCGAGGCGCGCAGGCCGGTGTCGAGCGCCGAGAACGGCTCGTCGAGCAGCATCAGCCGCGGCTTCATGGCCATGGCGCGGGCGAGCGCGACGCGCTGCTGCTGGCCACCGGAGAGTTCGTGCGGACGGCGCTTCAGGATACCTTTGTCCAGCCCGACGACATAGGCGAGCTCGGCGATGCGCTCACTGCGCTTTTCCTCGTGACGCCCCATGCCGAAGCCGATATTGGCGGCGATGCTCAGATGCGGGAATAGAGCGCCGTCCTGCGCCACCAGCCCGATGCCGCGGCGATGCGCCGGCACGGCCGTGTCGCCTTCGGCCAGCACCTCGCCATCAAGCACGATGCGGCCCTGGTCCGGCGCCTCGAAGCCGGCGATCAGCCGCAGCAAGGTGGTCTTGCCGCAACCGGACGGCCCGACGACAGCCGTACGGCTGCCGCTGGCCACGCTGAGGTCGACGCCGGCAAGTGCTGCGACCGGCCCGTAGTGCTTGTGGATGCCGCTCAGCTCGAGAAAGCTCATCGCCCGGCCATCCGCTTCGACTGGACGTAGAGCAACCAGGTCAAAGGCAGCGACATCGCCACCATGATCAGGGCATAAGGCGCCGCCGACGCATAGTCGATCTCGCCGCTATAGGACCAGAACGCCATGGCCAGCGTGCGGGTGCCGTTGGGCGCCAGCATCTGGGTTGCGGTCAATTCGTTCATGATACCCAGCGCGACCAACGCCATGCCGGCTGCGGCGCCCGGCGCCGACAGGCGGATGGTCGTCGACCACAGCGCCTTGAGCGGCGACCGGCCGAGGCTGGAGGCGGCGCGTTCGAGCTCGACCGGCGCCTGTGCGATCGACGCCCTGAGGCTAATCAGGGCGCGCGGCAGGAACATCAGCGCATAGGCGACCAGGATGGTGAACAGGGTCTGGTAGAGCGGCATGGCGATACGCACGGCGATGGTGACCAGCGCCAGGGCGATGACAACGCCGGGCAACGCGCCGACGATATAGTTGCAGCCCTCCAGGACGCGTTGCAGCCGCCCCGGCGCGCGGATCGAAATCCACGCCATCGGCATTGCCGCGACGGTGGCGAGCAGCGCGCCGGCAATTGCTAGGAACAGCGTTTGGCCAAGCGCCAGGCCGATCTCGTCGAGCCGCCAGACATCGGCGCCGCCGGCCATGAGCCAGCGGCCGATAGTGGCGAACGGCACGCCGAGCGCCAGCAGCGTGGTAATGGCAGGCAGCAGCAGGCAAGGAATGGTGGCGCGCCCAAGGCCCGTGCGCTGCTGCTGGCGCGCAGCACCCGAACCGACGCGGGCATAGCGCTCCTCGCCGCGCACCAGCACCTCCAGCCCGAGCAGCACAAGGCAGCAGGTCACCAGCACGCCGGCCAGCATGTTGGCGGCGGGACCGTTGAAGGTCGACTGAAACTGGTCGACGATCGCGGTGGTGAAGGTGTCGAAGCGGATGAAGACATAGAGCCCGTATTCGGCCAGGAGATGCAGGCCGACCAGCAGGGAGCCGCCGCAAATGGCGAGCCGGAGCTGCGGCAGCACGACACGCCTGAACACACGCCACGGGCCGAGACCAAGGGCTGCCGCTGCATCCTCGAGAGCGGGATCGAGCCGGCGCAATGCCGCCGCCACCGGCAGATAAAGGAAGGGGAAATAGGCGATGACCGACACAAGCACGCCGGCCCACAGGCCGTGCAGTCTGGGCACCATGGTGACCCAGGCGTAACTGTGGACGAAGGCCGGAATGGCGAGCGGCGCCACCGACAGCCAGGCCCATAGGCGGGCACCCGGCAGATCGCTGCGCTCGGTCAGCCAGGCCAGCATGACCGACAGCACGATCGAGATCGGCACCGCCAACACCACAAGCAGGCTGGTGTTGACCAGAAGTTCGCCGACGCGCGGCCTGAACACCAGCGCCGCCACCGTTTCCCAGCCGGTCTGCACCGCCACCCAGACGATGAAGGCAAGCGGCAGCAGCGCGAAAAGCGAGACAAAGACGGCAGCCAACGCAATCCATGAGACCGACCAACGACGTGCCCGCACGGCCGTGGCGTCGGCCGGCAAGCCTGGGCGTGCGAGATCGATCGCGGATTGCATCAGATCAGACGTTGCGCCAGCTCCGCCCGGAGGCGGAAACGATCGGCGGCGGATAATCTCGCGGGTAGCTTGTGGTCATAGGCAAATGCCATCTTGAAAACAGAGCGCTCCTGTGGAAAGCGAATTCCCACAGGAGCGCAGTCGGTTGCCCTTTTAGGACGAACGCCGGCTAAAGCAAGCCGGCCGCCGTCATCAGGTCGGTCACCTTTTTCGAGTTCAGCGTCGTCGGGTCGACTTTCGGCGCCTGCAGATCGGCCAGCGGCACCAGCTTCGGATTGGACTCGGCGCCCTTGCCGACTGCGTATTCGAACGAATCGCCTGTTTTCAGCACGTCCTGGCCGCCATTGCCGGTGACCCATTTCAGGAAAGCCTGCGCTTCCTTCGGGTGCTTGCTCGAGGCCAGCACGCCGCCGCCGGAAATCGAGACGAAAGCACCGGGATCCTGATGCTTGAAATAGTGCAACTCGACGTTCTTGCTGTTCTCGCCGGTCTTGGCCTGATCGCCGTAGTAGTAATAGTGATAGATCACGCCGCCTTCGACCTCGCCGGCATTGACCGCCTTCATCACCGTGCTGTTGCCCTTATAGGCGGTAAAATTCTCCTTCATCGCCTTCAGCCATTCGGCCGTCGCCGCCTCACCCTTGAGCTGCAGAAGCGCGCTGACGATCGCCTGGAAATCGGCGCCGGAGGGCGAAGCGGCCCAGCGGCCCTTCCAGCTCGGATCGGCGAGATCGAGCAGCGATTTGGGCAGCTGGTCGGCGCTCAGCTTGGTCTTGTTGTAGGCAAAGACGGTGCTGCGCGCGGCAACGCCGACCCATTTGCCGCTCGCCGGCTGGTACTCCTGCGGAACCTGGGCCAGCGTCTCGGTGTCGACCGGTGCGAACAGGCCGGCCGCCTCGACCAATGCCATGGCCGGCGAATTCTCCGTCAGGAATACATCGGCGGGCGAAGCGGTGCCTTCCGCAACGATCTGATTGGAGAAATCGCTGTCGCCGCCATTGCGGACGGTAACCTTGATGCCGGTTTCCTTGGTAAATCCCTCCGCCCAGGCCTTGGTCAGGTTTTCGTGCTGGGCGTTGTAGACGACGATGCCCTCGTCCTCTGCTATTGCCGGGCCGGCGATCAGGCTGATTGCAAGTGCTGTCGCACCGGCAAGGGCGGAAAGAGCATATTTCATGGCGTCGTCCTCGATTTCGATGGTCTTTGGCTTGGCACGCTGCACCTACCAATACCTGACTGGTGCAGTCAACATTGCTGGCCCACTCAATCGCTCAAAAGGAGCAAACTTTCGTGATGCTCAGCTAATTTGCCTTGGACATTATTTCGCCGGCCCCGTAACAAATCAGCGCCGAGACGCGAATATCGGGGAGTGAACTCTTGTGAGCGGCAAGGACGAAGCCGAGCTTTCACGGCTGCTGCGGGCCGCGATCGCCGGAGACGAAAGGGCCTATGCCGACTTTCTGCACCGGATCGCCGCGCTCGTTCGTGGCTTTGCCCGGCGCAAGATCGTGCAGGGCGGGGTGGATCCCGAGGATGTCGTGCAGGAAACCTTGCTGGCCATTCATGTGAAACGACACACCTGGCGCCATGATGCGCCGGTGCTGCCTTGGGTCTATGCAATAGCCCGCTTCAAGCTGATCGATGCGTTCCGGCGGCGCGGTCGGCGGATCGAGATCGAGATCGACGAAATCGCCGAGACCTTTGCCGAGCCGGAATCGGAGACGGTCAGCGAGCGCGACGTCAACCGGGCGCTCGACAGCCTGTCGCCGGCACAGCGTTCCGTCGTCTCGGCCGTATCGGTCGAAGGCCGGTCAATCGGTGAGACCGCGGCCAAATTCGGCATCAGCGAGACGGCTGTGCGGGTGTCACTGCACCGCGGGCTTGCCGCCATTGCCAAACGGTTCAGGGCGGGGCGGGAATAACATGAGGACCGAAGATTTCATCAAGGCGCTCGACGCCGATGCCCGCAGCAAGGCGCTGCCGCTAGGCACCGCCTGGTGGCTTGCCGCCGGCGCGGCCATCGTGATCGCGGCCGCGGTTTTCTGGCTGACGATCGGCCCGCGCCCCGACATTGCGATCGCCATGCACACGATGCGGTTCCTGTCCAAATTCGTCTTCACGATTGCTCTTGCCGCCAGCGCCTTTGTCCTGGTGCGTGGGCTGTCGACGCCCGGTGCATCGACCGGCCGGGCGGTGCGCTGGATGGTCGCCGCGCCGCTGCTGGTGATTGTGGCTGTGATTCTCGAACTCTTCGCCATGCCTGCGTCCGACTGGGGCACGCGCCTGGTCGGCACGAACATGGTCATCTGCCTGACCTTCATTCCGTTGATCGGGATCGGCCCGCTTGCCGTCTTTCTCGCGTTGCTGCGCCATGGCGCGCCGACAAGGCCGGTGCTTGCCGGTGCGGCCGCGGGCCTGCTTGCCGGCGGGCTGGCGGCGACCTTCTATGCGGCGCATTGCTTCGACGATTCGCCGCTTTTCGTCGGCACCTGGTATACGATCGCAGTCGCCATCCTTGCCGTGCTCGGGGCGCTCGGCGGACGACTTTTTGTGCGCTGGTAGCGAGGCGATCAGCGTGTCGGAACGGGATGCTCGCCGCGATAGTCGTAGAAGCCGCGCCCGGTCTTGCGGCCGAGCCAGCCGGCCTCGACATATTTGACCAGCAGCGGGCAGGGGCGGTATTTCGAATCCGACAGCCCGTCATGCAGCACCTGCATGATCGACAGGCAGGTATCGAGCCCGATGAAATCGGCAAGCTGCAGCGGCCCCATCGGATGGTTGGCGCCGAGCTTCATGGCGGTATCGATGGCGTCGACCGAGCCGACACCTTCATAGAGCGTGTAGATCGCCTCGTTGATCATCGGCAGCAGGATGCGGTTGACGATGAAGGCCGGGAAATCCTCCGAGACGGTGATCGTCTTGTCGAGCTGCTTCACATAGGTTTTTGCCGCCTCGAAGGTCTGGTCCTCGGTGGCGATGCCGCGCACCAGTTCGACCAGCTTCATCACCGGAACCGGATTCATGAAATGTATGCCGATGAAGCGTTCCGGCCGGTCGGTCTGCGAAGCCAGCCGTGTGATCGAGATCGATGACGTGTTCGTCGCCAGGATGGCCTCGGGGTTGAGCTGCGGGCAGAGCTGGGCATAGATCTTGCGCTTGACCGTCTCGTCCTCGGTCGCTGCTTCGATCACCAGATCGGCGCCCGCAAGGTCGGCCATGGCCGGTGCCGACGAAATGCGCGCCATCGCCTCATTGCGCAGCTTTTCCTCGAGTTTGCCGGAGCCGACCTGACGGGCCATGTTGCCGCTGATCGTAGCGATGCCCTTTTCGATGCGGTCGGGCGAAATATCGTAAACCAGCACCTTATAGCCCGCCAGCGCCGACACATGGGCGATGCCGCCACCCATCTGGCCCGCGCCGATGATGCCGATCGTCTCGATCTTGCTCATTACCCGATCCCGTCGAGGCCTTTGCGGCCCGTTTTTTGTGCAGTGCAAACTAAAAGGGCGGGGCGACTTCGTCTACCCCACCCCTCAGAATTTAATACGCTTTGGCAGAAGGCGTCAAAGCGCCTTTTGCAGTTCCGGCAGAATGACGAAGAGATCGCCGACGAGACCGTAGTCGGCGACCTGGAAGATCGGCGCTTCCTCGTCCTTGTTGATGGCAACGATCACCTTCGAATCCTTCATGCCGGCAAGGTGCTGGATGGCACCGGAGATGCCGACGGCAATATAAAGGTCGGGCGCTACCACCTTGCCGGTCTGGCCGACCTGCCAGTCGTTCGGCGCATAGCCGGCATCGACGGCGGCGCGAGATGCGCCAACCGCCGCACCGAGCTTGTCGGCGACCGGCAGGATGACCTCCTGGAACTTCTCGGAGGAGCCCAGCGCACGGCCGCCCGAGATGATGATCTTGGCCGAGGTCAGCTCTGGACGGTCGGTCTCGGAGAGCTTGTTCTCGACAAAGCTCGACAGGCCGGGATTGGCCGCCGCCTGGACCGTCTCGACCGGCGCGGAACCGCCCTCGGGCGCTGCCTGGAAGGAAGCGGTACGCACCGTGATGACCTTCTTGGCGTCACTGGACTGCACCGTCTGGATGGCGTTGCCGGCATAGATCGGCCGCTTGAAGGTGTCGGGCGACACGACTTCGATGATTTCAGATATCTGGGCGACATCGAGCAGCGCCGCCACGCGGGGCGCGACGTTCTTGCCCGACGAGGTCGCCGGCGCGATGATCGTCTCGTATGGCTCAGCAAGCGAAACGACGAGTGCCGCCAGCGGTTCGGCGAGACGCTCGGTCAGTTCGTCGGCGTCGGCGAGCAGCACCTTGGTGACGCCCTTGAGCTTGGCGGCGGCGTCCGCTGCCGGCTTGGCACCTTTGCCGGCAACCAGCACATGCACGTCCGAAGCGATCTGCAGCGCCGCCGAAAGCGCCTTGGCGGTCTGGTCGGAAAGCGCAGCGTTGTCGTGTTCGGCAATCAGAAGAATTGTCATTTTTTATCCCTTCCTGGCCTTACAGCACGCCGGCTTCGTTTTTCAGCTTGTCTAACAGTTCGGCGACGCTCTTGACCTTGACGCCCGCCTTGCGGCCGCCCGGCTCCTCGGTCTTGATCACTTTAAGCCGCGGCTTGACGTCGGCGCCGTAATCGGCAGGGCTCTTCTCGTCGAGCGGCTTCTTCTTGGCCTTCATGATGTTGGGCAGAGACGCGTAGCGTGGCTGGTTCAGCCGCAAATCGGCCGTGACGATCGCCGGCATCTTCAGTTCCAGCGTCTGCAGGCCGCCATCGACCTCGCGCGTCACCGTGGCCTTGTCACCGTCGAGCACGATCTTGGAGGCGAAGGTGCCCTGCGCCCAGCCGAGAAGTGCGGCCAGCATCTGGCCGGTCTGGTTGGAATCGTCGTCGATCGCCTGCTTGCCGAGAATGACAAGGCCGGGCTGTTCTGCCTCCACGACGCCCTTCAGCACCTTGGCGACGCCCAGCGGCTCAGTCTGCTCGTCGGTCTTGACCAGGATGGCGCGGTCGGCGCCCATGGCGAGCGCCGTGCGCAAGGTCTCCTGCGCCTGCTGCGGCCCGATCGACACGACGATGATCTCTTCGGCCTTGCCAGCTTCCTTCAGCCGGATCGCCTCTTCGACCGCGATCTCGTCGAACGGGTTCATCGCCATCTTGACGTTGGCGAGTTCCACCGCCGAACCGTCCGCCTTCACCCGGACCTTGACGTTCGCATCCACAACCCGCTTCACGGGCACAAGGATCTTCATTTGCCTGTCACCTCTTTCACGATAGTCTCTTCACGCTCGTCGGGCGCGCTATAGCAGCGTGCACCTCTTCAGAGTTGTCGAAAGCCGACATTCCGGACGGAATTCTGGTCTTCGCCACGCCAGTAGGGTGGCGCTTCCGTAGTTGCGGCGACCCCGCGCGTCAATATCCGGGGCGCACTCGGATCCTCGGCGAAGCACTCAAATCGGTTCAGTCCAGACCGGAAACGGTCCCCCGGCCCCAGCGCGGCGCCGGCTGCGCAGGTTGTGGGTCGCTTGGCGCCGGCTCCACGGCTACAGGCACCGGACCGGCGACCACGGCCGGCTCCTCGTCTGCGCCGGCGAGTAGCGGTACGCCGCGGCTGCGCAAGACAAGCACCAGCACGGCTCCAGCGATGATGCCGCCGATATGGCAGGCCCAGGAAACCTGATCCTCGCCCCCCTGGGCGAACATGAAGATCTGGAACAGGATCCACAGGATCAGCGGGATGAAGGCCGGGATGCGCAACGGGATGCGCGCGAAGACCAGCACCCATACCTTCACCCGCGGATAAAGGATCAGATAGGCGGCGACCACACCGGCGATGGCGCCCGACGCGCCAATCAGCGGCACCGGCGAATCCCAGGCAACCAGACCTTGGAAGAAAGCGCCGGCGATGGCGCAAAGCAGGTAGAAGACGAGGTAGCGGACATGGCCGAGTGCATCCTCGACATTGTCGCCGAACACCCACAGGAACAGCATGTTGCCGCCGAGGTGGAAGATATCCGCGTGCAGGAAGGAATAGGTCAGATAGCTCAGGCTCTCCGGAATGACGACAAATTGCGGAGCGAGCTCGACGCTGTCATGCACAACCGACGGGATGAAACCGAGGCCCAGCACCGCGGCGTTGGCGAAATCCTCGCCGCCCAGTGTGGTGACAAAGTAGATCAGCACGTTGAGCGCGATCAGGCTGATCGTCACATATTGCAGCTTGATGTGCCGCAGCCGGTTGGTGTCGTAAAGCGGGATAAACATCGGGCCTCTCCCGCTTCCGGCAGATTCAGCGGTTCTTGCCGGGAACCCATAGCACGTCTGCATTTCCGTTGTCATTGACCGCGCGTGCGGCGACGAACAGAAAGTCCGAGACACGGTTGATGTATCTTATCGCCTCGCGGTTGACGTGCTCGTCCGGGTCTTGCGACAGCGCCACCATGATGCGCTCGGCGCGGCGGGCCACCGTGCGGGCGAGGTGAAGGGCAGCCGCTGCCGGCGTACCGCCGTTGAGCACGAAGGATTTGAGCGGCTCAAGGTCCTTGTTGAGGAGATCGATATCCTGTTCGATGCGGTCGATCTGCGAGGCGATGATGCGCAACGGCTCGTAGTCGAGCGGCTTGCCATTATCGGGGACTGCCAGATCGGCGCCGAGGTCGAAAAGGTCGTTCTGGATGCGGTTGAGCATCGCATCGATCGCCGGATTTACTGCCGCGGTATGAATGCGGGCCATGCCGATGCAGGCATTGGCCTCGTCGACCGTGCCGTAGGCGTCGATGCGAAGGTCGGATTTCAGCCGCCGCTCGCCAGAGCCGAGGCCTGTGGTGCCATCGTCGCCAGTGCGGGTGTAGATCTTGTTGAGCTTGACCACGGGTTACCTCCCGGCTGACGGCTGCTGCGTCACTTACGGGTGAAATACACCGCCAGCATGATCAGCACCAAGGCCACGAACTGCAAGAGCACGCGTGTCTGCATCAGTTTGTTGGAGGTCATGCTGGAGCCGCCGCGCATCATGTTGATGAGGCCGCGGATCAGCACGATCACCACGGCGACCATGACGAGAACGGCGAGGATGTTGAAGACGGTTGCCATGGTGTGTTCCAGGTTGGATTGCGTTCAGGCGCGTTTGGCGAGCAGACGGTAGAGTACCGATGACGGCAGGATGCGTTTAAGGATCGCGCCGATCCTGGCCGGCACTGTTACCACATAATGCGGGCGTGGGCGCCGCGACAGAAGCGCATGGTGCAAGGCGGCATAAACCACCTCCGGCCCGGGCTTCAGCCGCGATGTGCTGCCGCCGGCCCGCAGCCGTTTGAGTTGCGCCGCATAGGCGAGGCGATGAACGGAATTCTCGTGATCGATATTCGCCAGGAACCATGCGAGGCTGTTGCTGGCGATCTTCGATTTCACCGGCCCCGGCTCGATCAGCGAAACATTGATGCCGCTGCCCAGGAGTTCTTGATAGAGGGACAGCATCAGCCCTTCGATAGCGTGCTTCGATGCCGAGTAGGCGCCGCGGAAAGGCACCGGCGCGAGGCCGAGGATCGACGAGCAATGAACGAGACGGCCATGACCCTGGCGGCGCATCACCGGTACGACGCGGCGAGTGAGATCATGCCAGCCAAAGACATTGGCTTCGAACTGCTGCCGTAAAGCCTCGACCGGCAGGTCCTCGACGGCGCCGGGCTGCCCGTAGGCGCCGTTGTTGAAGAGCGCATCGAGCCGGCCGCTGGTCCGTTCCAGCACCGACACTACCAGCGCCTCGATCGATCCGGGCTCGGTGTAGTCCAGATAAAAGGCCTCGATGCCATCGGCCTCGAGCGCGGCGATATCTTCGGGCTTTCGGGCCGTTGCGAACACCCGCCAGCCTTCCGCCTTCAGCGCTCGGGCGCAATAGGCGCCTATACCGGAAGAGGCACCTGTGACAATGATGGAGCGCAACTCTTCTCCGGGAGGACTGATGGTTTGACCTAGGGTTGTCATTTACCGCAAACCCTTCCCATATTCGCGGCGTCGGGACAATCGAAGGGAACGCGGTTCTTGTTGCGGAAGATCGTAGCCCTCAAACGCGTCCTCTACGACGCGCTCGGCCATTTCAACACCGACGACGGCTGGGCAATGGCCAGCCATCTGGCGATCACCGCGCTGATGGCGCTTTTTCCTTTCCTGATCTTCGCCACGACGCTGGCGAGTTTTTTCGGCGCGCAGGCTTTCGCCGACACCGCCGTGCACCTTGTGTTCGACACATGGCCCGAGCAGATCGCCAAACCGATCGCGCGCGAGGTGCTCAACGTGCTTACCGTCCGGCGCAGCGACCTGTTGACCTACGGTATCGTGCTTGCCGGATATTTCGCCTCGAACGGCATCGAGGCGCTGCGCACCTCGCTCAACCGGGCCTATCGCGTCTCGGAAACGCGCGGCATCATCTACCGGCGGGTGCAGAGCATCATCTTCGTGCTGATCGCGACGGCCGGGTTTTTGGCCATCAGCGTGCTGCTGGTCTTCGCGCCATTGCTGGCACGGCTGGCCGAGTCGCATTTCGAATGGATAAAACCCTATATGGGCACGATCACGCTGTGGCGTTACGTCATCGCCTCGGTAGTCATCATCGGCGGCCTGTTCGCCGTGCATTTCTGGTTGCCGGCCGGCAAGCGCCGCTTCGTTTCGATCGTGCCTGGCATCATCTTCACGCTGGTCGGCTGGCTCATCGGGTCGACCATCTTCGCCGCCTATCTCGATCATTTCTCGTCCTATGTGACGACCTATGCCGGCCTCGCCTCGATCATGATCGCCGTCGTGTTCCTCTATATCGTCTCAGCGATCTTCATCCTCGGTGGCGAGCTCAACGCCGCGATCAGCCGCTATTTAGAGGCGCGTGCCCGCGTCGGCGGCTGAGCCGTCGCCAGCCCGACGCCGAGCGTCGCGATCGCCATGCCGGCGATCTGGAGCGGGCTCAAGTGCTCACCGAACAATGCCCAGGCGATGACCGCGGTGACAGCCGGCACGAGGTAAAACAGCGAGGCGACCTTCGACATCTCGCCGTCGCGGATCATCACCATCAACAGGAAGATGGCGCCGATCGATAGCACCAGCACGAGCCAGGCCATGGCGAAGATCAGTTCGCCGTTGACGATGACCGTTCGGGTCTCGAAGGCGAGCGAGGCCAGAGCCATCACCGATGCGCCGCCGACATATTGCCAGAACGTGGCAGCCACCAGATCGCCGCCGGAAGCAAAGCGCTTCTGCCAGATGGTGCCGGCGCTCATGCCGAGTACCGAGACCAGCGAGGCGCCCAGTGTCTCGGCCGTCACGCCGCCGCCGAGCGCACCGAGCTTCGGCCAAAGCACGATCACCACGCCGATCAACCCGAGGCCGAGACCGGCCCAGTGGCGCGGCAGGATGGCCTCGCCGAGAAGCCGGCCGGCGAGCACTGCCGTGATCAGCGGCTGCAGGCCGACGATCAGGGCTGAAAGTCCGGCGGGCATGCCCCGGTGGATTGCCCAGAACACGCCGCCGAGATAGATGCCATGCATCAGGATGCCGGCACCGGTCGCGTGCAGCGCCTCATCGCGGGTGGCGCGGCTCGAACCAAGTGCGGCCATCAAAGCGACAAGCAGGATTGCGGCCAGGACAAAGCGCGCGGCCAGGAACGTAAAGGGCTCCGCCCACGGCATGGCATAGCGCGCGCCGATGAAGCCGGTCGCCCACAGGACGACGAAAGAGGCGGGGATGAACCGCTTGAGGCTGTGCATTTCCGGAGGCCGCGATGAATTCGGGTGAGGGATCGACTGCGGCGACTGCTTAATGCCGTTCGGGCCGGCAAGCAAAACCAAACGGTTGATCCATAGAGTCATTTGAATTGAAGGAGCGCCGTTGATGGCCCCGAGCTCACCGGTCTAGTCTAGAGACCGACCAGCCGCCTCACCTCGCCCGGCGATGCGCCCGTCTTACGCTGGGCGGCAAGGCCGGTATCGCCAAGACTCTTCGACAGTTTTCGTCCGTCCGGGCCGAGGATCAGGCGATGGTGAAAATAGGCCGGCTGCGGCAGGCCAAGCAGTTGCTGAAGCAGCCGCTGCACGCTGGTCGCGGAATAGAGATCCTGGCCGCGCACGACATGGCTGACGCCCTGCAGCGCGTCGTCCATGGTGACGGCGAGGTGATAGCTGGTCGGGATTTCGCGGCGCGCCACGACCACGTCGCCCCAATCCTGCGGATGGGCTTCGACACGACGCGTCGCGGAGAGCGTCTCGTCCGTGTATTCGGCCCATGACAGGTCCTTGCCGGCGCGCGCTATTGCCGCATCGACGTCCAGCCGCCAGGCAAATGGCACATTTTCGGCGGCGCGCCGCTTGCGTTCGCTCGCCGTCAACGCCTTGTCGGCGGCGGGATAGAGCGGCACGCCGTCCGGGTCGCGCGGCCAGTCGCGGCCATGCTTCTCGCTGTCGGCGATAAAGGCGCGGATCTCACTTCTGCTCATGAAGGCCGGGTAGACAAGTTCTTCCTTGATCAGCCGCTCGAGCATCGCCCGATATTCGGCAAAATGCTCGGACTGGCGGCGCACCGGTTCCTCCCAGCCAAGCCCCAGCCATTTCAGGTCGCGAAAAATGCCTGCCTCGAATTCCGGCGTGCAGCGCGTCGTGTCGATATCCTCGATGCGCAGCAGCAGGCGTCCGCCCGCCGCCTTTGCCAATTTCTGATTGAGCAGCGCCGAACAGGCATGGCCGAGATGCAGTTCGCCGTTCGGGCTCGGCGCGAAGCGGAATGTCAGCAGTGTCATTGTCCGGCGGCAATCGGGTTGTGTGGCGCTTTCGCCAATTGCTACTTTGCGCCGGTGGCGTCGTGCGTCCAGAGGGACACGTGACGAAGCGTGCGGCACTTTTGATTTTGGAACAAGCAGATATGCAACGCATCGCCAGTCTCGACGACATTGCGCAAGGGCTGGATAGGCTATGCTTACTCGACCCACGCCTGGAAAAAGTGCGCGGCATGGCCGGCGAGGTGCCGCTCAGGCTGTCGGAGCCGGGGTTCAGGAGCCTTGCTTCCATCGTCGTTTCGCAACAAGTGTCCCGCGCGAGCGCCGACGCCATCTTCGGCCGGCTGACGAGACTGCTCGATCCGCTGACGCCGCAGGCGATACTTGCCGCCGACGAGGCGATCTTTCGCGAGGCCGGGCTGTCGCGGCCCAAGCAGGGCGGCCTGGTTGCCGTCGCCCGGGCGGTGGCCGACGGGCTCGACCTCGATCACCTCGGCCGGCTCGATGCAAGCGAGGCGATCGCGGCCATGACCAGGGTGCCGGGGATCGGCCCGTGGACGGCTGAAGTCTACCTTTTGTTTGCCGCCGGACACCCAGATATCTTTCCGGCGCGCGACGTTGCATTGCAGAGCGCGGTCGGCCATGCACTCGGCATCGACCCGCGTCCGCCGGAGAAAATGCTGATCCGGCTTGCCGAATCATGGAGCCCGTGGCGCGGTGTCGCATCGCGGCTTTTCTGGGCTTATTATCGCGAATTGAAGGGCAGGGATGCCGCGCCTCCGGCCTGAATCCGCAAAAAAGCATTGAAATCATGCGTTTTTGAGACCCGGCATGATCGACAATCCGCTTCACATCCCTGTCATGTCGGGCTTACAGTATCCGCGTCGACCGGTTCTAGGGTGAAGGAGGTCAACGACGTGACGGTTGCCGTATCTCCGGATGGGCTTCCAGCGCTGGTGCTGAATGCGGATTACCGTCCGCTCAGCTATTACCCCCTGTCGCTCTGGTCCTGGCAGGATGCCATCAAGGCGGTGTTCCTCGAGAGGGTGAACATCGTCGCCGAATACGAACACGCCGTCTCTTCACCGACCTTTTCGATGAAGCTGCCGAGCGTCGTCAGCCTGAAGGCTTACGTGAAGCCGTCGAGGCATCCGGCGTTTACCCGTTTCAACGTCTTCCTGCGTGACCGTTTCCAATGCCAATATTGCGGCACGCCGGACGATCTGACGTTCGACCATGTCATTCCTCGCCATCGCGGCGGCGCCACGACCTGGGAGAATGTCGTCGCTGCCTGCTCGCCCTGCAATCTGAGGAAGGGCGGCATGATGCCGGCCCACGCCAAGATGTGGCCGCTGCAGAAGCCCTACCAGCCGACGGTGCATGATTTGCATAATAACGGCCGGCTGTTCCCGCCCAACCATCTACACGAAAGCTGGATGGATTATCTGTACTGGGATGTCGAACTCGAACCATAGAGTTCGGCAGAAATCCGCCATGCCGGTCGCCTGACGCAGCTTTCTGCGCTTCCGGTGCTCACGTACTTTAGTACGCTCCGCTCCGGTTCTCGAAAGCCACGTCATGCACTCCGGCCTGACGAATTTCTGGACGAACTCTGCGTTGTGCCGATCAGTCGCGGGCGAAGGCGCTGCGGAAGGCTACGACTGCCAGGACAAAGCTGGCGATGACGTTCCAGCCGGCCAGCGACAGGCCGAGGATGCGGAGCGCCGCCTTGTCGCAGGAGGGCGGGACGAATTTGTCGAGCGCATCGAGCACGCCCTTGCCGCCGGTGTCCACCGGCCCGGCGGCTGCGGTGCAATCGGTCGGGCCTGGCCACCACGCCCATTCGACGCCGGAGTGATAAACGCCGAGATAGACGCCGTAGAGCATCAGCAGGCCGCCAATAGCCAGCAGGCCACGGCTTACCCAGGCTGGCGCGTGAAGAGCCGACGCAAGCACCGCCAGCAGCATCAAGGGCACGCCGACGTAGTAAGGCGTGCGCTGCTCGAGGCAGAGCTTGCAGGGGATATAGCCGCCGAGATACTGGAAGGCCAGCGCCGAGCCGACCGTGGCGGCCATGGCGACAGCGAGAAACAGGGCGGTGCGCAGCCGCTGGCGTCCGGTATCGGCATTCACGGTCGCTGTCATCGGACTCAGTCCATTCGGTTCGATGTCGTTCAGACGGCGTATTTGACGACGATATAGAGCAAAATCAGGGCAGCGGCGGCGGCGCCTGCAATCTGGCCAAGGCGCTTTTCGATGAAGTGGCGGATCGGCTCGCCATAGCGGCGCAAGAGCCACGCGAGAAACAGGAAGCGAGCACCGCGCGCCACGATTGCCAGCACGATGAACAGCAGCAAAGGAACACCGATGACGCCCGACAGGATCGTCACAACCTTGATCGGCGGCAGATGGGCGAGGCCGGAGGTGACCAGCATCAGGATGATGAAGCCGACACCCGATGAGACGCGCATCGCTTCGAACTCGTCATATTTGCCGTAAAATTCGAGGATCGGCCGCGCGACCGCATCATAGGCATAATGGCCGATGAACCAGCCGGCGATGCCGCCCAGCACAGAGGCGACGGTGGCGACCAGCGCGTAACGATAGGCGCGATCCGGCCGCGACAGCGCCATCGGCAGATAGAGGACGTCGGCCGGCACCAGGAACACCGAGCTCTCGACGAAGGCGATGAAGGCCAGCCACCATTCGGCCGATTTGCTCGCCGCCAGCGACAAGGTCCAGTCGTAAAGTCCGCGAAGCATCGGCACTCCTAATGCACGCCCAAACCAGAAGCGGTCTTGGGATCACGACATGTACAAACAAGACTTGGAAGCGCCCCGCATCAACCTCGTCGGACAAGGTGCGCTTCAATGACATGCGCCGCCTGTCTAGAAAGATTTTCCGCGCTGCACAATGGCAGCTGCTTCACGAAATCGAAAGGCTCGCGTCGAGCGAGACCGGTTCTCAGGATTTGGCCAGTTGACGAACAGGCCTCCAGCCGTATAGTCCGCGCGCATCCAGGCCGCCCGGCCTGAGCCCCTATGGCGGAATTGGTAGACGCGCTCGACTCAAAATCAGGATGCGTCTACCGTCAGCCTGCAGGGTAATAGGATTGGAGGTCAATAGGTTAGGAGTTAAGGGCCGCTTAATTCTCGAACTGCCACCCTCTACCTAGGTGCAGCATGAGAGCGTTGAGAGGTAAATGAGTTAGCGCCTTGCGGGTGTGGTGAAACTGGTAGACGCGCTGGATTCAAAATCCAGTTCCGAAAGGAGTGTCGGTTCGATTCCGACCACCCGCACCAACTATCGGCCAACGAACTTTGAGAACGGCGATCATTTCACTGTCGCACGTAGTTCGAATCGTGTCTGCCGCCCCACCTGTACCAAGATACTCCGCAATGTCCGGTGATGGATGGGACAGATCAATAAATAAAATCAATATGTTATGAGAGATCGTGTGCAAAAACTGCACACGAAAGTTCCGCTACTCTTCTGTTTTCGTTCCTGCGATGGAGTAGCCGACGGGCCTCTTGGGACGCCTGTTGAATAGCTGCGCTGTCCTATCCTGCGAGGACCGTTGCTGGTGTATCCGCGATCTGCCGTCTGTCAGATGGCGGACGCCACACATGTCGGTCGACCAAGATCAAGCTTGATCCCGCTGACCACGCGACGCCGCTGATGTGCTCGACACCAATGCCCGACTGCATCGGCGTATTGCGCGTGAGCCGTAAGAAATAAAAATGACCAGTGCGCTTGCGCCCGCTGCAATATCAAAAAAGATGCTCCGGCTTCAGGGAGGCCACACGCACCGCCCATTCGTCGGCTGTGAAAGCGCGTCGTTGCAATGCAAGTGAAAAAAACTACCGGCCAATCAAAGCGAACATTTCTGGACTGTTTGCCGACCGAGGCGGAGTTTGATGAGGCTCAACTTCAGCCGGGACCGAAATGGCCTTACCGACCGATCCAGATCACGACGCCCGGGAAACACTTCGGCTGATCGGCCCTGATCCGCAGAACTGGGTGCCGGACCGGGAAGGCATCGACCATAATGTCTTCATCGTTGGCGGTGGGCAGACGGGGGCGACCTTTGCCTTCGCGTTGAGGCGTGCCGGCATTGGCAAGGTCACTGTCGTCGACGCGGCACCGGATGAAGGCAAGGCCGGCATCTGGCTCACTCATGCACGGATGAACCGGCTGCGAACGCCAAAGGGCTTGCCGGGGCCGGAACTCGGCTTGCCGGGCCTGAGCTTTCAGTCATGGTATGAAGCCCGCCATGGTGTGGAAGCCTATGCCGGTTTCGACCGCATCGCGCGGACGGATTGGGCGAGTTACCTGAAATGGTATCGCGACTTTCTCGGCATCGGCATTCGTTACGGCACACGTCTCATTCGCATCGAGCCGGCTGGCGGGCATTTTCGCCTCCACCTCGAAGCCAACGGCACGCCATCGGTCGAAACGGCGCGCAAGATCATTCTGGCCAATGGATTTGGCGGCAGCGGCGGTCCAGTGATACCGGCGGTACTTGCCGCCTTGCCGCAGGGCTTTGTCGCACACAGTTCTGCGGCAATCGATTTTGCCTCCCTCATCGGCAAGGCAATCGCTGTCGTCGGGTCCGCGGCTTCGGGATTCGATGCGGCCGGGACGGCCCTCGAAGCGGGCGCCCAATCGGTGCGTCTCTTTGCCCGCCGCAACAGCATTGCCAGTGTGCCGATCAACCGCGTGCGCGGCTATCCCGGCGCCTATGACAATTATCCTCGGCTGCCCGATGCGGTGCGCTGGCGCCAGGCATTGCGCTTCCGCGAGGCCGGTTCAACGCCGCCGCTCGATGCGGTGGAGCGGGCGGTGCGGCACCAGAATTTTCATCTCCATCTCGGTGCCCCCTGGACAAATGCGGATGTCGAAGACGGCAAGGTCGTCACCGATATCGCAGGCGAGACGTTTGCGTTCGACTTCGTCGTCGCCGGCACCGGCTATTTCGCCGACCCGACGCGCAAGCCTGAGTTCGCCGATTTCGCCGCCACCATCCGGCTATGGCGAGACCAGTACGCGCCGCCGGAAGCAGAGCTGGATGAATTTTTCGGCGCCCATCCCTATCTCGGCCTCGGCCATGAATTCCTCGAGAAGGCGCCGGGCGAAGCACCGTTCCTGAAGAATATCCATGTTTTCAATCCCGGCGGCTTCGTCAGTTTCGGCCTGCCGATCGGCGATGTTCCGTCGATCAGGCGCGATGTACCGGCCGTGGTGGCGCGCATTAGCCGCGATCTCTTCCTCGCCGATCTCGACAGCCATGAGAGCCGCATAACCGGGAGCCATCCGGCCGAGTTCGGCGAAGACACCTATGCCGCTTCCGTCTGGCGGCCGGCGCAGACCATCGCGGCGGAATAGACGCGTTTCCATGGACAAACGCCGATGACCTTCAGCCCTGACCTTTCCGACCCGTTCGTCGCCACGGCGGTCGAACTGCGCGATATCTTCGATCGGGACGCCGTGGCGCGCGACAAGGCCGGCGGGCGGCCGGTCGAGCAAATCCGCCTTTTGAAGGAAAGCGGCCTGCCGTCGGCGCAGATTCCCAAGCGCTATGGCGGCAAGGGCGCACCCTGGCTGTCGGTGCTGCGCGTCGTGCGCGAATTCGCCCGCACCGACGGCTCGCTCGCCCATCTCTACGGATACCATCATCTGCCGCTCAATGGCGTGCTGTTCCGTGGCACGGAGGCGCAGAAGGACCGGCTGCTGACACGCTCGGCAAGGGAGAACTGGGTCTGGGGCAATTCCGGCAACGCCATGTCGAAGACGTCGACGGCCAGGCGCAACGGCAAGGGCTGGATCCTTAGCGGCTTCAGGCCGTTCTCTTCCGGTTCGCACATCGCTGACTATATCCAGGTCGCCTGGGAGGACGGTCAGGACCGGCTGGCAGCCGCAATCCCGGCTGACCGTGAGGGCATCGTCATCGAGGATGACTGGGATGGTGTCGGCCAGCGGCAGACCGGCAGCGGCAAGGTGACATTCAAGGACGTGCATGTCGGCGACGACGAACTGATCGGCTCGCCAGCGGTGCCGCTGACGCCGTTCCAGACGCTGACGTCACTGTTCCAGCAGGCGGTCCTGCTCAACCTGTTCGTCGGCAGCGCGCAAGGAGCGCTGAGCGAAGGCCGCGACTATACGGTCTCGCAATCGCGCCCCTGGGTCTATTCCGGCTATGAGAAACATACCGACGATCCGTTCGTGCAACGCAAATATGGCGACCTCTATATCCGCACGCTCGCCGCGGCCGAACTGGCCGATATAGCAGCATGCAGCCTCGATGCCGCCTATGGCCAGGGCGAGGCGTTGACCCTGGAGCAGCGCGGGCAGACGGCGATCGATCTCGCCACCGCCAATGTCTACGCCGGACAAATCGGCCTCGATGCGTCGAGCGAGGTTTTCGAGGTGATGGGCGCCCGCTCAGCCACCAAGGCCAACGGCTACGACAGGTTCTGGCGCAACGTGCGCACGCACACGCTGCACAATCCGGCCGAATACAAGAAGCGCACGATCGGCACCTGGTTGCTCACCGGGGAATTGCCGGTCGGCGGATTGTATCGCTGAGGAGGCACGGAACATGGCCAGCCGCAAGGACAAGCTCAAGCTTGGAGCCTTTCTTCTCTTCACCGGCCACCATGTCGCAGCCTGGCGCCACCCGGAGGCAGGAGAAGGGGCCAGCCTCAACGACTATGTCGAGCTGGCCCGGCTGGCGGAAGCAGCCAAGTTCGACACGATCTTCTTCGCCGACGGCGTTGCGGCGCGGCTGAAGGATATGGAGGCCGCCAGCCGCAAGGCGCATAGCGGCGTCTATCCGTTCGAGCCGATCACGCTGCTGTCGGCACTGTCGGCTGTGACCAGGAACATCGGCCTCATCGCCACGGCGTCGACCAGTTTTTCCGATCCCTACAATCTGGCCCGCCAGTTCGCGTCGCTCGACCATCTGAGCGGCGGGCGGGCCGGCTGGAATCTGGTCACTTCGTCCGATCCGGAGGCAGCGTTCAATTTCGGTCACGAGACGCATATCCAGCATGGCGAGCGCTACGACCGCGCCGAGGAATTCGCCGATGTCGTGCTCGGCCTGTGGGACAGCTGGGAAGATGACGCCTTCCCGCGCGACAGAGCAAGCGGGCGCTATTTCGACAAGGACAAACTGCATGTGCTGAACCACAAGGGCCAGCACTTCAAGGTGCGTGGTCCCCTGAACACGCCGCGAACGCCGCAAGGCCATCCGGTCGTGGTCCAGGCCGGGGCGTCGGATCCGGGCAAAGAGCTGGCGGCTCGTACCGCGGAAGCGATCTTCGCCGCTCAGATCACGCTCGACGAAGCAACCGCCTTCTATGCCGACGTCAAGGGCAGGCTCGGCAAATACGGCCGCTCGGAGGATGATCTGAAGGTCCTGCCTGGCATCTTCCCGGTCGTCGGCCGGACCGAAGCCGAGGCGCAGGAGAAGTTCGAACAGCTGCAGGACCTCATCCAGCCGGAAGTCGGCCTCGGTTTGGTCTCGGCGCTGGCCGGCGGCTTCGACCTCAGCTCTTACCCGCTCGATGGGCCCGTGCCTGAATTGCCGGAGACCAATGCCGGCAAGAGCCGGCAAGCGCTGGTGATCGATCTGGCGCGGCGCGAGAAACTGACGATCCGGCAGCTCTATCTGCGCATCGCAGGCGCCCGCGGCCACTGGCAGGTGGTCGGCACGCCGCAACAGATCGCCGACACCATGGAAGAGCGGTTCGAGAATTACGGCGCCGACGGCTTCAACATCATGGCGCCGATCATGCCCGGCGGCTTGAAGGATTTCATCGAGCTGGTCGTGCCGGAACTTCGCCGCCGTGGGCTATTCCGCGATGAGTACGAGGGCAGGACCTTGCGCGACAATCTCGGCCTGAAGCGGCCGGCAAACCGTTTTTCGCGGCATGCCGCGGCGGCTGCGGAATAGGCCGGCAATGGTGCGCGACACGCTCTTTCTCATTCAGCCGGGTTTCGCCGACCCAAAGCACCCCGGCCGAGCCTTCGTCTGTCCCTATTGCAACCAGGTCGAAGGGCTGCTCGCTGCCTTTCCCGATCTCGCCAGCAGACTAGACGTCGAACGCGTCCCGTTCGCAAGGCCGAGGGGCAAGGTGATCGACGCGCTCGGCGAACGGCACCAGTCGCTGCCGGTGCTGATCATCGGCAGCGATCCGCCCGCCGACTTGCCGACGGCCAACGGCAAGGTCTTCGCCGATGACACCAGGCGCATTCTTGCACTGCTTGCCGAGCGCCACGGCTTCCCGCATCTGCATGAGTGAGACGATGACCTTCGATCCCGATACGTCCAATCCATGGATCGCCAAGGCGGTCGAGCTGCGCGACATCTTTGCCCGCGATGCGGTCGAGCGCGACCAGCTTGGCGGCAGGCCTACCGAACAGATCCGTCTGCTCAAGCAAAGCGGCCTGCTCACCATCGTGATCCCCAAGGAATTCGGCGGCGCCGGGGAACCCTATTCGACGGCGCTGAAGATCGGCCGCGAGTTCGCCAAGGTCGACGGCTCGATCGGCCATATCTACGGCTACCATTTCAGCGCGCTGATCGCCGCCAGGCTCAATTCGGACGAACCGCGCTCAGCCGATCTGCTACGGCGTTCGGCTGCCGGCGACTGGTTCTGGGGCAACACCGGCAACAGTTTTTCCAAAACGCTGTTCGGCCGCAAAGATGGCGAGTGGACGATCGTCAACGGCTTCAAACCCTTCGCCTCCGGCTCGCATGTCGCCGACTATCTTTCGACCTCGTGGGAAGACGAGGTCAGCGGCGAGAGGAAATTCGCGGCGATCCCCGCGAACCGCGAAGGCATCACCGTTCTCGATGACTGGGACGGCATCGGCCAGACGCAGACCGGCAGCGGCAAGGTCGCCTACAAGGACGTCAGGATCCACGACAGCGAGTTGGTGCGCGGTTGGGTCGACGCGTCACTGCCGATCCGCACCATCGGCCCGCTGCAGCAGCAAAGTGTACTGCTCAATGTCTTCATCGGCACGGCCCAGGGCGCGCTGCTGGCGGCACGAGACTACACGCTCAATAGTTCGCGGCCGTGGATGTATTCCGGCGTCGAGCGCCATATCGACGATCCATGGATCAAGCGGCAGTATGGCGAACTCTGGGTCAAGACGCGGGCAGCGACAGTGCTGGCCGATCGGGCTGCGGCGGCGATCGATCATGCGATCGCGCGCGGCAAGGCGCTGACCGAGCAAGAACGCGGCGAGGCGGCGGTTGCCGTCGCCGCGGCCAATGTGCTGGCAGGCGATGTCGCGCTCGAAGTCACGACCGAGATATTCGAGGTGATGGGTGCCCGCTCCGCAGTGCGCAAATACGGCTTCGACCGCTTCTGGCGCAACGCACGCATTCACACCTTGCACAACCCTGCCGAATACAAGACCCGCACTGTCGGCACCTGGTATCTGACCGGCGCTTATCCCGAGCCCGGCGTCTTTCGATGAGCGGCCGGCAGCTCCATCTCAACGTCAACATCCTGCATGCCGGCTTCTCGCCGGCGGCATGGCGGATGGACGGCGTCGACCCCTATGCCGCCTTCACCGTCGACCACTATGTACAGGTGGCGAAGATCGCAGAGCGCGCAAAGCTCGACGCCGTATTCCTTGCCGACCAGGCGGCGATATCGGACCGCATTGACTATCGTCCGATCACGTCGCTGGAGCCGACCATCGTGCTGGCGACGGTAGCCGCCGCAACCGAGCGCATCGGCCTGATCGCCACCGCTTCAACCAGCTTCAACGAGCCCTACAATATCGCCAGGCGCTTCGCGACGCTCGACCATGTCAGCGGCGGACGCATCGGCTGGAACATCGTCACCACGGCCGATCCCGCCTCGGCCCGCAATTTCGGCCTCAACGGTGCCATCGATCATGGCCGGCGCTACGAGCGGGCGGCGGAATTCGCTGACATCGTCAAGGCATTGTGGGACAGCTGGGAGGACGATGCCTTCATCGGTGATGTCGCCAGCGGGCGCTTCGTCGATGCCACCAAGGTTCACGCCATCGACCACAAGGGCGCACATTTCTCGGTGCACGGGCCGCACAATGTGCCGCGTTCGCCGCAAGGGCATCCGGTGGTCGTCCAGGCCGGCGGGTCCGATGACGGCAAGGACCTCGCCGCCCGCCACGCCGAAGCCGTGTTTTCCGCATCGCAATCTTTCGAGGAAGCGCTCGGCTATGCGCGGGAACTTAAGGCGCGTGCCGTCGCCTATGGCCGCACCGGCGGCGTGCCGCTCAACCTCGCCGGCCTAGCCACCATCATCGGCAGCACAGAGGCGGAAGCGGAGCGGCGGCAAGAAGAGCTGTGGGATCGCATTCCGCTCGACTACAGCCTTGGGCGGCTGTCCGGCGTGCTCGGCATCGACCGCGAGCGGCTGAAGCTCGACGAGAAGCTGCCAGAAGGGATTCAACTGCCTCCCAATGGCGGCCACACCTTCTTCAAGGCCACGCTCGCGCTCGCGCGCAGCAACGATTTCACCGTTCGCCAGCTGATCCGGGCGCTGAACGGCAGCACCGGCCACCGCACCATCGTCGGCACGCCCGAGCAGATCGCCGACGACATCGAAAGATGGTTTGTCGCCGGCGCCGCCGACGGTTTCAACCTGATGCCGGACGTCCTGCCGACCGGACTGGAGGTCTTTGTCGACACGGTGGTGCCGATCCTACGCCGGCGTGGCCTGTTCCGCAGCGAATATGAAGCGCGCACGCTGCGCGACCACCTCGGCCTTATCAGGCCCGAAAGCCGCTTTGCACCGCAGCCGCGCAAGCCGCCAGGGCTGCAAGGGGCAGCCTTTTGAATGATCATCAAAATGCAGCTGAGCGGAAGGTCCTGCCATTGACCTCCATGCCCGACAAAAATACAGGCCCGAGAATGAGCGCTGATACCGAGTTTCTTTGGTACATCCCGAACCAGGTCGATCCCGGTCATCGCGGCGAGCCGGCCGTCGAGGACCACAACAGCCTGGAGACGCTGACCAGCCACGCGAAGGCGCTTGAGGAACACGGTTGGAAGGGCGCGCTGATCGGTACCGGCTGGGGGCGGCCCGACACGTTCACCGTCGCCGCCTCGCTCGCCGCGCGGACCACCTCCTTCGAACCGCTCATCGCGATCCGCCCCGGCTACTGGCAGCCGGCGCACTTCGCATCCGCGGTCGCCACGCTCGACCAGCTGATCGCCGGGCGCGTGCGTATCAACATAGTGTCGGGCAAGGACAACCTCGCTGCGTATGGCGACAGCGAAGGCGAGCAGAACCATCGCTATGCCCGCACCGGAGAGTTCATGCGGCTGGTCCGCAGACTTTGGACCGAAGAGAACGTGACCTTTGCGGGCGAGCACTTCCAGGTCACCGGGTCTACCGTCATGCCCCGCATTCCTGTGCGTGGCGATCGTCGCCATCCGAAGCTCTATTTCGGCGGCGCGTCGGAGGCGGCCGAGCGGGTGTCGGCCAGCGAGGCGGATGTCCAGCTCTTCTGGGGCGAGCCGCTCGACGGCGTCCGGGAGCGGATCGAGCGGCTCAAAGCCTTGAGCAGCGAACTCGACCGAGACCTCCCGCCTCTGGAATTCGGGTTGCGGGTCACCACGCTGGTCCGCGACACCACTGGCCAGGCCTGGGCGGACGCCGAGGCGAAGGTCGAGGAGATGGCCAAGGGCCAAGGCGCCGGCTGGAACGATCACGGTCGGGCGGTAGCGGTGGGCCAGCAGCGTCTGCTTGATCTGCACGCGCGTGGCGAGGTGCTGGACGACAACCTCTATACTGCGCCGGGCAAATATGGCGGCGGCGGTGCCGGTACCACCTGGCTGGTCGGCTCGGCCGCCGACGTCGCCCACTCGCTCGGCAGGTACGGGGATCTGGGCATCACGCATTTCGTGCTCTCGGACACGCCGTACCTTTCCGAGATCAAGCGGCAAGGCGATCAGTTGCTTCCGCTATTGCGCAATGGGGCCTAAGCCGCGCTTCTTGAACCGGCAAGGGCCGGCGAGGGAAGCCAGATTGCCAAGTAGGGAAGACGATGTCACAGCCGGCCGCCTTCAGCATCCGCCCTTCCGACGCCGACCTGCGTGGTGAAGCGGCGCTGCGGCGGCGTTACCGGGCGCCGCAACATACGCACACCGGAAACTGGAACGAAGCCCTCGAGGCGATCCTTTCGCATCGCTCGGTCCGCAACTATCTCGCCAGGCCTCTGCCCGAAGGAATGCTCGAACTGATCATCGCGGCCGCCCAGTCGGCACCGACCTCGTCCAATCTCCAGGCGTGGAGTGTCGTCGTCGTCGAGGATCCGGCGCGCAAGGCGCGGCTTGCCGGACTGGCGGCGATCAATCGCCATATCGAGCAGGCGCCACTGCTGCTGGTCTGGCTGGCCGACCTGTCGCGGCTGCGCGCCATAGCCGAGGCAAACGGCCGGGAGGGCGAGGGGCTCGACTATCAGGAGAGTTTTCTGCTGGCCGTGATCGACGCCGCACTTGCCGCGCAGAATGCCGTGGTGGCGATCGATGCGCTCGGGCTCGGCTCCTGCTACATCGGCGCCATGCGCAATCATCCGCAGGAGGTGGCACGCGAACTCGGTCTGCCGCCGGAAACCGTGGCGGTGTTCGGCCTGACCGTCGGCTATCCCGATCTCCTGGCTGCGACTGACATCAAGCCCAGACTGCCGCAGGCTGTGGTGCTGCACCGCGAGCGCTATCGATCAGAGCCCGATCCGGACGATCTTGCAGCCTACAACCAGAGGCTTCGTTTATTCCAGCAGGAGCAGGCGATGCCTGTGGTGGACTGGACAGAGTTGCTTTCGAACCGCATCGGCAGCAAAGCAGCGCTGAAAGGCCGTGATCGCCTGGGCGAAGTGCTGAAGGCCCTGGGCTTCAAGCTCAAATAGGCGCGCGCCTGCTCGCGAGACCGAGGCGGGGCTATTCGGCGGCGATGATGGCGATGCGCGCCGGCAGCGCCGCCGGCGGCGTGAAGTCGAGCGCGCCAAGCCTCCGCGCCTCGGCCTTCAGCCAGCCATGGAAGCGCTCGACTGTCGCCAGCTTCGCCTTGTGCGGTGTCGTCGCGAAATAATAGGAAAACTCGACCGGCTGCGGTGAGCCGAACGGACTGACCAGCCGCCCTGCGGCAAGGTCAGGCTCGGCCAGCCGGAATTTGCCGAGACCGATGCCCTTGCCGGCAGCAGCAGCGTCGAGCACCAGTGACGATTGGCTAAGCCGTATACCGCCCTCGACAAAGCGGCCAGACAGGCCGTTGGATCTCAGCCAGCCCTTCCAGTCAGGGCAGCTTGGATCGCGTTCCGGACCGTCCTCATGCAGGATCGGTGCGTCACGCAGCCCCTCCGGCCCGCGATAGAGACCGTGCATGCGGGCAAATTCCGGGCTGCAGACGGGGAGCACCGCTTCCGAAAAAAGCCGTTCCGTCAGCAGGCCGCTATAGGCGCCCGACCCGTAGCGGATGACGCAGTCGACGTCTTCGCTGGCAAAGTCGGCAAGTCTGGTCGATGCGTCGACCAGCACTTCTAGGCCGGGTACCGCGTCGCGCAGTGCGTCGAGGCGCGGGATCAGCCATTTGCTGGCGAAGGAGGGCGCGACCGACACTTTGATCGGCGCATCCTCCTCGTCGCCGGAAATCCGCGCGACCGACTCGACAACGACGTCGAAAGCCTCGGTGAGGCCGGGCATCAGCGCCTGGCCGGCCGACGTCAGCAGAAGCTCGCCGCGGTTTCGATGGAACAGCGGTTGACCGAGGTGATCCTCGAGCAGGCGGATCTGCTGGCCGATGGCGGCAGGCGTCACATGGAGTTCTTCGGCCGCCCGCGTAAAGCTCAGGTGGCGGGCGGTTGCGACAAAAGCGCGAAGCGACGTCAGCGGCGGAAGCCTCGCCAGCGTCGGCCGCAGCTTCCTTGATTTTGCGCGAATGAGATCGACCATGGAGCGCATTCAACACGTTCAGGCCGGGCGCGACGAGGGCGGGCTTTGCGCCAAAGTGCCCGGTGGAAAATTTCGTTTGCCGCAGCGTCGCGGCAGCGGGAACGGAAATCTAAAAAATCGTAATGTCTACAATTCTTGTAGAAATAAGATCGGAGCGCTGATTTGGGCGTCGAGCAGCTTTGCCAGATCCTGGAATGAAACGGTCGTGCGAAGCGGTGCTTTCGGCAGACGATAGAAAATCATTCTTCCGGTTTTGCGGCGTGGCAGAGATCATCGCGTCGAGGCGCCGGAGTGTGTTCGGCCGCCGGATGCCATCGAAGCCGTTTTCCGGAGCTCAAGGCCATGTCTGTCAATCGTCGTCATTTCAACCAGCTCTTGCTGCTTGGCGGTGCGAGCTTCGCATTGCCCGGTCTTTCCTTTGCCGCCGAAGGCACGCCGGTTCAGGGCGGTACGCTCAACTGGGCCTACTATCCCGACCCCACGTCGCTGATCGCCATCAACACCTCGTCGGGCACCGGCCAGGCGATCGGGCCCAAGGTCAATGAGGGCCTGCTGGATTTCGACTATGATCTCAACCCGAAACCGCTGCTGGCGACGGAATGGTCGACCAGCGATGACGGCCTGCGCTATACCTTCAAGCTGCGCGAGGGCGTCAAATGGCACGATGGCAAGGATTTCACCTCGCAGGACGTTGCCTTCACCATCTTTCGGCTGAAGGAGGCGCATCCGCGAGGCCGCATCACCTACCAGAACGTGACGGCGGTAGAGACGCCTGATCCGCACACCGCCATCATCGTGCTTTCAAAGCCGGCGCCCTATTTGATCACGGCGCTGAGCAGTTCGGAATCGCCGATCGTGCCGAAACACGTCTATGAAACGTTCAAGCCGGCGGAGCAGCCCAAGCTGGAGCAGACGATCGGCACCGGTCCCTTCGTGCTCAAGGAATGGGTGCCCGGCAGCCATCTGATCTTCGACCGCAACCCGGACTATTGGGATGCGCCCAGGCCCTATCTCGACCGTGTCGTGCTGCATGTTATCCTCGACCCGGCCGCACGCTCGGCGGCTCTTGAAACCGGCGAGATCGATATCGGCGCCAATCCCGTGCCGCTGGCCGATATCGAGCGGCTGAAGGCAAACCCAGCTCTGGTCGTCGACACCAACACCTACGCCTATTCCGGCCCGCAGCAGCAATTGTTCTTCAATTACGAAAACGAAATCCTGACTAAGCGCGATGTGCGCCTAGCCATTGCCCACGCCATCGACCTGCAGAAGCTGGTCGACATCGCGCTCTATGGCTATGCGCAGGTGTCGCCAAGTCCGATCAGCACGGCACTGCCAAAATGGTATGACCCCAGCATCAAGGCGCGCGAGCCCGATACCAAACTGGCGGAGAAACTGCTCGACGACGCCGGCTATCCGCGTGGCGCCGATGGCACGCGCTTCAAGCTGCGGCTCGCCTATAACGCGTTCCTGCCAGCGTCCTATGCCGATTTCATCAAGCAGTCGCTGGCAGTGGTCGGCATCGACGCCGAGATCCTGAAGCTCGACCTGTCGACGTTCCTGAAGACCGTCTACACCGACCGCGCCTGGGACCTGGTGGTCGAGTCGCTCTCGAACACCTTCGATCCGACGCTCGGTGTTCAGCGCGCCTACTGGTCGAAGAACTTCAAGATCGGCCTCGTCTTCTCCAACGCCAGCCACTATGCAAACCCCGAGGTCGACCAGATCCTAGAAGCGGCGGCGATCGAGCCCGATGAGACCAAGCGGCGCGAGCTCTGGTACAAGTTCCAGCACATCATCCATGACGACGTGGTGTCGGTCGATCTCGTGGCGGCCGGCGCGCAGATTGTCGCCAACAAGAAAGTCCGGGATTTTGCGCCTGGCGCGCAAGGGATCAACAACAGCTTTGCACAGATCTGGCTCGCGCCAAACGCCTAAGTGCAAGTCCCTTTGGTTGGGATCGGCGCGTGAAAACGGCGACCCCGACTTCTCCACTAAAGGATAAATCGCGCCAACGCGGAGTACCGACCATGACCATCAACCGACGCCTGTTCAACCAGTTCCTGCTGCTGGCCGGCGCGAGCGCCGCACTTCCCGCCGGGGCATTCGCAGAAGACGCAAGGCCGGTGGCCGGCGGCACGCTCAATTTCGTCTACTATCCCGAGCCCAACCAGATCGTTTCCATCAACACCAGCGCCGGCGGACCGGCCACCATCGGTCCGAAGATTTTCGACGGCCTGCTCGCCTACGACTACGATCTCAATCCGCGACCGCAACTGGCCACCGAATGGTCGATCAGCGACGACGGGCTCGAATATGTCTTCAAGCTGCGCCAGGGGGTGAAGTTCAGCGACGGCCATGATCTGACCTCCGAGGACGTGGCCTTTTCGATCTCGCGGCTGCGCGAAGCGCATCCGCGCGGGCGCATCACCTTCCAGAACGTCACCGACATCGACACGTCGGACCCGTATATCGTGAAGATCAAATTGTCGAAGCCATCCGCCGCGCTGATCTCGGGGCTGGCCGCGACGGAATCGCCGGTCGTGCCCAAGCACGTATACGAGAAACTGAAGCCGGCTGACGATCCGTCCTTCGAGCAGATCATCGGCAGCGGGCCGTTCGTGCTGAAGGAATGGGTGAAGGGCAGCCACATCCTCGTCGAAAAGAACCCGACCTATTGGGATGCGCCTAAACCCTATCTCGACCGGATCATTTTCCGCTTCATCACCGATCCGGGTGCACGCGCCGCGGCACTGGAGGCCGGCGAGGTCGACATCGGACCGAACCCGGTGGCGTTTGCCGACCTGGAGCGTTTCAAGGCGCTGCCGCAATTCGTAGTCGACAGCACGGTCTTCGCCTACAGCGGCCCGCTGCACCAGTTGATCATCAATCTCGAAAACCCGATCCTGAAGGAGAAGAAGGTCCGCCAAGCAATCGCGCACGCGATCGACCTCGACGCGGTCAATGCAATCGTGTTTTACGGTTATGGCCAAGTCTCGCCGACGCCGATCAGCGTCGTCAACAAGAAGTATTTCGATCCCGACGTAAAGGCCGCGACCGTCGATACGGCATTGTCGGAAAAACTGCTCGACGAGGCCGGCTTCAAGCGGGGAGCGGACGGCGTACGCTTCAAGCTCAGGCTCACCAACAATCCCTACAACCCTTGGGGCTATGCCGATTTCCTCAAGCAGGCATTGGCCAAGATAGGCATCGATGCCGAGATCGAAAAATTCGACTTCGGAACCTATGTCAAAACCATCTACACCGATCGCACCTGGGACCTGTCGACGGAATCCTGCGGCAACATCTTCGATCCGAGCGCCGGCGCGCAGCGGCTCTACTGGTCGAAGAACATCAAGAAAGGGCTGCCGTTCTCCAACGGCGCGCACTATGAGAACCCGGAGGTTGACCGGTTGCTGGAAGCCGCATCGGTCGAGCTCGACGAGGCCAAGCGCAAGCAGCTCTTCTTCAAGTTCCAGGAGATCATCGCCGATGAGTTGCCGATCATCAATCTGATCGCGCCGCCGACCATCATCATCGCCCGCAAAACCGTCAAGAACTACGCACCGGGTGCCGAAGGCCTGTCGGCCAGTTTCGCCGACGCCTATATCGATCCGAACGCCTGACCCTGCAGGGCAATCGGAATGAGAAAGGGCTGCATCTCGATGCGGCCCCTTTTTGTGTTTCTGTCGCCTTGATGTGCAGCATGCTCAGGCCAGAGCACGCAGCCTTGGGCTGGCCTTGACCAGAAGGTCGGCAAGGGCGATGGCCTGAGCCAGCTGTTCGCCGATGGAACTCGATTCCCAGGCAACGCCGCGCAGCGGATGGCCGACGGCAAACAGATTGCCGTGGGTCCTGCCGTTACGGGAAATTACCTGACCTTCGCGCGTGGCATCGATGCCGAAGCTGGTCGCATGCGGCCTAACGATGCCGTTCTCGAGCAGGCTTTGGACGAATGGATCGGCGATCCGCCGCCAGTCGTGCTCCTGATGGCCGCGGCAGTTGACGACACCATCGAAACGCAGGCGTTCGACCGCGCCGCTATCGCGCCAGCGGATCTCGGCGGCAATGCCGTCGGCTTCCGGATTGAGCGCCAGCACCCGTCCCGCTCCACCCGTCCAACGGCCTTGGCTTCGCGCCAGTGCCACGCGCTCAAAGCTCGGTGGCGCCGCGCGGTGCGCGGTGACATCCCAGAAGGCGCGCAGATGGCGTGCGAACTTCAAGCGCTCCCTGTCGGTGGCGCCTTGCCACAAGGCCAGGATCCACGGCCGGATCGTCAGTGGCAGCCCTTGCCAGTCCAGGCCGGTGGTTTCGATTGCCCGGCGTTCGGCCTTGACCAGTGCGAGAAGCGCCCTGGTGGTTTTCGGCAGCGGCCGCCCGGTGAGGAAATCGCGCCACGCTTCCGCGTTGCGCCGAGGTTCGACGATCTGTCCGCGCCGCGACACGACGCGATAACCGCCCTTGAAGCCGCGCGCTTCCATGCTGGCGACGACGTCGACCATGCTGAGGCTGGAGCCGATCAGCAGCAGTTCCTTGCTGCCGGCGAGCCGATCGAGCGCCGCCGAATCCCAGGGATTGGCGACATAACGGGGATCGCTGACGACGGCTGCTTCCGTGGTGGACGGCTGGCTCTGGAACACCCCGGTTGCCAGCACGGCCTCATCGGCCAGCAATTGCTGGCCGTCGCCGGTGCCGACGCATACCCCTGACGGGCCGGTCAGCATGTCGACGGCGGATGCCTTGATGTGGCGCAGCGACGAACGCCCGTCTGCTTCTCTGATCGCTCTCGTCAGTTCGGACTGGACATAGCTGCCGAACAGCCAGCGCGGCGGGCTTGAGTCCGGGACATCCTCGGGCGGTGTCCAGCCGTGCTCCGGCCCATTCGCCATAAGCCAGCGAACGAGGTGATCGGGATCGTCCGGATGCAGCGAGAAGATGCGCGCCGCGCCGTTGACGAGGTGTTGTGGATCGACGGTGCTATAGGCAACGCCGCGACCGAGCTCGGCCCGGCGCTCGATGATGGTGATTGCCAGCGGCTCAGTTGAACGGTCGAGCAGCTTGATCGCGGTAACCGCGCCGGCAAAGCCGCCGCCAACGATGATGATTGAACGAGGGATCGAGCGTAGCGGGGAGGAAGGGGTATGAAGCATCAAGAACCTTTGCGACGCCGGTGGTCGTGGCTCTAGCCCATCGCCCCGGCAACGATCATCGTGCTTTCCCGTAACCCGATGTCAAAAAACAATAATTGCCAGCTGGCGAAAGGCATTCTTTCACTCAGCGGGTTTGGCAGGCGCTAGATAGGAACGCCCTTTGCGACCAGCCCGAGAACCGCTGATGACTGAAAATCGAAAGATAAGGCTTGGAGCCTTTGTTCGCGGACCGGGCCATCATGTCGCTGCCTGGCGCCATCCCGATGTGCCTGCCAATCCGGGCCTGAGCTTTCAGCACTATGCGGACGCCGCGCGCACTGCCGAGCGTGGCCTGTTCGACATGGTGTTTCTGGCCGACAGTCTCAGCGCGCGCAATGGCGAGCAGCCGATCGAGACCTTCGAGCGCACCGGCCATGTCGTGCATTTCGAGCCGCTGACGCTTTTGTCGGCGCTCTCGACCATCACGCAAGGGATCGGGCTCGTTGCGACCGCCTCGACCACCTATTGGGAGCCGTTCCACTTGGCGCGGCTGTTCGCTTCGATCGATCATCTCAGCGGCGGCAGGACAGGCTGGAATGTCGTCACCTCAGCCGATGCGCCGGCGGCGGCGAATTTCAGCCTCGACCAGCATCCCGTTCATGCCGACCGTTACGCCCGCGCCGAGGAATTCGTCGCTGTCGCGCAGAAGCTTTGGGACAGCTGGGACGACGATGCCTTCGTCGCCGACAAGGCTTCGGGGATCGCCATCGACCGGCGCGGCATCCACGCCCCGGACCATGCCGGCCGGCATTTCCGCGTCAAGGGACCGCTCAACGTCGCTCGCCCACCGCAGGGCCATCCCGTCATCGTCCAGGCGGGCTCGTCCGATGCCGGCCAGCACTTGGCGGCGCGAACGGCGGAGGTGGTTTTCACCGCCCACCCGACCATCGAATCGGCGCGCGGCTTTTACGGCGAACTGAAAGGCCGGCTGGGCTCGTTTGGCCGCTCCGCCGACAGCTTGAAGATCATGCCCGGTGTCTTCCCGGTCGTCGCGCCGACACGCACGGAGGCCGAGGGCAAGTTCGATGCGATCCAGCGCCTGGTCGATCCTGTGGTTGGTGTGGCGCTGGTTTCAGGATTGCTCGGCGGTGTCGATCTTTCCGGCCATTCACTCGACGGACCGTTGCCGGAACTGGGCAGTTCCGATGCCGTGAAGAGCCGCCTGAAAGTCGTTTCCGAATTGGCCGCGAGCCGGAACCTGACCATCCGCCAATTGTATCTCGCCGTTGCCGGCGCGCGCGGCCATTTCCAGATCGTCGGCACGCCAAAGGATGTGGCCGACATGATGGAGGAGTGGTTCGCCGGTGGCGCGGCGGACGGCTTCAACGTCATGCCGCCGATCCTGCCGACGGGCCTCACCGATTTTGTCGACCTCGTCATTCCGGAGCTGCAGCGGCGGCGTCTGTTCCGGACTGCTTACGAAGGCGGGACGTTGCGCGAGAACCTCGGCCTTGCGCGTCCGATCCGTGGCGCCGCTGAACAGCAAGAGAGGAAAGCATCATGAGCGACAGGACGATCGATTCGAAAATGTTTCGCCAATGGCTGGCGGATGGCGAAGAACTGGCGGTGCTAGACATTCGCGACAGCGCGACTGTCGGATACGCATCGCCGCTGTTCGCCACCAACCTGCCCGCGGCTCAGGTCGAGGCCGAGATCGACCGCTTCATCCCGCGCAAATCGGTGCGCACCGTGCTGGCGGACGACGGCAGCGGCGTTGCCGAGCAACTTGTCGAACGACTGGTGGGGTATGGCCGTACCCAGCTGTTTTCGCTGAACGGTGGAATTCCGGAATGGACGCAAAGCGGCGTTGAAGGCCTGCCGACCTTCGATACGCCGGGCGTCGATTTTTCGCTGGCGATCCGCGACGAGAAGGGGACCCCGGTCGTCAGCGTTGAAGAGCTCGCGGTGCTCAGAGGCCGAGGCGCCGACGTGGTGGTGCTCGACAGCCGCACGGTGGCGGAGTTCGAAAAGGACCATGTGCCGGGCGCCATCAGCGTGCCGGGCGCCGAGCTGGTGCTGCGCTTCGCCGACCTGGTGCCGTCACCGGAGACGCAGGTTGTCGTCTCCTGCGCCGGCCTGCCGCGCGCCATCATCGGGGCGCAGACACTGATCGATGCCGGCGTGCCCAACCGGGTCGCCTATCTGCACGACGGCACCAAGGCATGGCGCGAGGCCGGTCTTGCACTCGAAACCGGCAAGACCGCAATCTATGGTCCGGCAAGCGAGGATGCCAAGCGTTTCGCCGGGGAGCACATCGCAAAGCTTGCCGAAGGCGACAGCTTTCCCCGCATCAATGCGGCCAGGGCCGCGAACTGGGCGAAGGACGAAAAGCGGACGACCTACCTGCTTGACGTGCGCACGCCCGACGAGTTCGCCGAAGCGCATATTCCGGGGTCGATCGCGTCTGAGGGCGGGCAGTTGCTCGGTGTCGCCTATCGCACCATCGCCGTGCGCGGCGCCCGCGTCGTGCTGATCGACGATCTGCTCGGTGTCCGCGCGGCGACGACGGCGCATTGGCTGCAGCGGCGCGGCTTCGAGATCGCGATCCTCTTGTATGACTTCCAGTCGGCCAGCCTGGTGGAAGCGGCGTAGGGCAGGCGCACTGTCAGGCGATTTTTTCGGAGCCACTATTCGGCGGCTTCCGATTGGCGGCGACGGCCCGCCAGCACGTTCTTCTGCATCGCCGTCAGCGAAGACCGCACGGCTTTGGCGCCGTGCTCCAGCATCTTGGCCTCATACTCCGACAGCGCCTGGAGAAGCGGCTTGTCGCCGCGTTTGGCGGCCACCAGCTCTGGCACCAGCAGCCCGGCGTCGTAGATCGCGGTGTTGCCGCCAAGCGCGCGAAAATAGGTCATGGCGTGGATGGCATCGCCAAGCAGCGTCACCGGTTTCGTCGGCCAGGGATCGACAGGTTCGGAGCTGTGGACATGAAGCAGCGCCACCGTCGATGGGTCGGTGTAGCGGATGAGGTTGAGGATTTCCGGGTGCCAGTGGGCGATCTTCGAGATCAGCAGGTCAATCAGTTCTGAACCGGAGAGCTTTGCCAGCGCGTCGTCCGTGGCAAGTTCGTCCTTTTCATAGGCGGTGTTCCACCAGACATAGCTGGTGGTGTTGTTGAAATGGAAACCGGAAAAATCCTTGTGGGTGGCGTCGTCCAGCCCGATCAGTCCATGCTTTCGTAATGCGTCGACATTGACCCTGTGGCTGGTGACCATAAGCCCATGACCTTCGGTTGGCCTGACGCCGGCATTGTAGTCGAGTAGCAGCGGCGAGATCTGGTGAAGGGCTGCGGCATGCAGCGTCATCTTGCCGGCCAGGCGCCTGACGCCGGTGTCGAAGCTTCGCGCATGCGGCACCAGTTGCTGGCGCACGCGCGAGCGGGCGCCGTCGGCTCCGACCAGCACATCGGCATGGATTGCCGAACCGTCCTCGAAATGCGCGACGACCGAACCATCCGGCTGCTCGTCGTAGCGTGAAAAGACCTTGCCATAGCGCATGATGCCGTCGAGGCCAGAGAGCAGCACCTGGCGCAGCGTGATACGGCTTACCGATTTTTCGATATGCGTGTCGTCGGCCTCGCCCAGCGCGTTGCCGCCGCCCCAGGCATCCTCGCCCAGGATCTTGAAATTCTCGTCCAGCAGGATGTTGCGATCCGGCGCCTGGCCGAGCGTGGCGACAAAAGCGTCGTAGAGTTCCGGCGGCAAATTGGCGATCAGCGAATCGATGCCGCGCTGGCGGATGCGCAGACGAAAACCCTGGACATAGTCGGTGCGGGCGCGGTCCTTCTCGAAGACCGCGACACTGATGCCGTTCTTCTTCAGGCCTTGCGCCAGTGTCAGGCCGCCGGGGCCTCCGCCGATGATGGCGACTTCGACATGTTCTGTTGTCATGGCGCTCAACCGACCGCCGCGAGCTTGGGCTTGCCAGCGGCAATAGCCGGTGTCTCGGCCAGCTGCCGGGCGGTATGGCGGCTGAGCGTCGCCTTGGCGGCGATCGTGCGGATCATGTGGTTCTGCGGTGCGTGGGAACGGGCGGTCAGCGCATCACGGTGGTGGCGCTCAAGCTGGAAATCTCTGTTAAGGCCTGGATTGCCGGCAAGCTCCAGCGCCAGCGAGGTGACGGCAACGGCATTGTCGATGACGACATGCCTGACCGTCATGCCGTCGGTGCCCACAGGCCGGCCGGCGTCGACATCTTCGGCGAGCGAACGCAGCAGCCGCGTGCTGCTCGCAAGCCTGACCTCGATCTCACCGAGCCCTGCCTGGATGTGCGGCACGGTCGACAGCGGCGCACCAAGACTTGCCGGCGCGTGCGTGCTGACAAAGGAGACAAGCCGGTCACGGGCAGCACGGGCGGCACCGTGGTAGACAGCGCCGATCAGCGAAAAGAAGAACGCCGTCGCGCCTTCCTCGCGCCTCAGCGGCTCGGATGCCGGCTGCGCCTCGGTGATGTCTTCGGCAGGAACCGCAACATTATCCAGAATGATGTCGTCGCTGGCCGTCGCCCGCATGCCGGCGGCGTTCCATGTCTTTTCGACGCGCAATCCGGGCGCGTCGGTCGGCACCAGGAATGAAGCCAGACGCGGCTGCGGCTCGTCGGTCAGCGCCAGCAAGTTCACCCATTTCAGAATAGGAATGCCGGTGACGTAGTTCTTGTGGCCGGATATCCGCCAGACATTGCCGTCGCGCCGGGCAATGGTTTCGGGCGGCTTGCCATGGGCGGGCGAGCCAATCCGCGGCTCGGCTTGCGCGGCGTTGATCAAAGCAGGGCCAAGACGGCCGGCCTCTACAATCCGCTGAACCAGATGGCGCGGCCATTTTCCGGATTTCCGCATCGCATACTGGCTGTTGTAGTGCATGGCCAGCACCAGCGCCGTCGACGGCTCGCCACGGCCAATCTCGGCGATCACCGCCTGTGCTTCCGTCAGCCCGCCACCGAAGCCGCCATGTTCGCGCGCCGTGACCAGGCCAAGCAGCGCCGCCTGGTGAAGCCGGTCGAAATTGGCGAATGGGAATTCCCCGGTCGCGTCGTGATGCGCGGCGGTCAGCGCGAGATTGTCGGCAAGGCTGGCCACTCTGTCGAGGAGTTCCGGAAATCCTGAAATCGTGGAGGTCATGATGCTGGCTTTCCTCTCAGGCGGCGGCGCGCGTATCGACCAGATCGAAGGGTCGTCGATCGACCCAGGCCTCGACGTCGAAGTCGCCGGCGAGGAAGCCCCAGTCGCGCAGGAAATCCTTGTAGTGGGAAATCGCGCCGACCAGCTCAGGCTGCAGTCCGAGGCCGAGATGTTTGTGGACATCCGGGCCGTTGGCGGCCAGCACCTGCTCCTCGGTGGCACCGGCTTCGCGGGCGACGAAGCGCCTCGTCTCTTCCGGATGCGCCTCGGCCCAGGCGCTGGCGCGCAGGATGGTCTCGATCAGTCGCGCGACCAGATCGGGGCGTTTCTCGGCCAGCAGGTCATCGACGGTCAACACCCGCGGCGAACCGGAATTGATGCGGATGTTCGGGTCGGGGTGGAAGCCGAATTCGGCGACCTGGATGGCGCCGATCAGATTGGCGACGTTGATGCCGGCCGTGCCCTTCACATAGATGGCGTCGACCTCGCCCCGGATCAGGGCTGCGGCTTCCTCGCCATAGGCCTGCTTGCGCTTGAGGCCGAACAGCGACGGTCCTTCCTGGCTGTCGAGAACGCTGTCGGCCAACGCTATGTCGACGATCTCGACGTCGCCATGGCTGAGGGCTTCGAGCGAGAGGGCCGAGACCAGGCCCTTCAGCGCCGTCGCCCGCATGAAGTCGACGATGCCTTCGGGGCGCCGGGCGATGCCGAAGCGGCGGCCTTTCAGGTCCTGGGTTGTCCTGATGCCGCAACCGGGCAGGGCGATAATTGCCTGGAATTCGTCGGTCCAAGTGATGCCGACGAGACGCGTCTTGCGCCCTTCGGACCGCGCGCGGATCGGCGGCACGTTGCCGCCGTGGCGGAACGACCAGTCGAGCGTGTGGTTGAAATGGCTCTGGCGGATGTCGCGATTGGGCGAATCGATGATCGACTTCAATTCGATCCCCTCCTTGCGAAAGGTCTCGTGGAGAAGCCCGAGCTGTGCGGCGAGCCCGACAGGCGTCGGCACCGGGCAGCGTGTGTACCAGATTTCGGAGATCCCAGTCGCGGTCATGATGGCTCCTTAGGTGTTGCGCAGGCCAGCCTGCTTCATCAGCGGCAGGATGTTCTCGCCGAAGAATTCGAGGTCAGGCTTGAAATCGAAGAAGGACAGCTGCAGGCCGTCAATGCCGGCGTCCTTCAACTTGACGAACTGGTCGACGATCTGTTCGGGCGTGCCGATGAGGTAGATGTTGCCGCCGACCTTGGCGTAGGGGTCCTCGCGGCCTTCGCGTCCTTTCCAGGCCTGGGCGTCGCTGTTGAAGGTCTGGAAGCCTTTCGGCGTGCGGCTGTCGGCATGGGCGACGATCTCATCGGCGACCGCCCAGGCTTCCTTCTCGGTCGGCCGGCTGATGATCAGCGGATTGAGCAGAGTGCGCACGGTGCGGCCGACACCAAGGGCCGCGTCCTTCACTTTCTCCGTATGCGCCGGCAGCGCCTCCAGCGCGCTGGCGATGTCGGAGCCGGCCGGGCTGGTGACGAAGACGATGTCGGAATAGCGGCCGGCAAAGGAAATGCCGGCATCGGAGCCAGTGGCGTTGACCAGGATCGGCCTGCCGTAATTCGGCTTCGGCGTGACGAAGCCGCCATTGAGCTTCCAGCTCGATTCTCCGGAGAAGGAGAAATTCTCATCATCCTGCCACAGCCGCTGCAGCACTTCGACGAATTCGGCGGCGAGTTCATAGCGGCGGTCATGCTCGATGCGGTTCCAGCCGAACATTTCATGTTCGACAGCGCGATGACCGGTGACCACGTTGATGCCCCAGCGGCCGCCGGAGATGTGGTCGAGCGTGGCGCCGAACTTCGCCAGATGCAGCGGATGCCACGGGCCGTAGAGAACATGCATGGTCGAAATCAGCATGATCTTCTTGGTGATCGCGGCCATGGCCGCCACGGACACAAAACTGTCCAGCGCCTGGCCGTTGAAAACGCCGCCATAGCCGCCCTTGGGCAGCCATTGACTGAGCGCGAAGACGAGGTCGAAGCCAAGCTCCTCGGCCTTCAACGTCAGATCGCGATTGTAGTCGAAGCGCCAGTCGGTCGAGCGCGGCAGCGTCGAGTTGGTCCAGCCACCGGCCTGGATCGGCAGGAACAGCCCGAGCAGCACCGGCTGCTGAAGTGCTTTCGACAGCGGGCTGTCCGGATAGTCGGTCGGCGCCTTGAAGAAGGGCGTGCCGACGATGGAACCAGGCTTGTGGGCGAGCGTCATGGCGAACTTTCTCGGGTGGAGGAAGGGAACCCGTGCGAAGGACCGCGCACGGGTCAGGCTCAGGCGACGATATGGGCGGTTGCGAGGGAGCCGGCATTGCCCTCGGCGCCCACCGTGTGACCGGCTATGCGCCTGTTGTAGAGGGTGATTTCCGGTTGGCTGACGATGCCGATGTCGGGCAGGTCCTCGACAAGGATCTGCTGGATCGCGGCCCATTGCTCGAAGCGCTTTTCGTGGTCGACCTCGACGGCGGCCGCTTCAAGAAGTTCGTCGACCTTGGCATTGCTGTATTTCGAACCGTTGGAGAACGGCACGCCGGGCTTGAAGTTCTTCGACCAGTAGAGCCGCTGTACGCCTACCGTCGGGTCGAACAGATTGCTCATGCCGTTGAAGGTGAAGTCGAAATCGCGGTCGGTGTAGATGCGCTTGGTGTAGGTGGCAAAATCCTGGCTGCGCACGGTGACCTCGATCCCGACCGCGGCCAATGCCTGCTTGATGTAGTCGGCGCCGCGCTTGTAGGTTTCGCCGCTCGGGACATAGTCGTGGACAAGCTTGAGCCGGGTACCGTTGGCGTCGCGCGGCAAGCCTGCTTCGTCGAGCAGTTTCTCGGCAGTGGCAATGTCGACCGGATAGGTCTTCAGGTCGGCGACGTACCACTTCTTCAGATTGGGGTTGATCGGGCCTGGAATGGTCGCGCCATAGCCATAGTTGATCGTCTCGCGGATGACGTTGCGGTCGATAACATGGGCGAAGGCACGGCGGACGCGAACATCCTGGAAATAGGGTTTCTCCAGGTTGAACTCGACCCGGCTGATGCCATTGGAATACTGATAACCCTGCTTCTCGAAGCCGATATGCGGCAGCGTTTCGAAGCGCTGCAAATCGCTGTACGGAATCGGCGTGGCCGGCGCCAGATCGATCTCGCCGGTCTCCAGCGCCAATGCGCGCGCCGAAGCGTCAGGGATGAAACGGACAATCAGCCGGTCAAGGTAGGGGCGCGGCGCGTCCCAATAGTCGGGATTACGTTCGTAGACGATGTGGCTGCCGCGCAGCCATTCCTTGAAGACGAAAGGGCCGGTGCCGACCGGAGCGACGTTGACCGGATTTTCGGCTGCCTTTGTGCCGTCATAGAGGTGCTTCGGCACGATCGGCGTTTCGGCCGCGGCCAAGGCCGTGATCAGGTAAGGCGCCGGCCTCGACAGAACCAGCGTCACCGTCAGCGGATCCGGCGTCTGGATGTCTACAAGGTTGAGGAAGGTGTTGCGGCCGCGCGGATGAACCTCTCTGATCGTGGTGATCGAATAGGCGACGTCGGCGGCGGTGAACGGCTGGCCATCATGCCACTTCACGCCTTCGCGCAGCTTGAAGGTGTATTGCAGCCCATCGTCACTGACCGACCATTGTCTGGCCAGGGATGGGCGCGGCGTGAGATCGAAATCATAGGTCAGCAGGCCCTCGGTGGTCTTTGCCGAGACGTAGACCGAATTGAATGCCGTGTGGGCGATGGTCGTCAGCACAGGCGGCTCAGCCGAGAGCACCAGCGTCGCCATTCCACCCTGTTTCGGCTCGGCGGCGTAGGCGCTGCGCGATGCAGGCAACAGCGTCGCTCCGAGTGCGGCTGCCGAGATGCCGAGGAACCTGCGGCGGTTCGGAATGAGGAAATGAGACATCGCGCCCTAGTCCTTTTTTGCTGCCGCCCCCGATCGGCCGATCCTCGGCCACCGAGTTAAAAATCTATTGTTCCAAGAGCGGGCCCGTTTGCGAAAAGATTTGGCCGACCCGCTCCCGCGCTTAAGATTTCATGCCTCAAACCGCTAATTTCGTAGCATGAAATAAAATTCTATTCTGCAAAGTCGCCATTTGCAGGATAAAATTTCTTAAATCAGGTTTGACAATGTCTATAAATTTTGTCAACTAAAAAGCACGAAACTTTCCGGGAAACAGCAAACCCGCATCGTCAGCCACAGCCGGGATAGCGAAAACGATGTCGACCCTGACGCGCATTGGCAGAACGTTTCGACGCACCGCGATACAGGCGGTGCCGACCGTTCTGGGCATCGTGATCCTGAATTTCTTTCTGCTGCAGCTCGCGCCGGGCGATGCGGCCGACGTCATGGCTGGCGAGGCTGGTTCGGCCACGGTGGAGACCATGGCGGCACTGCGCCAGCGCTTTGGGCTCGACAATCCGCTGCTCGTCCAGCTGTTCAACTATCTCTACAATCTGGCGCATTTCAGCCTCGGCTTTTCGCCGCGCTACGGCATGCCAGTCGCCGACCTGATCGGCCAGCGGCTGCCCGGCACGCTGGTGCTGATGGCGGTGGCTCTGGCCGTCGCCATTGTGCTCGGCCTCGCCCTTGGATCGGTGATGGCGGTGTTTGCCGGGCGCCTGCCGGATCGTCTGCTCTCCGTTATTTCGCTGCTGTTCTATTCAATCCCGGGTTTCTGGATCGGCTTGATGCTGATCGTGTTGTTTTCGGTCAAGCTCGGCTGGCTGCCGAGCGGCGGCTCGGGAACCATCGGCAGCAACCTGACCGGCCTTGCCGGGCTCTGGGACAGGGCGCGCTACATGATCCTGCCGGCACTGTCGCTGGCGCTGTTCTACGTGGCGATCTATGCGCGGCTGACACGAGCGGCGATGCTGGAGGTCCAGTCGCAGGACTACGTGCGCACCGCAGCCGCCAAGGGCCTGTCGCCGACCGTCATCACCATCAGACATGTCCTGCGCAATGCGCTGATCCCCATCACCACCATGGCCGGCATGCATGTTGGCGGCATGCTCGGCGGCGCCGTGGTTGTCGAGACCGTCTATTCCTGGCCCGGCCTCGGGCGCCTTGCATTCGAGGCGGTCATGGGTCGCGATTTCACGGTGCTGCTCGGCATCCTCCTGTTGTCGTCGCTGCTGGTCATCGTCGCCAACGCGACCGTCGATCTTCTGCACGCCTGGCTTGATCCCCGCGTCGGAGTACGCTGATGGCTTCCACCGATTTCGCAGCCGGCGATGCCCGTTCCCGCCGTCTCCATGCCGATGCCCGCGGGCCCGCGGCACCGCCTGAGCCCGAGGCAAAGAGCTGGAGCAATCTCCACGCGCCCGACGCACGCTCCGCTTCGGCAGCGTCGGTGCCGATAGCCGTTGGAGGGCGTGCGCTGAAGGTTTTCCTGAGTAATCCCAACGCCATGTTCGGCGTGGTGTTCCTGTCGTTGGTCGTGCTGGCCGCACTGCTAGCACCAGTCCTCTATCCGGCCGATCCGCTATCGATGGTGGCGCGGCCCTTCCTGTGGCCGGGCCAGAACCCAGCCTTCCCACTGGGCACGGACTCCATGGGCCGCGATGTGCTTTCCGGCATTCTGCATGGCGCGCGGATTTCGCTGTTCGTCGGCCTGGTGGCGACCGCGCTCGGCCTCAGCTTCGGCATCCTGGTCGGCGCCGCCGCCGGCTACTTCGGCGGCTGGATCGACGACCTGCTGGTGCGCCTGATCGAGATCTTTCAGACCATACCGAGCTTCGTGCTGCTGGTCGTCATGGTGGCGATCGCGCAGCCGACCGCGCCTGTCGTGACAGTGGCGATCGCCGTCATCACCTGGCCGACGGTGGCGCGGTTGACCCGCGCCGAGTTCCGGGCCATCCGCGAGAAGGATTTCGTCATGGCCGCCCGCAGCCTCGGCTACGGCCATGTCCGCATTATCTTCCGCGAGATCCTGCCCAATGCGCTGCCGCCGTTGATCGTGACCTCGTCGGTGATGGTGGCGACCGCGATCCTGATGGAATCGGCGCTGTCCTTCATGGGCCTCGGCGATCCCAACGTCGTCAGCTGGGGCTCGATGATCGGAGCGGGCAGGGAATTGATCCGCACCGCTTGGTATCTGACAGCGCTTCCGGGACTGGCGATCGTCTTTACCGTGCTGGCGCTGAACCTGATCGGTGACGGCCTCAACGACGCGCTCAACCCGCGCTTCTCGCAGGAGCGATAGAGATGGCCGCTCCTTTGCTCAGGATCGACAATCTGACGGTTCGCTTCCCGACCGCCGAGCCGGTCAGCCGGCTGAGCTTCGAGGTCGGTGAGGGCGAGACGCTGGCGATCGTTGGTGAATCAGGCTCCGGCAAGTCGCTGACCGCGCTCGCCCTGATGCAGCTTCTGCCGCGCTCGGCGAAAATCCCCAATGGCAGGATCGAATTCGCCGGCAAGGACCTGCTCGGTCTCGACCAGAAGGCTATGCGGAACCTGCGCGGACGCGAGATCGCCATGATCTTCCAGGAGCCGATGACGTCGCTCAATCCGGTGCTGACCATCGGCCGGCAGATCACCGAGGTGCTGACGCTGCACGAAGGCATACGCGGCAAGGCAGCGGGGAACCGTGCCATCGAGCTTCTCAATCTGGTTCGCATTCCCGATCCGCAGCGGCGTATCGACGACTATCCGCACCAGCTTTCCGGCGGCATGCGCCAGCGCGTCATGATTGCCATCGCCGTTGCCTGCCGACCGCGCCTGCTGATTGCCGACGAACCGACGACGGCGCTCGACGTGACCATCCAGGCGCAGGTGCTCGACCTGCTCGATACGCTGCGCCGCGAACTGTCGATGGCTGTCGTGCTCATCACCCACGATCTTGGTGTCGTCGCACAATGGGCCGACAAGGTCGTCGTCATGTATGCCGGCCGCAAGGTTGAACAGGCGCTGCCCGGCGTGCTGTTCAGAACACCCCTTCACCCCTATACGCGCGGCCTGCTGGCGGCGTCGCCGCGGCTGAAGACCAATCTCCACTACCGCGACGCCAGGCTGACGGAGATTCCCGGCAGTATCGTCTCGGCCGCCGGCGAAAAGGGCTGCCCGTTCCGCCCGCGCTGCGCGGTGGCGCGCGACAGCTGCGCCCATTTCGTACCCGCCCTCGTCGAAGTGAGCGAGGATCGTCTAGTCGCCTGCCCCTACAGCTTCATTCCGGAGGTTGCGCATGGCACTGCTCTCGGTCTCTGACCTTTCCACCCATTTCCACGCCCAGGGCGGCACGCTGCGCGCCGTCGATGGTGTATCCCTCGAAGTCGGACGCGGCGAGACGGTTGGTCTCGTCGGCGAAAGCGGTTGCGGAAAATCGACGCTAGGCAAGACCATCATGCGGCTGGTCGACCCGACTAGCGGCAGGATCGAGTTCAACGGCACCGACATCACCGTTCTCGACGCGCGCCGGCTGAAGGCGGCGCGCCGTAATATCCAGATGATCTTCCAGGATCCGTTCGCATCGCTCAATCCGCGCCACATGATCGGCGACATCCTGACAGCACCCCTGAAGGTCCATGGCATTGGCAACAAGGCCGAGCGGCGGAAAATTGTCGAGGACATAGTCCAGCGTGTAGGATTGCCTGTAGATGCTCTCGGCCGCTACCCGCATGAATTTTCCGGCGGGCAACGCCAGCGCATCGGCATCGCCCGGGCGCTGATCCTCAATCCGGAACTGGTCGTCTGCGACGAGCCGGTGTCGGCGCTCGACCTTTCGATCCAGGCGCAGATCCTCAACCTGTTGGTCGACATGAAACGTCAGCTCGGGCTGTCCTATCTCTTCATTTCGCACGATCTATCAGTCGTCCGCTATTTCGCCGACCGGGTGCTGGTCATGTATCTCGGCCGCATCGTCGAAAGCGCCGACAATTCGACGCTGTGGACCTCGCCCCAGCATCCCTACACGCGCGCGCTGATGGATGCCGTGCCGGACCCGTCGCGGCGCCGCCAGGCCGCGCCGATCCATGGCGATCTGCCGAGCCCGCAGAACATCCCGAACGGTTGCCGCTTTCACACGCGCTGCCCGCTGGCGACGGATCTATGCCGTTCGCAAGAGCCGGCATTCCGGGCGATCTCGCCCGGACACCACGTCGCCTGCCACTACGCCGAACCAACCCTCAATTGAAAGTTCAACGGAGCAGAAAAATGTCCGATTACCGTTATCTTGGCCGCAGCGCCCTGAAGGTTTCGCCGCTCAGCCTGGGCACGATGATGTTCGGCGGGCCGACCGAGGAGACGGTCGCGCATCGCATCATCGACAAGGCGCGCGAGCAAGGCATCAACTTCATTGACACCGCCGACGTCTACCACAACGGCAAGTCCGAGGAAGTCGTCGGTCGCGGCATCAAGGCGACGCGCGATCATTGGGTCGTGGCGACCAAATTCGTCAACTCCCACGACAAAGGTCCCAATCTCGGCGGCCATTCGCGCAAATGGGTGATCCAGACCGTCGAGAACAGCCTGCGCCGCCTTGGAACAGACTATATCGACCTGTTCTACTTCCATCGTGCCGTCTTCGATGCGCCGCTGGAGGAGCCGGTGCGGGCGATCGCCGACCTGATCCGCCAAGGTAAGCTACGCTATTTCGGCGTGTCCAACTTTCGTGGCTGGCGCATCGCCGAAGTCGCGCATCTGGCCGATGAACTTGGCATCGACCGGCCGGTGGCCAGCCAGCCGCTCTACAACATCGTCAACCGCACCGCCGAGGCCGAACAGCTGCCGGCGGCCGCCTATTACGGTCTTGGCGTCGTCTCCTACAGCCCGCTGGCGCGCGGCGTGCTGACCGGCAAATACGAGCCGAACCAGGCGCCTGCCGCCGACACGCGGGCCGGCCGTGGCGACAAGCGCATCGCCGAGACCGAGTGGCGCCCGGAATCGATTGAGATCGCCAGGCAGATCGCGGCGCACGCAAAGTCACGCGGCGTCTCGGCCGCCGATTTCGCGCTGGCCTGGGTGTTGAACAACCGGCTGATCACGGCGGCGATCGCCGGCCCGCGCACCGAGGAACAGTGGGACAGCTATGCGAAGGCGCTGGACTTCAGGCTGAGCGCCGAGGACGAGGCCTTTGTCGACCGCCTCGTCACCGCCGGCCATGCCTCAACGCATGGGTTCAATGATCCGAGCCATCCGGTCGAAGGCCGCGTGCCGCGTTCGGAGCCGGCCGCGCCGATCCCGCTGACACGGCCTCTGCGCGCCGCCTGACGGTCGCCGACGAAATGGCGGGGCCGGCGCCCCGCCCCCGTTTCCAATTGCTTTGGACAGATGAGAGAGCCCATGAATTTCCACGTCGAACGGCTGCGCCAGAACATCGTCGTGCTTTCGGGCAACACCCACAGGCCGTCGAAGTCCCGGACGCTGGCGCATCATCTCGGCGAGGCGCTGCGCGAAAGATTGTCTGTCACAGTAAATTTCCTCGATCTTGTCGATGCCGGCCGTGGTCTGGGTGCTGCGTTTACTCGAAAGGAATTGACGCCGGAGGCGCTGAATGTGGTAAACGCGGTCGAACAGGCCGACGCGCTGATCGTCACGACGCCGGTCTACAACGGCTCCTATGCTGGCCTGTTCAAGCATCTGTTCGACCTCATCGATCCACTGGCGCTCGTCGACCGGCCGGTCCTGATCGGCGCGACGGGTGGTGGCCAGCGCCACGCGCTGGTAGTCGAACATCAGCTTCGCTCGCTGTTTGGCTTTTACTCCGCCCTGACGGTGCCGAGCGCCGTCTATGGCAGTGACAGCGACTTTGCCGACGGCAAGCTCGTAGATTCGCTGGTTCTGGCGCGGGCCGGGCAGGCCGTGGATCAATTCGTTGCCCTGCTTTCACCGCGCCAGCCGAAGAGCCAACCGGTCCGGGCGGCTTCGGCCTGACGGATAAAGTGCCAAGGCAAGTGCCTGATAGGCGATATATAGCCAAGGCGCGGCCCGTAAGCACTCCGCATTTTGCGCCTGAATAATCCCGCGGGCGACAGCGTGCCGTCTAAATCCGAATTCTTTTTTAAGCGCGAGCTGATTTTAAGAATTCCATTGCTATCTAAGTCTATAATATCAGTGGACTTTAATCCAACGCTCTTTGAATAGGGCGGGCAGTCGAGGGGTTTGCCCTCTGTTCAAAAGGATTAAGGCTCCATGCGAAAGCTTATTTCCGCCGCCCTTATCGGGCTTGCCATAGCGGCCACATCCGCTGCAGCGCATGCCGACGACAAGAAAGTCGTCATCGCCTACCAGACCGGTGCCAATCCCTACAATCTCGGCATTGCCAACGGCGATCTTGCCAAGAAAACCGGCTGGAACATCGAATACCGCCGCTTCAATTCCGGTGCTGACATCTTTGCTGCCATCGCATCCGGCGACGTCCAGATCGGCGATGTCGGATCAAGCCCGTTCGCCGCAGCCGTCAGCAGGGGCATCGACGTGAAGGCCTTCTACATCTCCTCGGTCTCCCGTGACGGAGAAGCCCTGGTGGTGCGGCCCGATATCAAGTCGCCGGCCGACCTGCGGGGCAAGAAGCTCGCGGCCGCGCCGGTATCGACGGATCATTACCAGCTTCTCGCCGTCCTCAAGCAGGAAGGCATTTCGGAGAAGGAAACCCAGGTCATCGCCATTCCGCAGCCCGAAATCGTTGCTGCCTGGAAGCGCGGCGACATTGACGGGGCCTTCGTCTGGGATCCGGCACTCTCTGAACTCAAAAAGGACGGCAAGGTTCTGCTCACAGCCGGCCAGGTCGCCGACCGTGGCGCGCCGACCTTCAGCGCGCTGGTCGTGACCGGCGATTTCGCCAAGGCCAATCCCGACTTCCTCGGCCAGTATGTCCGGCTGATCGACGGCTACAACACGGCCTACCTGAGCAACCCGGCCGCATGGGGACCGGACTCAGAGAGCGCCAAGCTGGTCGCCGGTCTGCAGGGCGGCACGGCGGCCGAGAATTCGGAGCAGTTGAAGACGACTGTGGTTCCGCCGCTCGACGAGCAGGTGTCCGACAAATGGCTGGGCGGTGGCGACAAGAGCGCCGTTGCGAAAATCCTCAAGGACACCGCAGGCTTCCTGAAGGACCAGCACAAGATCACCGCCATCAAGGACAGCTACGCCGCGTTCGCCGATCCGGAATACGCAGACGCTGCCAAGGCCTCGAACTAGAAATCACCTGACGACATTCAGGTTCCGGCTGGCGGAATTCTCGCCAGCCAGACTGCTTGGAGGCCCACCATGCTTCGAATCCGCGATGCCAGCGTGACCTTTCCGGCCTCGGATGGCCAGGACGTGCACGCGCTTGATCACGTCTCGCTCGATATCGCTCCAGATTCCATCGTTGTCGCGGTTGGTGCTTCCGGATGCGGCAAGTCGACATTGCTCAACGCGATCGCCGGCTTCCTGCCGCTCACCGAAGGCACGATCACACTGGACGGAAAAGAAATTGTCGCGCCCGGCGGCGATCGTGGCGTCGTCTTCCAGAAAGATACCTTGCTGCCCTGGGCCAATGTGCTGGACAATGTCGCTCTCGGCCTGAAATACCGGGGCGTGCGGCGCGGCGAACGCCATGAGCGATCGAGGCGTCTGCTGGAACTGGTCGGGCTCGCCGATTTCGCCGAAAAGCCGCCCTATGAACTGTCCGGCGGCATGCGCCAGCGAGTCGGCATCGCGCGGGCGCTGGCCACCGATCCGAAGATCCTGCTGATGGACGAGCCGTTCGGCGCCCTCGACAGCCTGACGCGCGAGACGATGCAGCAGCTTCTGGCCTCGGTCTGGGCCAAGACCGGCAAGCAGATCCTGTTCATTACCCATTCGATCGAGGAAGCCCTCACGCTCGGCACCACCATCGTTGTGATGTCGCCTCGACCAGGCCGCATCGTTGCCCGGTTCGACGCCGACTTCGTTCGCGACTTCGCTGAGAGCGGCGACATCGGGCCGATCCAGTCCCACCCGCGTTTCATCGAACTGCGGCAGGAAATCCGCTCGCTCATCCACCAGCCGGAAGGCGCCCGCACAGGAACCTTGCAATGACGCTCGCCGCCAATTCCGGAACCTCTTTTTCGTCTTCGATAGCTCAGCGCGCGCCGTCTCCCAAGACGCGCCGGTCCGCTTCGACAAGCACGCTCGGCATCAGCCTGGTCACGCTGGCGTCGCTCATCGCCTTGTGGTTTTTGGCCACGCGCTTCGGCTGGGCGTCGCCGCTGTTCCTGCCGTCGCCCGCCGAGGTACTGACCCAGTTCAGCGCCGTCTGGGCCGATGGCTATGCCAACGGTACGCTGCTCGAGCACACACTGGCCAGCCTCGGCCGCATCGCCGCGGCGCTCGGTGTCGGCATTTTCCTGGGCATTCCGCTCGGCCTGCTGATGGGACTCAATCGGTGGGTCAAGGGCATCTTCAGCGTTCCGATCGATCTCTACTGGGGTCTGCCGCCTTTGGCCTACCTGCCGCTGCTGATCATCTGGCTGGGCATCGGCGAAACTTCCAAGATCGTGCTCCTGTCGCTGTCGACCTTCGCCCCGATCTGTTTTGCCGCACAGGCCGGGGTCCGGTCGGTGCCGGCCGAACGCATCAATGCCGCGCTGTCGCTCGGTGCGAGCCGGCTGCAACTTTTCACCAGCATCATCCTGCCGTCCGCGTTGCCGGAAATCATGACCGGCCTGAAGATTGCCATCGGCGCCGGATTGTCCACGCTGGTAGCGGCCGAGCTGATCGCGGCCCAGTCGGGCCTTGGCTATATGATCATGTCGGCGGCCAATTTCCTCGCCACCGACGTCGTCTTCGTCGGCCTCATCGTCATCGCCATCCTTGCCTTCGCCTTTACCAGCGGCATGCGCTGGCTGGAGCATCGCCTCATCCCCTGGAAGGGCAAGATCTGACGCTTGCCTAGACATTCCGCAATCGCTGAAGGAAACAATCCGATGTCCAGCAACACCCGTCCGCTCGACCTCTACTGGTATCTGCCGACCCATGGCGACGGACCGTATCTCGGCACGGACGAGCGGCACCGCCCGGCAACCTTCGGCTATCTCAGGGAGATCGCCCAGGCTGCGGACCGGCTTGGCTTCAAGGGTGTGCTCCTGCCGACAGGAACGCGTTGTGAAGACGCCTGGATCGTGGCGGCCGGGCTGATCCCGCTCACCGAACGGCTGAAGTTCCTCGTGGCACTTCGGCCGGGCAGCGGAACACCGGCGCTGTTTGCGCGTCATGCGGCCACTCTGGACCGCATTTCCGGTGGCCGCGTCCTGCTCAATGTCGTCACCGGTGCCGAACCGGCCGATCTCGCCGGCGACGGCAACAAGCTCAGTCATGACGAGCGCTATGCACAGACCGACGAGTTCCTGACGATCTGGCGGCGAATCCTTTCGGGTGAGCCGGCGGATTTCGACGGCAAATATCTTTCCGCCCATGGCACCGACATTTCCTTCCCGCCGGTTCAGCGGCCGCATCCGCCACTCTGGTTCGGAGGCTCTTCGGATGCCGGCATCGCGATCGCCGCCAAGCACGTGGACACCTATCTGAGCTGGGGTGAACCGGTGGACCAGCTTGTCGAAAAGATCGCCCGCGTCAGGGAAGCCGCAGCGGCGCAAGGCCGCATGATGCGCTTCGGCCTTCGCATTCATCTGATCGTACGCGAAACGGAGGATGAGGCGTGGGCGGCGGCCGACCGGCTGATCAGCCACGTCACCGACGACCTGATCGCCGAAGCCCAGAAGGGATTTGTCCACATCTCGGAATCCGTTGGCCAAAAGCGCATGTCGGCGCTCCATCAGGGCCGGCGCGACCGGCTGGTCGTCGGCCCGAATCTATGGGCGGGACCGGGGCTGGTGCGCGGAGGTGCGGGAACGGCCTTGGTCGGCAATCCCGACAATGTTGCCGCGCGCATTCGCGAGTATCAGGCGATCGGCATCGAAACCATCATCGCGTCCGGCTATCCGCATCTGGAAGAGGCGTTTAACGTCGCCGAATTGCTTTTCCCCAAACTCGGCCTGAGTGGCGAAGCCGCACCCCAGGAGCGCAGCTGGGACGTCGAGTTCGGACGCCCCAAAATCGCCGCGTCCGCTTCGTGACGTCCTGCCGACAGCGTCGGCCAGAGCGATGTCATGTCGCTTCGCGACGGCGATCGAAGCGAGGCTGCGGCTAGGTCCAATGACATGGCTTTCGGGAATCGACCGAGAGCAACGAGCGTCCTAGCTAACGCGTGTCGCGTCTGAGGGGCCGGGCGCCGCCGGTATGTGGCACGCCCGCCCGTTCGAGGATGCGCTTCCACCCCAGGTAATAAGTGTGCTTTGACATCGGCAGGTTTGGATCGAAGATCGAAGGGCAAACGAATGGAGAGACCTCGACATTGATTTCAGGTGCAGGATGGGTGCAGCCAGAAATCAAACCGTGGCGTATGTCCGGTTAGGTATGGATGATTGGACGGGCCGAAAAAGCTAGTGGCTACAATCGGTTATCGTACAATTGGATACCGCCGGATAAAGTTAGGATAGGCCATATCCGGTCGCTCAAAATCGAGTTCCGCAAGGAGTGCTGGTTCGATCCTGGCTAGGGGCACCACTTTTTAAATTCCCACCCACTTCTTATTGAACCTAATGGCATGGGTGGGATCGTCCACGACGCCCTCGACGGCCACCGAATGGTTGCGTCTTGCCTGTTGCCGCAAGCTGCCCAAGCTTCCGCTGAACGGTGCGCGGACCAGCCCCAAGTGCAATCTGGCGTTCCTCACCGCACGCGATCAGGCGTGCCGCGGTCCCGCAAGAAGACGTTGCCGCAAAGTCGATCGCTGCCCGACGGACATGTTTCCTCCCGCGAACTACCCACCAGACCCGGCCCACGGATGCAACCTCGGGAGGTGAGATATGCGGGCATTATGGCACGATGCGAAACAGCTTCGTCTTGGATCGTGCTGCGGGCCGGAGCCGCCGCCGTGCCTAGCGCAGGGCCGCCACGACGTCGGCGAAGTCGGCCCGCTTGCCATTGCCGGCGCGACGCAATTGCACCTCGACCGGCTTGCCGTCGGATTGGTCGCAGTAGACGATGGGTCCGGGCCGCACCCATTTGTCGCCCCACTCGGTCAGCGCGATAATGACCGTTTTGAATTCCAGCCCCTTCCGGGTCAGGACGTAGTCGGCCTGCTCGCCGGCGGCACCCGGGCGACGGTCCATCAGGCCGGCCTCGACGAAATCCTCGAGGCGCTTGGCCAGGATGTTGGTGGCGATCCCCAGGCTCTTCTGGAATTGCGAAAAGCGCGTGCAGCCGCCGAATATCGCGTCGCGCAGGATCAACAGGCTCCAGCGCTCGCCGACCAGTTCCAGGGCGCGTGAGGCCGAGCAGTTTTGTTTTTCATAGAGACGACCAAGCATGGTGTGAACATACCCTATTGACTTGCATCATGCAAGTACGCATTGTGCTTGCATGATGCAAGCGACAGAGGTCGAGAGAGTGTCGCTCCACTTCATCGCCCGAGATTTCGGGTGTCCATCAACCAATCAGATCCAGACAGGAGATATGTTATGAAAAAGGAAGAAGATTACACGACGTCATTCGTCGTTAAGCAAAGCCCCGAAGAGGTTTTTGCCGCGGTTGTCAATCCGCGAGCCTGGTGGTCGGAAGATATAGATGGCGATACCAACAAGCTCGGTGCGATATTCTACTATCATTTCAAGGATATCCACCGCGGCACATTCAAGGTCACGGAGCTTGTGCCTGGCAAGAAGGTCGTCTGGCACGTCGTCCAGAACTACTTCAACTTCGTCAAGGATGCGACCGAGTGGACCGGCACGGACGTGGTCTTCGAGATCGCGCCGACCGAAAAGGGGACCGAGCTGCGTTTCACCCATGTCGGGCTGACGCCGAGTGAAGAATGCTACGATGTCTGCCATGACTCGTGGCGCTTCTATGTCGCGAGTCTCCGCGACCTGATTTCGACGGGCAAGGGGCAACCCAACAAGGGCGAAGAGAACGCCAACCCAACGGTTGTGCCGCAAAACGAGGACCTCGGCGCCGTCGAGCGCAAGGCGGCAGGCGATGGCGCCGAGATGATCGTCATGACGACGGCAGCGGCGAAGCCCGGCATCGAAAGCAAGGTGCGGAATGCCCTGCGGGACGTGGCGGGGGCGGCCCGCAAGCAAAGCGGGTGCATCGACTATAGCGTCTTTCGCTCGGAGGCAGAGCCCAACGTTACCATCTGCGTCGAGCGCTGGGCATCGAAGCAGGAGCGCGACGCTTTTCTACGCTCGGCGGACGCGAAGAATTTCGTTTCGGCCATAACCGGCGCCTTCCTGGAGCGGCCTTCGCCGATCTCCTACACGACGTTGGAAGTCGGGTCCTAGTTGCAAGGTTCGCCCGGTCACGGCGCCGGCTGCCCTGGAGCAATGCAACGGGGCAGACGGCGTCCAAGCGTGGGAACAGAAAACCATAGCCTACTTGCATGATGCAAGAACGAATGGCTTGCATTCATGCAAGAGGAAGAGAGATCGCCGTGCCGAAATCGATGGAAGTCACAAACAAAGCCGTTCTCGTGACCGGGGCCAATCGCGGCCTCGGCAAGGCGCTGGTCGAGGAAATATTGAGGCGGGGTGCCAAGCGCGTCTATGCCGGCGCGCGCAAACCGCTCGCCCACGCGGATCGGCGCGTCACGCCGCTGATCCTGGACGTGACCGATGCGGTGCAGATTGGGGCGGCTGTCGAGCGGATCGGGTCTCTCGATATCCTCATCAACAACGCCGGCATCGGGCTCTACGACGATCTTGGCGATCGTGCTGCGCTCGAGCGACACCTCGCCGTCAACCTGCTCGGCGTGCATGGCGTAACCCACGCATTCCTGCCGCTGCTCACGAATTCGCGCGGCGCCGTGGTCAACATCCTGTCGGAAGCGGCTCTCGTTCCCTTCCCGATTATTCCGTCTTACTCACTATCGAAGGCCGCCGCGTTTTCCATGACGCAATCGCTGCGTGCTCTCGCCGGCGCTCGTGGCGTGAGCGTTCATGCAGTCCTGTCCGGTCCCATAGACACCGACATGAGCAGAGACGCCGATATACCGAAGAGCTCCGCGGAGAGCGTCGCGAAAGGTATCCTGGACGGCATGGCGCGAGGGGAGGAGGAAATCTTCCCTGATCCGAAATCGGCCTCCATGGCCGAGAGCTGGCGCGGCAGCGCGTTCAAAGCGCTCGAACGCCAGATGGCGGCTTTCGTCCAAGCCATGCCCGCCAAGCCATAGGCGACCGCCGCCATCGATACGCTGCCAGCATTCGCAATTCAGCACCCCACAGTGGAGCGGAACATCATGCTGTTGAACGCAACTTCCCCGGTTTTCACCAGCGGATCACGATGACTTTGTCGGTCCCGTTAGCGAGTTCGACAGCTTCGGTGCCATCCGGTTTGCGGCTTTGGATTCTGGCGCTCTCGACAGCTTCAACGCCAACAACGTTGACTGCAAAGGCTTCATCGATTTCGGCGGCACAGACCAAGGTGTCCGGCGGCAGGTCCTTTACTTGATCCAACAACTCGCGAAGCTTCATGGTCGAATCTCCTTGGCGATAGCAGGAATGAGCAGCACGCTTTCGCCGCACATTCGGAACCATGTCCCTTGAGAAAGGTTCCCGATGAGGTGGAGATGCCGCAGAATGGGACGAGCGCGACGATCCGCCCGTCGCGATGATGTGAACGCGCCGTGCGAAGCATCTGTCTCAAATCCCTGTCCCTAATGCTGCCGGCGCAATTCCTTGTTGATCATGCCGCCCATCGCTAGACCGACCGCCATCACCGCAAAAGTCGCCGCGATAGATCGCTTCGGCAGCACCGTCTCCCAACCTGGCGTCAACCGCTTCGGCACGAAGCCATAATCTGTTGCCGCGGCAATGGCCGCTGCCGCCAACGCATCGCGAAATATCAGAAGCGACGGACGCGGCGGCCTCGAGGCGAGCCATAGTTCGAAAAGGAATGCCCAGAAGATGGAGGAAGCGTGATGCGTGCCATAGCCGACGAGCGTGTGCGCCACGTCACCGCGCCGCACGGACGCGGCCTGTTCGCCGTAGAGCCAGTGGCTGGTCGCATTCGTGGGCTGCAGGGCGCCTTTGCCTTCCCGCCTTGCAAGCAGGGCCAGCGCAGCTGTCGTGGCGAAGCTGACGATCGTACCCGAACCGGCTGCGGACAATCCTGTCTGGATCAGACTTTTCACTTGGTCCTCCGTCGTTTCGCGGGTCGGCTCCTTGGAACGCCTTCGTGAATTCGCGGCAGTCTCGTGCCGTCGTTGCCAAACGGCAAAACGAGTCCGAAGTTCCGGGAACGGACTTTTGGTTGGACGTTATCCCAGAAGCGTCCTCTGGGATAACGCCATTGAAGTCCGGCTGCCTTTCCTCGCAAGCTCGGATCGCAGCCCGGCCGCTATTACATTGGCCCCGGCACCATCTTGGTCGGCTGCTCAGGCATCGGAAACGGATAGTTGTCGCATTTCACGTCCGGGTTCGTCGGGCTGAACATTCCGAGCGGGTT
>NZ_JAMYOT010000015.1:155000-157253 GCF_040320005.1 Mesorhizobium sp. M0816 | reverse complement strand
GTGGCCTATGGGGGCAGCAAAATTTTCTGGTGGGGGTATTCCCGGGTGCGGCGTGTGTTGGGGTGCGGCTGGGCGGGGGGGTTTTCGCGGCTGCCCCCCGCCGTCATGCCGGGGGTCGAGGACAAGGATACGGGTGCGGCCTCGGGCATCAACAACGCCGTCTCGCGCATCGGCGGCCTGATTGCCGTGGCGGCGATGGGATCGCTGGCGGCCTGGGTCTATGCTGGCGTGCTCGGCACCGCTGCCGGCTCCGGCATTCCGGGTTTCGGCGAACCGCCGCCAGCCGGCCTGGCGCCCGGCCTCGATACGGCACGACTTGCCGCCAGCGACGCGGCATTCGCCGCCGTTGCCGCGGTGACCGCGCTGCTTTGCCTGTTTTCGGCAATCACCGCGTGGACGACGGTTTCCGGCGAGCGGCTGCCATGGGCGCGCGACACGGCGAATCAGCAGGGCTGACGACGAAAAACGTCGGCTCAGCCTTCGATCTTGGCGCTCGCGACCTTCAACTGATTGCTGTCTTCCTGCTTGAGCAGGTCGTCGATGCGTTCGCGCTCGCGCTTGAAGGCGACGAGGTCGTCGCCCTTCAGCGTCTTACCGACCGGTAGGCGGACGCGCATCGAATCGACCTTTGTGCCGTTGACGATCAGTTCGTAATGAAGATGCGGACCGGTGGAGAGGCCGGTTGAGCCGAGATAGCCGATAACCTGACCCTGGCGAACGCGAACACCCGGCTCGATGCCTTTGGCAAAGGCGCTCTGGTGATTGTAGGACGTCTCGTAGCCATTGGCGTGACGCAAGATGATCTGCTTGCCATAGCCGCCGGCCCAGCCGGCCTTTTCGACGACGCCGTTGCCCGCGGCAATGATCGGCGACCCCACGGGAGCCGCCCAGTCGGTGCCGGTATGCATTTTCACATACCCCAAAATGGGGTGGCGCCTGGCACCGAACCCGGACGTAAACCGGCCATTGGGCAAGGGATTGCGCAGCAGAAACTGCTCGGCGCTGCTGCCGTTTTCGTCGAAATAGTCGGTGCTGCCGTCCTGCATCTGGAAACGGTAGAAATTTCGCGTCGTGCCGCCGAAAGTCGCGGAGACGTAAAGCAGCTCGGATTCGTCAGACGCCTGGTCGTCGCCATCGGGCTGCGAGAACAGCACCTCGATACGATCCGTGGGATTGAGGCGCGACTGGAAGTCGACACCGGATGCCAGCAACTTGATCAGCCGCTGCGTCATCGCCTTCGACATGCCGTAGGAATAGGCGGTGCGGTAGATGCCGTCATAGACGTTCGGCAGATTGCCGCGCACTATGGGCGCAGGCGAATCGTCGAACGCCGTCAGCAATTCGGGATTTGGCTCCGGCTCCTGCGCCGGCACGTACTGGTCGTGGTCGTCGAGCGCGATGGTGACGATGTGCTGGGTCCTGTCGTACACGCTGGTGCGAACGATCTTGGCGGCGTCGCCATGGACCTCGAGCCCAACGCGCAGCACGGTTCCTGCCTTGAGGGCCGTGGCATTCAGCAATTTGGCGATCGCCTCGGCCATTCCGGTGGCATCCTCGCCGGTATAGCCCGAATCAGCGAAGGCCTCGGCAATGTCGAGATCCTTGGTGAAGGGGATGATTTCCTCGGCGAAAGCCGGCGCCTGGTCGTCGATGGCGGCGCGCGGCGACACCGAGACGTTTTCCGGGACGATCTTGACGTCATAGGAGCCAGCCATGCTTTCGGCGAAGCCGTCACCGAATCGCTGTGGGTCGACATAATGCAGCGAAGCGACCTGGACAGCGCCGTCGCTCAGATCGGTGCCGGCCTGGCGCACGACCTTTTCCACCTCGTCGGCAGAAAGGTCGCTCTTTTCGTCGAAGGCCGCCGTCTCGATCGGGAAATCGACGGTCTTCAAGCTCATCTCGCTTTCGACCTTGGCGCCATAGATCTGGCTGGCGGCGGCGGCTGCCGGCTGGGCGGCATTGTCGTCGCCATTGCCAAACACCTGCATCGGGTCGAAAGGCGGATAGGCCCGGCTGGTCGTGTGACCGGCGGCAAGCGCCATCTTGATCTGCACGAAAGGCATGGTGTGGATGACATCGCGGTCGCCAACCTTGGTCACCATCGACACTTCCATGCGCCGGCGATCCTTGGCTTTGGCGATCTGGCGCAGCGCGACCAGCCGTGTCGTCTTGGCGATCTCACCGGAATCGTCGCCACTGGCAAGGCTGATCAGTTCGGCGATCTCGGGTGGCGTCGCCAACTGCTGGCGG
>NZ_JAMYOT010000015.1:0-150000 GCF_040320005.1 Mesorhizobium sp. M0816 | reverse complement strand
CTAAGGTAGCGAAATTCCTTGTCGGGTAAGTTCCGACCTGCACGAATGGCGTAACGACTTCCCCGCTGTCTCCAGCATAGACTCAGTGAAATTGAATTCCCCGTGAAGATGCGGGGTTCCTGCGGTTAGACGGAAAGACCCCGTGCACCTTTACTATAGCTTTACATTGGCATTCGTAGTGGCATGTGTAGGATAGGTGGTAGGCTTTGAAACCTGGGCGCCAGCTCAGGTGGAGCCACCCTTGAAATACCACCCTTATCACTATGGATGTCTAACCGCGGCCCGTTATCCGGGTCCGGGACAATGTATGGTGGGTAGTTTGACTGGGGCGGTCGCCTCCTAAAGAGTAACGGAGGCGCGCGATGGTGGGCTCAGAACGGTCGGAAATCGTTCGCTGAGTGCAATGGCATAAGCCTGCCTGACTGCGAGACTGACAAGTCGAGCAGAGACGAAAGTCGGTCATAGTGATCCGGTGGTCCCGCGTGGAAGGGCCATCGCTCAACGGATAAAAGGTACGCCGGGGATAACAGGCTGATGACCCCCAAGAGTCCATATCGACGGGGTTGTTTGGCACCTCGATGTCGACTCATCGCATCCTGGGGCTGGAGCAGGTCCCAAGGGTATGGCTGTTCGCCATTTAAAGCGGTACGTGAGTTGGGTTCAGAACGTCGTGAGACAGTTCGGTCCCTATCTGCCGTGGGTGTAGGAATATTGAAAGGATCTGTCCCTAGTACGAGAGGACCGGGATGGACGGATCTCTGGTGGACCTGTTGTGGCGCCAGCCGCATAGCAGGGTAGCTATATCCGGACGGGATAACCGCTGAAGGCATCTAAGCGGGAAACCCACCTTAAAACGAGTATTCCCTGAGAACCGTGGAAGACGACCACGTTGATAGGCCGGGTGTGGAAGAGCGGCAACGCTTGAAGCTTACCGGTACTAATAGTTCGATCGGCTTGATCGTTCTCATTCCTAATGCCCATTTCTGGTGACAATCCTTGGATTGCGCCGAGATGGATGGCACAGAAAACAGCTTCTCGAGCAACGTGCGTTTTGCCGACCTGGTGGTTATGGCGGAGCGGCTGCACCCGATCCCATTCCGAACTCGGCCGTGAAACGCTCCAGCGCTGATGGTACTTCGTCTCAAGACGCGGGAGAGTAGGTCGCTGCCAGGTCTGCCAAGCGCACGTTGTTTAATCTTCTCCTTACGAACAGGCCCGCCAACGGGATATCGGGCCGCGCAAGCGGCCTTTTCATTTGGCGGAAGCTTGAATCCAGTGAGCCAAGGCTTACTTCTAGGGTTGACGCGGGGTGGAGCAGCCCGGTAGCTCGTCAGGCTCATAACCTGAAGGTCACAGGTTCAAATCCTGTCCCCGCAACCAAATTCGAAAACGGCCCGCCTTGTGCGGGCCGTTTTCGTTTTGCTGGCCGATTGGTTCGATCCCCGTCAGGGACTCGCACGAAGCAGACACAGCGAGACACCAAGGCAGGTCCAGCCCCCGCAAAAACCCCGGTAGCCTTACAGCGCCGGGGTTTTTTTGTTTTGGGGCGTGCTGCCAAACACCGAAGCTCGCGCGCCGCGACGAAGTTCCACGTCCTGCCGGCACCTGAATGTGCTGCATGGATGCAGCTCTAGCCGGCATCCCGGTTGGTCAAGGCGATGTGGCAGCAGCCGGAACCGTGGCCCGGCGTCCAGGTGACGTTGTCGAAGCGCACTCCGGTGGCCTCGAACAGGCCGCGGTCGAAGGCGCCGGCGATTCGGCAGAGCGTGGCGAGCTTCTCGTCGCCGACGCCGGCTTCGACCCAGGCGTCCTTCAGCGGACAGCGCTTGACCTTGAAGGCGATGCGGCCTTGGCTGCGTTCGACGTCGGTCGGATACATGCGGCCGCCATCCGGGCTGACGGCCAGGAACGCCTCGCCGATCGCCGGTGCATCGTTCGGGCCGAAATCGGCAAAGGCCGCCGCCGCAACCTCCTTGCCGCGTTGTTCGATTATACGGATCATAATCGCCTCGGCTTTTTCCGCGCCCAACTCCGCGGTTAGCTCGTCGAGGAACAGACGATAGAGATCGGCGCGGTTGCGGAAGGCGGAATCGAGTTCGCGCGACAGTTTTTCGGCTCGGGCTTCGGCGTCGGTCATGATGCGTCCTGTTCGAGCCTTGACAGTCTTGGCGCTGCCGCTACCAGCGCCTTGCCGATCGCGGATTGCGGCGCGTCGATGACGGTGCGGGCATCGCCGCTCTCGGCAATCCGCCCGGCGTCCAGAATGGCCATGCGGTGGGCGATGGCACGGACGACGCCGAGATCGTGCGAAATGAATAGATAGGCGATGCGCTCCTCGCGTTGAAGGTCGAGCAGCAGTTGCAGGATCTGCGCACGAACCGAAACGTCGAGCGCCGACACGGCCTCGTCGAGCACGACCAGCGACGGTTTCGTGGCGATGGCGCGGGCGATTGCAACGCGCTGGCGCTGACCGCCGGAAATTTCGTGAATGGCGCGGCCGGCGAGACCGGGGCTGAGGCCGACGCGTTCCAGCAGAGCTGCAATACGGCGCGGGCGCTCGGGGCCAGAGGCAATGTGATGGATGCGCAAGGGGTCGTCGAGCACACGCGCGACTGTGGCGCGTGGGTTCAAGGCGGCGAGCGGATCCTGAAACACCATCTGAAGACGGGCGCGCCGGCCGCGCAAGGCAGCGCCGTTCAGCGACAGGAAATCGCTGCCTTCAAATTCGATACGGCCGGTATCGAATTCGATGAGCCGGAGCACTAGACGAGCTATCGTCGACTTGCCGCTGCCGGAAGGTCCGGCTAGCGCCAGCGTCTCGCCGGGGTCGATGTGGAAGGAAACGTCGTCGACCGCGGCGATGATCTTGCCGCCGCGACTGTATCGTTTGGTCAGGCCGGAAACGGCGAGCAGCGGGTCGGTCATGTTCGCCGCAACAGCGGCTCGGCGTCGAGGCCGAGATGAGCGTCAAGCAGCACACGAGTGTATGCGTGACGCGGCGCATTGACGATTTGGGCTGTCGAACCGAGCTCGAGCAGCTCGCCATGCCGGAACACCGCGATGCGCTCCGCAAGCTCAGCGGCCAGCGCAATGTCGTGGCTGATGAACAGCAGCGTCATACCGTCCTCGGCCACCAGTCGCCGGATCAGCCCGACGATCTCGGCCTGCACGATCGTATCCAGCGCGCTGGTCGCCTCGTCGGCGATCAGCAGTTTCGGACCGGCAGCAATCGCCGCGGCGATCGCCACACGCTGCTTCTGGCCGCCGGAGAGCTGGTGCGGGAAGGCGCAGAGGGCAGCGTCCGGATCGGGCAGGCGGACGCGCTCGAGCAGGGTTTTTGCCTTGGCATAGGCGTCTCGCCAACTGAGGCTGAGATGAGTGCACGCGACTTCCGCGATCTGCTTGCCGATTGGCATCACCGGGTCGAGACTTGCGGATGGGTCCTGGAAAATGAAGCCGATGTCACGGCCACCGATTGGAGCATGGTCGCGAAGGCTTGCAGGTTGGCGTCCCGTCGCACCCCCCTCTGTCCTGCCGGACATCTCCCCCTCAAGGGGGGAGATTGCACTTTCATCTCTGCCTTCGCCAATCACCGAAGCTGGCGGAAAGGAACCGGCTGCGGAACTGCCGATCTCCCCCCTTGAGGGGGAGATGTCCGGCAGGACAGAGGGGGGTGCCTTGGCACCAAACATTGGTGGCGGGCGCAAGAGCCAATCGATGCGGCCTTCGATCCTGGCGGTGGCCGGCAGCAGGTCGGCAATGGCCAGCGCCAGCGTGCTCTTGCCCGAACCGCTTTCACCGATGATGGCAAAGCGCTCGCCGGCGGTGATGTCGAAGCCGACATTCTTCAGCGCCGCTACCTCGGCGCCGTCACGGCGATAGGTCACCGTCAGATTGCGGATCGAAGCAAGCGCCGTCACGACAGGCTCCTCCTCATCGCCGTGGTCTCGACGACGCCTTCGCCGGCGAGATAGACGCCGAGCACGGTGAGCACGAGCGCTACGCCCGGAATGATCGACAGGAAGGGCGCGGTGCGCAGCACGGCGCGGCCTTCGGCGATCATGCCGCCCCAGGTAACCCGGTTGGGATCGCCGAGGCCGAGAAAGGACAATGCCGCTTCGGTGAGAATCGCCGCGGCGACGATCACCGACGACAAAGCCATTACCGGCGGCAGCGCATTGGGGAGCACCTCCCGAAAGGCGATCTCCAACGGATGCATGCCGATGACGCGGGCGCCGGCAACAAAATCGCGCTCGCGGATCGACAGCACTTCGGCCCGCGCCACGCGTGCCGGTCCGGTCCAGGCGCCAAGCGCGATCGCCGCGACGACGACGCCGAGCGACGGCCCGACAATGCTCACGAAAGCCAAAGCCAGCAGGAAGGCTGGCACGGTCTGGAACGCGTCGGCGATGCGCATCAGCATCTCGTCGACAACGCCGCCAGCAAAACCGGCCAACGTGCCGATTATGGCGCCGACGGCAAGGGCGACGGCTGCTGCTGCCAGCCCGACCGCCAGCGAGGTGCGGGCGCCGTGGAGAAGCTCGGCTAGCACGTCGCGGCCGAGCCGGTCGGTGCCGAGCGGCAGCGACCAATCCTGGAAGGGCGGCAGCAATGCCGGTCCGGCAATCGCCTGCGGATCGCCGGGAAAGAACAAAGGCGCGGCAAAAACCATGGCAAACAGCGCCGCCAGGATGACCGCGCCGGCGACAGCCTCCGGCGTGCGCAGGAAGCGGGCAAGCGGACTCATGCGCTGGCCTCACTGGCGCCGACGCGCGGATCGAGGAAGACGTAGGCGATGTCGACGAGAACGTTGATGATGACGACCAGGACAGCGCTGGTGAGAATAATGCCGAGCAGTAGTGGGGTATCCCGCGCGGCCACCGCTTCCTGCGCCAGTCGGCCGAGGCCGGGGACGGAAAAGACGCTCTCGATCACGACGCTGCCGCCCAACATCTGCGCGGATTGCAGGCCGAGCATGGTGACCAGCGGCAACAGCGCGTTACGGGCGACGTGAGCGAGCACGATGCGACGGCGGGAAAGTCCCCTGGCACGGGCGGCCAGCACAAAGTCCTGTCGCCACACCTCGGCCATGCCGGCGCGCGTCATGCGCAGATAGAGCGCGAGATAAATGAAGCCGAGCGCCGAAACCGGCAGGACGAGATGGCGGGCGATATCGGCGGCGCGATCGAGGCCGGTCCTGGCCGAGACGATACTCTCGATGCCGCCGATCGGAAACCAGCGCAGGTCGACGGCGAAGACAATGATCAGCACAAGCCCGAGCCAGAAGCCCGGCACGGCATAGAGCGCCAGCGAGCCGATGGACAGGAAACGATCACGGAAGCTGCCGGGTCTGGCGCCGGCATAGATGCCGAGCGCCGAGCCGAGGCCGAAGGAGAGCGCGGTGGCGCTCCCCATCAACAGAAGCGTGTTGGGCAGGCGCTCGAGGACGACTTCGCGGATCGGCCGCGAAAAGGTGACCGACTGGCCAAGGTCGAGATGCAGCAGCGCCCAAAGGTAATTGGCCAGCCGCGTCAGCTCAGACTGGTCGAGCCCCCAGCGGTGACGCAACAGCTCGATCATGCCGGCGTCGCCGCCGGTCGAGACGATATAGGCATCGACCGCGTCGCCGGGAGCGGCTTCGAGCAGCAGGAAGGTGCCAATGACGACAATCAGCAGCACGAAGATGCTGCCGACGAGACGGCGGCGAAGGAGGATGACGGCGCGGGTCATGGCGCAACGCCGATAGGAGAGCCAAGTCTTCGGTGCCGCGCTCTACGGCGCCCCCCTCTGTCCTGCCGGACATCTCCCCCACAAGGAGGGAGATTGGCAGTTTCGGCGTTGCCGGCCGTCTTGCAACGCTGGAGATTGGCAAAAGCGACAATGACAGCCGATCTCCCCGCTCGTGGGGGAGATGCCAAGTGGTGGCAAAGAGGGCAGGACAGAGGGGGGCGCGAAAAAGCTCTCATCGCTGAAGCTGAGCACCCACACAAGCGGCGCGCAAGTCTGAAGAGACTTCCTTACCCCTCCAGCCAAGTGTCCGCCCAGTTCGATACCGCCCAGCGCGGGTTGTTGGCGATGTTGTTGACCGTATCGCGGGCGACGCTGATGAAACTCCATTCGGCGACGTTGATCAGTGGCAGGTCGGCGGCAACTTTTCTCTGGAACTCCTTGTAGAGTTCGGTGCGGGCGGCGGTGTCGAGCGTCTCCGATGCCTTGGCGATCAGGGCGTCGAGATCGGCATTCTTGTAGCCACCCTGGTTGGAGAAGGGCACGCCGTCGGGAATACCGCTCTGCACCAGGATGGTGGTCGAGATCGCCGGATCGCCGCGGAACACCGGCGGCCCGACCGCAAGGTCGAAGGCGTGGTCGGTGTAGACAGCCTTGATATGCGCGGCAGAGTCGTTGTTGACCAGTTGGGCGTCGATGCCGATGGCTGCGAGCGCCTGGCGCAGATAGTCGCCGAACTGCTTGGTTTCGTTGAAGTAGGGCGCCGGTAGCAACCTCAGTGAAAAGCGCTTGCCGTCATCGCCCCGGCTGTAGCCGGCCTCGTCAAGCAAGGCGTTGGCCTTGGCGACGTCGAAGGCGTAGGTCGGCACGTCGGCGGTGTAGAATTGCGGGTCGTTTTTCGGCACCGGGCCAGTGGCGGTGGCGGCATAGCCAAGGAATACCGTCTTGACGACGAAATCCTTGTCGATAGCGTGAGCGATCGCCTGGCGTACTTTCAGGTCGGCCAGCTCCTTGCGGCGATGATTGATCTCGACGACGAGCTGGTAGGTCAGCCCTTCATAACCCTTGGTGATCACCTTGAGACCGGGCACTTTGGAGATGCGGTCGAGATCGGCCAGGGGCACGGCGGAGAAGGCGGCGAGCTGGATCTCTTCGGCTTCCAGGGCGCTGGCCGCCGACGTGCGGTCCGGCAGCACCTGATAGATGATCTCGCCGAGATAGGGCTCGTCCTTGCCCCAATAGTCGGTGTTCTTCTCCAGCCGGTAATATTCGCCGGGCTTGTGTTCGGCAAATTTGAACGGTCCGGTGCCGACCGGGGCGTTGTTGGCCGGGTTGTCCTCGATCTTTCCGGTCTCATAGATGTGCTTGGGCACCACGCTGCTCAGCGCCGGCAAGGCGTTGCGGATCAGCTGGAACGGTGTCGGCTTGGCGAATTTGAACACGGCGGTGGTTTCGTCCGGCGTGTCGACCGCCTCCAGATCCTTGAACACGGTGCGGCCGAGATTCTGCAGCGGCTTCCAGACCTGCAGCGCCGAGAAGGCGACATCGGCTGAGGTGAATGGCTTCCCATCATGCCATTTGACGCCCTCGCGCAGCTTGAACGTCACCGACAGGCCGTCGGCGGCACCTTCCCAGCTGAGCGCCAGCCGTGGCTCGAGCCCGTCCTTGCCGCCGAAGGAGGCCTCGGCCAAGGTTTCCACGATCTTGCTCGAGATGAAGAAGACGCCGTTCGAGGCGACAATCGCCGGATTGAGGTTGCGCGGCTCGGAATCGGCGGCGACAACCAGTCGTCCGCCCTTTCTCGGCGTCTGCGCCGAGCCGATCGTCGGCATGGCGGTGGAGGCCAACAGCAATGCCGAACCGGCCAGCATTGTACGTCTGGAAATGGTGAACTCTGGCATGATCGAACTCCGTCCTCTCCGCGGACCCGGCCGGGTCCGCCGTACCCCTCGGACGCTCGTAAGCATCCTGCAAAGCTGATTATGGGCCTTGTGCGGGGTTTCGCCAAAGACGGAATTGGCGCATCTCTATGTGGCTTTGAAATTTCCGTCCGCTGGACCAGTTGTACAGAAAACGGTTCGATGCGCGGTTCTAGCAGGACCAGACTGGAGTAAAGTGCAGCAGGTGGAGCAGCTTTTGGGACTGGTTCGCCCGTTCTGGCTGGACCAGATCGGGCAAAATGATGCAGATTTAAGCATAGCCGAGGTTCAGAGCCGGAAAAGCCGGTGCCGGCGAGCGGCCGGCTAAGGGATTTCAGGGAGAGAGACATGAACATTGCCCCAGGCAAGAATGCCGTCGGCAGCGTGCCGTTCGACCAGGCCAGGGTGGACGGGCTGATGGAGGAGGCCGGCATCGACGCGCTGCTCGCCACCTCCAAGCACAACACGCAATATCTGCTTGGCGGCTACAAGTTCATCTTCTTCGCCGCCATGGATGCAATCGGCCACAGCCGTTATCTGCCTGTCGTCGTCTATGAGAAAGGTGGGCCGGAGCATGCCGCCTATATCGGCAACCGCATGGAAGGCGGCGAGCACCAGAATCATCCGTTCTGGACGCCGACACTGCATGCCGCCTGCTGGGGTACGCTCGATGCCGCCAATCTGGCGGTCGAGCATTTGCGAAAGATCGGCAAGGGCAATGCCCGCATCGGCATCGAGCCCGCCTTCCTGCCGTCCGACGCCTATATGCTGATCCGCAACGCGTTGCCGGATGCCAAGCTGATCGATGCGACTGATATGCTGGAGCGCATGCGGGCAATCAAAACCGAGGCGGAGCTGGAAAAGCTGCGCATCGCTTCGGAGCTGATCACCGATTCCATGCTGGCGACCATCGGCTGGGCACGCGAAGGCACGACCAAGAGCGAGATCATCGAACAGCTCAGGCGCGAGGAGACCAATCGCGGCGCGCATTTCGAATATTGCCTGTTGACGCTAGGCTCCAGCCACAACCGCGCCGCTTCGCCGCAGGCGTGGAGGAAGGGCGAGGTGATGTCGATCGATTCCGGCGGCAACTACCACGGCTATATCGGCGATCTTTGCCGCATGGGCGTGCTGGGCGACCCTGACGCCGAGCTCGAGGATCTGCTGGCCGAGATCGAGACAGTGCAGCAGGCGGCCTTTTCCAAGGTCAAGGCGGGCACGCTGGGCGGTGACATGATTTCTCATGCCGAAGGCGTTCTGAAGAAATCCAAGGTTGCGGCCTATACTGATTTCTTCGCGCATGGCATGGGGCTGATCACGCATGAAGCGCCGTTCCTGATGACCAACCATCCGGTGACCTATGAAGGCACCTATGCCGCAAAGCCGCTGGAGAAGAACATGGTGCTTTCGGTCGAGACGACCATGCTCCACCCGACGCGCGGCTTCATCAAGCTGGAGGACACGGTGGCGGTAACCGATGCCGGTTACGTCATGTTCGGCGATCGGGGCCGGGGCTGGAACGGGGGCGGGGGCGGCTTAGGCGCTGGTACCTAGCCCGTTCTTGAGATTACCTCGTCCGAGCAAATAATTGGTCACGCCAGCGAGCATTTGCCGATATGGAACGCGAACTGCCCAAGCAGGTCTTTATCGACGGGTGCGAGCAGATCTCCATGGAATTCGAACCGATTGGGTTCCGCTTTGCGAAAAGCGGTCCTCATGCGAGTCGTCGGGCCGGCGACTGGGCATTCAAAATCTCCTTTCAATCAAACTATCTAAACGTCGGCGGCGAGTACGTCGAACTCGTCGTGCATGCGTCGGTCTACAGCAAGGCAATAAAGGAGTGGGACGAGCGAAGCGCTTGGCCCGCCAGTGCCAGCGATTGGGTCGCCGGTGGACAGCTTGGCAATTTGCGAACCCCGCATCATTGGCGGACATGGAACATCGTAAACCCGCATACCCGCCAGGCTGAAATCGCGAACATCGTTGCCAACATCCAAACGACTGTCCTGCCGCTCTTCGAACGTTTCGACGTTCCGCGCAAACTAGCCGAACAGGTCGCATGTTCTGAAGTTCCGGGCTTCATGTTCCCTGAAAATGCTGTTCGATTTGTACTCTGGCAGCTTGGTCCAGAGGCAGCGGAAAACTGTTTGTCCTATTGGGTGGCGCGCTTACCTTCGCCGGATGCTTTCCGATCAGAGCGCGATGTCCCCACTTTGCCGGATAGGCTCGCTCTGGGAAGCGATACTAACAACCTAGCAAGGGTCGCTCGTGCGATGAAGATTGGCCTCAGCCTGTGACATTATCTGCCCGGCGGGATCAACCTGAAATCCGGCAACTCCCGCAACGCCAGTTCCGGCCCGGCCGGCGAATAGACGACGAAAAGCTGCATCGGCCCGTCGCCGGTATTGAGCGTCGAGTGGAAGCGGCTTTCCGGCACATAGATGGTGCAGCCGGGGCCGACTTTCTCGACGACCGGGTTGCCTTTCTCGTCTTCGACCATCTGCTCGCCATTGCCTGAGATGACAAAGATGATCTCCTCCGCACCCGGATGGTTATGACGCGTATGGCCTTTGCCTGACGGTAGGTCGACGACACCACCGGAAAATCGCTTTGCGCCGTTCACTTCGGGAGCGACCGTCAGCGACAGCCTGCCCCAGTCGAAGCCGAAGGCGCTAACGTCTTTTGGATATACGAATACCTTGCTGTTGTCGGTCATCGTCCCACCCTTCTTTTTGCTGGTCTCTACGCAGCGCCGAACGTGACGGCCTTGAAATCCGCCGTCTGCCTGGCGATCGAGGCTTCCGCCGGCAGCCGCTCCATCGAACTGGCGCCATAGAACCCGTGCAGGCCCTTGCAGCGCTCGAGAATATATCTGGCGTCGTCCGGGATCGAGATCGGCCCGCCATGGCAAAGCAGGATCATATCCTCGCGCACTGAGCGTGCCGCTTTGGCGATGGCGTCGATCTCGCTCACACAGTCGTCCAGCGATTTAGCCGATGTCGCGCCAATCGAGCCGCCGGTGGTCACCCCCATATGGGCGACGACGATGTCGGCGCCAGCTGTTGTCATGGCGCGCGCCTCGTCTGGGTTGAAGACATAGGGCGTGGTCAACAGGTCGAGTTTGTGAGCCTCGGCGATCATGTCGACCTCGAGCCCGAAGCCCATGCCGGTTTCTTCAAAACTCTGCCGCATCTGGCCGTCGAACAGGCCGATGGTCGGAAAGTTCTGCACACCGGAAAAGCCCATCGTCTTCAACTCGGCCAAAAGCAGCGGCATGATGACGAAGGGATCGGTGCCGTTGACGCCGGCCAGCACCGGCGTCTTCTTCACTACCGGCAGCACTTCGTAGGCCATTTCCTTGACGATCTCGTTGGCGTTGCCATAGGCGAGCAGGCCGGCGGCCGAGCCGCGCCCGGCCATGCGGTAGCGGCCGGAATTGTAGATGATGATCAGGTCGATGCCGCCGGCTTCCTCTGCCTTGGCCGACAGGCCGGTGCCGGCACCGCCGCCGACGATCGGCACGCCGTCCGCGATCATCTTGCGGAATTTCTCCAGGATTTTCTTGCGCGGTATGGCGGCCATGTCTTGGTGTCTCACTGTCTGGCGATGTCGAGGAAGGCCGTTGTGGCAGCCCAGGCGAATTCGGGGTCGTTGATATGAAGCGGCAGGCGCAGCACGCGCCGCGTTTTGGCGGGTTTGATGGTACGCTCGATCGCCTCGAACAAAGCGGCATCGGCTTCAGGGTCGAAGAAGGCGCCGCCTTCAATGTCGAGCGCCGACACGCCTTTCTCCGGAATGAGGAAACGAACCGGACCCTGGCAGAGGCTCAGCCTTGTACCGATCCATTCGCCGATCGTTCTGCTTTCGTCGGCAGTGGTGCGCATCAGTGTGACGTTTGGATTGTGCTCATAGAACAGCCGGCCGCGATAGCGTTCCGGAATTGTCGGCGGCGCCCAGAAATTGACCATGTCGAGCGCGCCGACCGAGCCGACATAAGGCAGCCCGGTGCGGGCGATGGCGCCAAAGCGATCTTCGGTCGCCGGCAGCACGCCGCCAAACAGCAAGTCGCAGACTTCGGTCGTTGTGATGTCGATGACGCCTGACAACAGGCCGCTGTCGGCCAATTTTTCCATGGTGCGGCCGCCGGTGCCGGTGGCATGAAAGACCATGCAGTCATAAGTCGAACGAAGCTCATCGGCGATCGCGGTCACGCATGGCGTGGTGACGCCGAACATGGTGAGGCCGAGCGACGGTTTGCCCTCGGGCGGCGGCGCCGGCTTTGTCGCCATGCCTGATATCGCCTGGGCGGCATTGTGCAGCACGACACGCGAAAGCCGGTTGAGGCCGGCCATGTCGGTCACCGACGGCATCATGACGATGTCGGAGACGTCGACGTAAGGCGCGGTGTCACCCGAGGCCAACGTCGAAACCATGATCTTGGGCAGACCGAGCGGCAGCGTGCGCATGCCTGCGGTGATGATCGAGGTGCCGCCACCGCCGCCAATTCCGATAATCCCGGCAATATCGCTGCGCGACTGGACAAACCGGGCAAAGGCGGCAGCCATCGCCGCCACCGCGGTGCCGCGATCGTCGACGCCGAGCACGGCATTGCGACCCTCGGAATGGTGGCTGGCGACCTCGTCTGCCGAAACATCGACCGGCACGGTCGCGCCGCGTGTTCCGATGTCGACACGGGCAATCGAAGCGCCGGTAGCCGCGACCGCATCGGCCAGAAATGCGAGTTCCTCGCCCTTGGTGTCGGCGGTGCCCACCACATAGATGCGCTTCATCGCGTTTCCCCGGTCTTGGGCGTGTTCGGCGCTGCCGCCCCTTTTTGCCCGGCCGTTCGACGGCGCGAAGGGCCATTGCAATTTTTTGAGACACGCGTATCGTATTGACATGAATGTCTCACGTCAACAAGCGGCAATGGACGACGATGCCAGCCAAGGGCCGAACCCCCAGGTAGAGCGCGGGGCCCGCGCGCGCACCAGGCGTCTCATGCTTGAGACGGCGACAAAGCTGATGCAGGCGGGCGCCACGCCCTCCGTCAGCGAGGTGGCGGAGGCAGCGGAGGTCTCGCGCGCCACCGCCTATCGGTATTTTCCGAGCCAGGCGGCGTTGGTGCAGGCGGTGGTCGATGAGGGGCTTGGGCCGATCCTTACGTGGAAATCGAGCTCTGCCGATCCCGAGCGCCGGGTCGCCGAGCTGTTCGAGACCGCCATGCCGCGCATCGAGGTCTTCGAAGCGACGTTCAAGGCGGCGCTGAAACTGTCGCTCGACCAGTGGGCGCAGCGACAGGCAGGCACGCTTGACGGCGAACCTGCCTTCACGCGCGGCCATCGCGTCGATCTTTTGAAAGATGCGATCGCGCCACTCAAAGGCCGGTTGCCGCCGCGCGAATTCAAGCGGCTCGCGCAGGCGCTGTCATTGATCTTCGGTGTTGAGGTGCTGGTCGTTTTAAAGGATATATGGGGATTGGATAGCCGCAGTATGATGTCGGTTGCGCAATGGGCGGCCGGCGCACTGGTGCGTGCGGCGGTGACGGAATCGATGGCTGAAGGTGACGGGATCGCGCCGACGAGGGCCGTTAGATGAGGCCAATCTGGTTCGACCAGATTTTCAGCCTGACCATTTGTGCTACTAGCGATGCAGCGGCCTAAGCAAGGCACTTATGTATCAAGGAGTAGGAAAATTCAGGGAAAACAGACAGATATCGCAGAAACCAACTTGTCTGCGTGTCCGCCACCGTTCAAGAAAGAGCTTGACGTTTGTCTGAAATTGGTAATACCAGATCAGGACAAATAAAGCGGATCAAAGGGTGAAGGCTAAGATCCGTTTCGGTCGAACGAGGAGGCTCAAAACCGGAACGGTGCCGTCACGGGAGGACTACCAGGGCCGGCCTCGCCGCCGGCTCGCATGACGCGGTAGAATGCGCACAAGGGAGGAAATCATTATGCGCAAGACAATGACCAGCTTGCTTGCTGGTATCGGCCTAGTGCTCGCCTGCGGAACGTCCGTCTACGCGCAGGAAAAGGAACTTACAATCTTCTGGGCGGAATGGGATCCGGCCAATTACCTGCAGGAACTCGGCAACGAGTACGAGAAGGAAACCGGCGTCAAGATCACGGTGGAAACCACACCGTGGCCCGACTTCCAGACCAAGGCCTTCACCGAGTTCAACGCCCATGGCGACGCCTACGATATGGTCGTCGGCGACTCGCAATGGCTCGGTGCCGGCTCGACCGGTGGCCACTATGTCGACCTGACCGACTTCTTCAACAAGCACAAGGTCGGTGAAGTGATGGCACCGGCCACGGTGAAATACTATGCCGAATATCCGGGCGGCAGCAGCAAGTACTGGGCCATTCCGCTCGAAGGCGACGCCGTCGGCTGGTCCTATCGCAAGGACTGGTTCGAAGACCCCAAGGAAAAGGAAGCCTTCAAGGCCAAGTATGGCTACGATCTCGACGTGCCGAAGGATTTCAAGGCGCTACGCGACATCGCCGAATTCTTCTACCGGCCGGACCAGAAAAAATACGGCATCGCCATCTACACCGACAATTCCTATGACGCGATGGCGATGGGCTTCGAAAACGCGCTGTTCTCCTTCGGCGGCGAGCTGGGTGACTATAAGACCTACAAGGTCGATGGCTTCATCAACTCCGACAAGGCGATCGCGGCGCTCGACGCCTACAAGGAACTCTACAAGTTCACGCCTCCGGGCTGGGCCAAGTCGTTCTTCGTCGAGGACAACCAGGCGATCACTGAAAACCTGGCCGCGATGAGCATGAACTACTTCGCGTTCTTCCCCTCACTGATCAACGAGGCGTCGAACCCGAACGCCAAGAACACCGGCTTCTTCGCCAATCCAGCCGGACCTGGCGGCGACCAGTTCGCCGCACTCGGCGGTCAGGGCATCTCCATCGTTTCCTACTCGCAGAAGCAGGAAGAGGCGACGAAGTTCCTGGAATGGTTCATCAAGGACGAGACCCAGAAGAAATGGGCAGCGCTTGGCGGCTACACCTGCAGTGCCGCCGTGCTCAAGTCGCCCGAATTCCAGAACGCCACGCCCTACAACAAGGCGTTCTACGAGACCATGTTCAAGGTCAAGGACTTCTGGGCGGTTCCGGAATACGCGGAACTGCTGCAGCAGCTTAACCAGCGCATCTATCCTTACATGATCGGCGGCGAAGGCACCGCCAAGGAGACGCTGGACGCACTGGCAGCCGACTGGAACGCGACCTTCAAGAAATACGGCCGCGGCCAATAAGTATGAAGTTTCACGGAGGGGGCGTTCGTGCCTCCTCCGTTTCTTTTTCTGATTTTTGAACCGGGAGCAGAGTCTTGGCGACCACGATGATCACCACGCTGGACAGGTCCTCGCGGGCCGCCGCTCGCGGTCTAAGCGACATTTCGATCCGCAATCTCTTCATCATCCCGACGATCCTGTTTCTGATCGTCTTCAACATCTTCCCGCTGATCTATTCGCTGGGCTATTCGTTCACCGATTTCCGCGCCTCGACCAGCGCGGCGGCGAATTTCGTCGGGCTGCAAAACTACCGCGACCTGCTCAGCGATCCCTATGTCTGGTCCAACTTCGCCATCACCGCAAAATACGTCATCATCTCGGTCGCCGGCCAGCTGCTCGTCGGCTTCGGCGTGGCCATGCTGCTCAATCGCGACATTCCGCTCAAGGGCCTGCTGACGACGCTCCTGTTGTTGCCGATGATGCTGTCGATGGCCGTCGTCGGCCTGTTCTGGAAGCTGCTCTACGATCCGTCCTTCGGCATCATCAATTATGCGCTGGGCCTCGGCACCTTCGAATGGCTGTCGGATCCGAAAATGGCGCTCTATGCGGTCGCGCTGACCGACATCTGGATGTGGTCGCCCTTCGTCATGCTGTTGTCGCTGGCCGGCCTGTCGGCCGTGCCCAAGCATCTCTACGAGGCAGCCGCGATCGACAGGGCCGGGCCGTTCTACACCTTCTTCCGCATAACGCTGCCGCTGGTTGCGCCGATCCTGATGATCGCGGTCATCTTCCGCACCATGGAGGCGTTCAAGACCTTCGACCTCGCCTACATCCTGACCAGCCAGCCGACGGCCGAGCTGATCTCGATCCGGCTCTACAAGATGGCGTTCCAGGAATGGCAGACCGGGCGTTCCTGCGCGCTCGCCTACATCGTGCTGATCATGGTGCTGGCGATCACCAACATCTATGTCAAATACCTCAACAAGGTGAAGGAGCGCTGAGATGGCCGCAGTCCGCACTTCTTCCGAAATCACCTTCAACCGGGTCGCCATCGTCGCTGTCCTGCTGGTGACGATCATCTTCCTGGCGCCGATCTACTGGATCGCCTCGACGGCGTTCAAGCCGCGCAACCTCGCCACCACCATTCCGCCGACGGTGGTTTTCCAGCCGGAGATATCGCCCTTCGTCAAGTTGTTCACCAAGCGTTCGCAGCTGCGCAGCCCGCCGTCGCCGGAGGAGTACGCGGCTGCGCCGTGGTGGGAGCGCGTCGTCTTCAATGGGGGCGAAAAGATCGTGCGCGACGGCAAGGGCCAGGTGCAGTGGTCGGGCTATCCGAGCCGTTTCATGAACTCACTGATCGTTGCCATAACCTCGACCGTCCTGGCCGTCGGCATGGGCACCTTCACCGCCTATGGGTTCTCGCGCTTCAAGGTAAAAGGCGAGGCGGACCTACTGTTCTTCATCCTGTCGACACGCATGCTGCCGCCGGTGGTCGTCGCCATTCCGATGTTCCTGATGTACCGGGCGGTCGGCCTCAACGATTCCCATATCGGCCTGATCATCCTTTACACCGCCTTCAACCTGTCCTTCTCGGTGTGGCTGATGAAAGGCTTCATGGACGAGATCCCCAAGGAGTATGAGGAGGCGGCCCTCGTCGACGGCTATACGCGCATGGAGGCCTTCTTCAAGATCGTGCTGCCCGAGGCCGCCACCGGCATCGCCGCCACCGCCGTGTTCTGCTTTATCACGGCGTGGAACGAATATGCCTTCGCACTGATCATGACCAGCCGCCGTGCCCAGACAGCACCGCCCTTCATCCCCAGCCAGGTCGGTTCCGGCCTGCCGGACTGGACGGTGATTGCCGCCGGAACCTTCCTGTTCCTGCTGCCGGTCGCGATCTTCACCTTCCTGCTCCGCAACCACCTGTTGCGCGGCATGTCGTTTGGAGCGATCCGCAAATGAGCTTTCGCGACATCAACCAGAAATATCTCGAACCGGGCAGCCAGGTGCTGATGGTGCTCGGTATCATCGCGCTCTGCCAGCCATGGAACATGCTGCTGCACAGCTATGGCGTGACCATCATCCTGATCGGCCTGATCGGCTTCAACATCACCTCCAAGATCGCGCCGGAGGAGAAGGCCGGCACCGGGCAAGGGGCAAATCCGGGGGCACAGCATTGACCCAGATCGAGCTTCGAGGCATCCAGAAATATTTCGGCGCCGTCCAGGTCATCAAGGACCTCAACCTGAAGATCGACGACAACGAGTTCATCGTGCTGCTCGGCCAGTCGGGCTGCGGGAAGACGACGACGCTCAGGGCGATTGCCGGGCTGGAGACGATCGACGGCGGCGACATCCTCATCGACGGCAAGCCGGTCCAGCACCTCAAGGCCGCCGATCGCGATATCGCCATGGTCTTCCAGTCGTTCTCGCTCTATCCGCATATGAGCGTCTATGAGAACATCGCCTTTCCGCTCAGGGCGACGCGCAAGAGCAAGGCCGAGATCGACAGCGAGGTGCGCTCGGTCGCCAAGACGCTGCAGATCAGCGATCTCCTCGCCAAGAAACCGTCGGCGCTGTCGGGCGGCGACATGCAGCGCGTGGCGATCGGCCGAGCCTTGGTGCGGCGGCCGAAGGCGATGCTGATGGACGAGCCGATCGGGGCGCTCGATGCCAAGCTGCGCGAGGAGATGCGGGCCGAGATCAAGCGGCTGCACATCAAGCAGGGCTCGACCAGCATCTACGTCACCCACGACCAGATCGAGGCGATGAGCCTCGCCGACCGCATTGTCATCATGCATGAAGGTGTGCTGCAGCAGGTCGGCTCGCCGGACGAGGTCTATTCGCATCCGGCGAATCTTTTCGTCGCGCAATTTGTCGGCAGCCCGGTGATGAACGTCGCCGACACTTCGGTGACCGAGAAAGCCTCATCGGCCTCGGTCACGGTCGGCGATGCGGCCGCCGGTTTCGAATTCCCGCGCGCCTTGCTGTCGAAGCTCAACGGCCATGCCGGCAGCCAACTCGCGCTCGGCATCCGGCCGGAAGGCGTTCTCGTTCGCCGCGAAGCCGCCGAGGGGTTCTTGCCGGTGGAGACGCAGATCGTCGAGCCGCTCGGGTCCTTCGATATCGTCGACCTCAAGGTCGGCTCCAAAATGCTGCGGGCGCGCACCAAGAGCGGCTTCATCGGCGGCCCCGGCGAAAGGGTCTTCGTCAGGATCGATCCCAGCCAGGCGCATTTCTTCGACACGGCGAGCGGCAAATCGCTGGGAGTGAGACTCTGATGGCCCACATCCAGCTCAAGAACATCTCGAAGAAGTTCGGCAACCATACTGCTTTGACCGGGCTCGATCTCGACATCGCCGATGGCGAGTTCTTCGTTCTGCTTGGCGAGACCGGCGCCGGCAAGACGACGACGCTGCGCATGATTGCCGGCCTGGAAAAACCGAGCGAAGGCCAGGTCTTCATCGACGGCGTCGATGTCGCCGACTGGGGCGCGGCCGAGCGTGACGTGGCGCTGGTGCTGCAGCAATATTCGCTGTACCCGCGCTATACGGTGCGCCAGAACCTCGAATTTCCGCTGAAGCCGAAGATCCGCCGGCTGCCCGATGCCGAGATCAAGGATCGTGTCGACCGCGCGGCCAGGACGCTGAGGATCGAGCATCTGCTCGACCGCAAGACCGACAGGCTTTCAGGCGGCGAGATGCAGCGCGTCTCGATCGGTCGCGCCATCGTGCGCAAGCCGCGGGTATTCCTGATGGACGAGCCGTTGTCGGCGCTCGACGCCAAATTGCGCGAGGCGCTGCGCACCGAATTGAAGAACCTGCAGATGCAGCTTGGCGCCACCTTCCTGTTCGTGACGCATGATCAGATCGAGGCGATGTCGATGGGTGACAAGGTTGGCGTGCTCAACCATGGCCGCATCGTCCAGACCGGCACGCCGTACGAGATCTATAACAATCCGCGCGACACCTACGTGGCAAGCTTCGTCGGCTCGCCGCCGATGAATCTCATCGACGGCAAGCTCGTCAACGGACGTGCGGTGATGGCGCCGCTCAATTTCGAATTGCCGTTTGCGGGGGGTGCCAAGACTTCGGGGGGTGCCAAGACTTCGTGGGGGCTAAAGACGGGCGCGGCGACCGACGGTCGCCCGCTCGTCTTCGGTATTCGTCCCGAGGACGTCTATCTCGAGACCGGCGCGCCGGTCGAGGCGCGGGTCCATGACGTCGAGAACCATGGCGTCGAGAAGATCCTGACGCTGCGGGTCGGCGACGCCATGCTGCGCGCCACCGTGCCTGCCAGGACCGACGTCCAGATAGAGCAGCCGGTGCGCTTTGCCTGGAACCCGGACAAGGTGGTGCTGTTCGACAAGGGCAGCGGAATAAGCCTGCGTCACGCCGGCTAAGTACAAGCGTCTTTACTGCGCTAGAGCGGGATGCGTTCAAAGTGAACCGTGCATCCCGCTCTATCCATGTGTTTTAGCCGCATTTGTGCGACGCCACTTGATTCCACTTGGCTGCGAAATGCTCGAGTCTTCCCGTCATCCCCCGTACGGGGGATGCGGATGCTCCGATTTGTCGAATAGGCTGATCCTTTGGTCCCAAACGGGCTTTGCAAGCCCAATTTGGAGGCCCAAAACGGAGGGTTGGCTATGGGAAATCTGTTCCGCAGTTTTGCGACGATCCTGCTCGTCGCCGGTATGGGATTGTCGGCGGCGCATCTGGGCGAGGCGCAGGCAGCCAAGAAAGTTGTCGCCGGCGCGAAGGTCGACGCCAAGAAGATCAAGGACCTCAACGGCACGGTCAATCTGTCCACCAGCGACTGCAAGCTGTTGTTGAGCGGCACCGTCGTGGAAGTCTCGGATGGCAGGTGCGGGGCCTCCGGCAAATATTGCAAGAGCAGCGCCGGCTCGGCCTGCATCACCGAGCAATAAGCCGGCCAACGTTTAGCCGGCCTGGCGGATCTCCGCCTGTTCCTCGGCCCGGAAATGGCTGGGCGGCGATCCGATGACCCGTTTGAAGGCGCGGCTGAAGGAGGCGTCGGATTCGTAGCCGAGGCGCGCCGCGACGACGGAAATCTTGAGCCGGTCGCGGACCAGCCATTGCCTCGCCTGGTGCATCCGCACCTGCGTGACGTACTTTGCCGGTGTTTCGCCGACAATGGTTGCGAAGCGCTCGGCGAAACCTGATCGCGAGGCACCCATCATCTTCGCCAGAGCCTCCACCGTCCAGTCGCGGTTCGGTTCCAGATGGATCGCGGCCAGCACCCGGCCGATCTCGCGGTCCCTGACCGCCGCAATCCAACCGGAAGAGTCGCCGCAGCCGCGCTCGACCCATGAGCGGATGACGGTCGCGGCGAGCACATCGGCCAGCCGCGCCAGGATGCCGCCGGAGCCGACGCGCTCCATCGTCACCTCGCGGGCCATCGCTTCCAGCAAATGCGGGATACCTGGCTCATAGGCCTCCAACTCATGTGCGCGCATCACGTCCGGCATCATGCCGAGCAAGGGGTGCAAGCCATCGAGATTGAAATACATGCTGCCGAAAAACAGCAAGGTCCCCGGACGGCAGCCGGGCATGCCGTCATTCGACATGCAATAGACACCCTTGCAGATTTCCTCGACCTCATAGCCGTGGATCGGCGCCGCCTCGATACCCGGCTCGCTCGCCAGCGTGTGGGCTGAGCCGCGCGGCAACAATACCGCGTCGCCCGCCTTGAGCTCGACCCATTCACCGGACGGCTGCAGCAACCAGCAGCCTTTGCGGCCGATGAAATGAAACCGTGCCGCCGCCTGAGCCGGAAAATGGATGCCCCAGGGTTCCTTCATCTCGCAACGGCCGTAATCGACGCCTTCGAGACGCAATCCGCGCAATATGTCTGTCAGCGGATCGCCGGTGATTGGAATTTTGGACGAACGGTCAAACATAATGGTGTTTCTAGCATGGAAACTCCAGCTAGTCACTCCCTATGTTGCTTGCATTGCCGCCAAATGCTGCGCTGCAACAGACCGGAGATCCCTCATGACCGAACCCGCGACAGGCGTCATGGACGCCGTTCTCGACCCATCGGAAACCGGCGAACGATCCGAGCCCGCATGGGGGGCGGTGGTCTCCCTGGCGCTCGGAGTCTTTGGCCTGGTGACCGCGGAATTTCTGCCTGCCAGCCTGCTGACGCCGCTTGCGCAGGATCTCGGCATCACCGAAGGCGCCGCCGGGCAGGCGGTAACGGCCACCGCCGTCATTGGCGCGATTGCGGCGCCGACCATGGCTATTGTCACCAAGCGGCTGGACCGCAGGCTGGTCATGTGGGCGCTGACGGTGCTGCTTGTGCTGTCAAACCTGGTGGCCGCGTTTGCGTCCTCGCTTCCCGTTCTTCTGATTGCCCGCATCATGCTCGGGATCAGTCTTGGCGGCTTCTGGTCGATGTCGGCAGCCATGGCGATGCGGCTCGTTCCGATGCGGTTGATGTCGCGCGCCATGTCGATCATTCTCACCGGCGTTTCGGTGGCGACGGTCTGCGCGGCTCCGGTCGGCGCCTATGTCGGCGACATCTGGGGCTGGCGGACGGCGTTCATGATCGCCGCCGTGGTCGGTGCGCTGGCGCTGCTGGTGCAGGTGGCTACCATTCCGAAGCTGCCGCCTGCAGGTACGGCAGGTTTTCGCACGCTGCTGGAGGTGATGAAGCGGCCGATGATCAGGGTGGCACTGCTGGTGGTGCTGCTGGTCGCCTCGGGACATTTTGCCGGCTTCACCTATGTCCGCCCGTTTCTCGAGAAGGTGCCCGCGCTGGACATCGAGACGATCTCGCTTGTGCTGCTCGCCTACGGCATTGGTGGCTTCTTCGGCAATTTTGCCGGCGGCTTCATTGCCGAACGCAGCCTCAAGGCAGCCGTCAGCCTGGCGCCCCTGCTGATCGCGTTTTCGGCGCTCCTGCTGCTGGTGGTCGGAGGTTCACCCGTCGTGGCTGCAATAGCAGTGGCCAGCTGGGGCTTTGCCTTCGGCGCCGTCCCAGTCGGGCTGCAGACCTGGCTGGTGCGGGCCGCCCCCGATCAGGCGGAAAGCGCCGGTGGGCTCATGGTTATGACGTTCCAGGTCGCCATCGCGTTGGGCGCCGTCTTCGGCGGCCTGCTGGTCGACAATACCGGCGTTGCCACCGCCTTCGCCTATTGCGCGGCGGCGACGTTGCTTGCGGCACTGGCGGCGTTCTTCCTTGGCCCCAAGCCGATCGACGACCCCAAGGCCTAAACGGAACGGCCGTCGAAGTCGAAGACCGGCACGGCGGCGACGTCCAACGCCTCGATGCAATTGATATTGATATAGGCACTTCGCCCGCTCCCTTCGCCGACATCCTCGGCGAAGGGGTGAATGCCGCAGCTGCGGCAGAAGCGGTGGGCGATGACATGGTTGCCGAAGCTGTAGCGGCCGAGATCATCGCCCCAGGCAAGCACCCGTATGCTCTCATGCGGAACTGCCCATAACAGTGCACCCTTGCGCGAGCAGATCGAGCAATTGCACCGAACGGCTCCGGTCAGCTCGCCTTCGACCTCGAACGCGACCTTGCCGCAGTGGCAGCTGCCTTGGTAGAGCATCGGGCCTTCCTCCTTCGGTTCGACAGGTGCAAATCCGACCGTGCCGGGCTATGTCTCCTGCGGCCAGTTTCTGGCTGCTACCTTAAGACGTTGCAAGCGCGCGGAGTCCGACACCGAAAAATGCAATCAGCCCGCGATCACCTCGAAGCAATTCTTTCGCCTCTTGCCGCTCGCGTCGACGATGAGAGGGTTTTCGTAAAGCTCTACCCGGAAGCCGCACGGGCGGCGGCGGACGCCACCGATGCGCGGCGAAAAGCCGGCGTCACGCTCGGGCCGCTCGATGGGGCGATCGTCTCGATCAAGGATCTGTTCGATGTCGCCGGCGAGCCGACCACGGCTGGCTCTCTGCTGCTCGCCAACGCAGCGCCGGCGCTGCGGGATGCCATTGTCGTGCAACAGTTGCGCCAGGCCGGTGCAATCATCCTCGGCAAGACCAACATGACCGAGTTCGCCTTTACTGCGATCGGCGTCAATCCACATTATGGCACGCCCGGCAATGCTAGCGATGCCAGCCGTATTCCGGGCGGCTCCTCCTCAGGCGCCGGCGTTTCGGTGGGCGAAGGCACCAGCGAAATCTCCATCGGCTCCGATACCGGTGGTTCGGTGCGCATTCCGGCATCGCTGAATGGCGTCGTCGGTTTCAAGCCGACTGCGCGGCGCGTGCCCCTTGCGGGTGCGTTTCCGCTGTCAGCCACGCTGGACTCGATCGGTCCGCTAGCCCGCACCGTCGCCGAATGTGCGGCGGCCGATGCAGTGATGTCGGGCGAAAACCTGGCGGCACTGTTGCCGCTGCCGCTGGACGGCCTGCGCATCGGTATTGCGCGCGGCGTGCTGTTCGATGATACGCAGGAAGAGGTCGCGACGACGTTCGACCGGTGTCTGCGCAAGATAGAGCTTAGCGGCGCACGGCTTGTGGAGCTGTCGATCGACGATCTGCTTGCCGATCTGCGCGTGGCAACCCAACGCGCGTCGATCGCGGCGATGGAAGGGGCGGAGATCCATGCCGACTGGCTGGCGACGGGAGCGACGAGGCCGGTCGACCCGCGGGTAAGCGGGCCATTGTCGCGCGCCGCCGCCATTCCGGCCACGATCTATATCAGGGCAATGCGCCGCCGCACGGCGCTGGCCGCCGCGATGGATGACCGGCTGGCGTCGGTCGACGTGCTGGCCCTGCCGACCACACCGGTGACGGCGCCGACGATCGTGTCGATGACCAGCGACGAGGCTCTGTGCAACAGGACGGAAGGCCTTCTGCTGCGCAACACGCAGGTCGCCAACCAGTTCGATCTATCAGCCATCTCGCTGCCGATGCCGGGAATGACGCGTCCGGCCGGGCTGATGCTGGTGGCGCGCAATGGCCATGACCACCACCTGCTGCGCATCGCAGCGGGCGTGGAGGGGCTGCTTGCAAATTGATAGGATAGCGCGTGTCAGCGCGACGAGCAGTGGCCGCGTTCGCTGTCCTTGGCGGCGCGTTCGATGCTGGTGGCGACCAGCCAAGGCAGGGTGTACCGCTTGCCGTTGAAGGTCCGGGTGCGGTTCTCGATCGAGCCGACAACAACGACCTTGCCGGCATAGAGCTTGTCTGAAAGATCGAGCGCCTTGTCTTGCTGCGGCAGGCGATCGATGTCGATTGAAACGCCTTTGATGAGCTTCCCAGCAGCGAGGTCGAGCGCGCTGTTCGATGGACAGGGTGCCGCCACGCAGCGTATGCCGTTGTCGCAGAACACGTAGCTACCCTGTCCGTTGGCGAAGGCTTGCGCCGTCGCCACGCAGAAGCCGGTGGTCAGCAGGAATTTTGTGACGCTTGCCATGCCGGCACCATCGCCGGCGAATTCGGGAAAATTGGGGCGCTTTCAGAAATCGGCAGGGAACCGCCGCCGGTAGTGCTCGACCACTTCGGGGTTGCGCAGATTGACCGGCAATCTGTTGGCCAGCACCAGCAAGGCTTCGCCAGCCGCGCCGACGCCCATGCGCATCATCGACTGCTCGGTAATCCCAGCCATGTGCGGGGTGACGATGACGTTGTCGAAGCCAAAATAAGGATGGTTGGGCGGTAGCGGTTGTGTAGCAAAAACATCGAGCGCAGCGCCGCCGATGCGGCCCTTCTGCAAGGCCTCGATCAGCGCGTCGTCATCGATCACCGGCCCGCGCGAAACATTGATCAGCAGCGCATCCGGCTTCATCCGCTCAATGCGCTCGCGGCTGATCAGCCCCCGTGTTTCGGGCGTCAGCGGGCAGCACAGAACGATGATGTCGCTCTGCTCGATGAGTGCATCGATCGACAGGAAGCCGACCCTGTCCGGCGCCGGCCGCATGCTGCGCGTCGTCGCCACCACATTCAGATCGAACCCATGGGCGGCGATGTGGCCAACCGCCTGACCGATCGCGCCGAGGCCGACAATGCCGATCGTCTTGCCCGCTAGCTCGCTGGCCACCACCGTGTGTTCGCGGCCCGCCAGCCATCCTTTCGCACGCAAGTCGCGGTCCAACACACGGAAGCGCCTAAGCAGCGCCAGCGCCGCGAACATCACATATTCGGCGACAGATCGCGCGTTCACCCCCGGCACGTTCGCCACCAGCACGCCGGCCGCATTGGCCGCTTCCATCGGTACCATGTCCAGCCCGGCGCCGTGGCGGATCGCGGCCCTGAGCTTCTTCGCGCCTTCGAAAAGCGCCGCAGGCAAGGGAGCGCGAACGATGATGACATCGGCGTTCCTCGCCTCGGCGGCCAGCGTGGCCGCATCGAGGGCGGAAGCAACGACGAGTTCGCCGGCCCCGGTCAGCATGGAAGCGGCACGAGGGTGCAGTCTGTGTGTTGACAGGATCTTGGGCATTTCAGGCCTTTTCGAGCGCAGGGCTTTCCGGTTCCGCCCCACGCCCCTCGATCAGCCCCTTCCAGTAGCTTTCCGCGCCTTGCAGGTGGGCGCTCATCAGCGCCTGGGCGAGATTGCCATCGCGGCGCAGCAGCGCCTCGTAGATCTGGATATGCTCGGCATGGGAGCGCACGCTGCGTTCGGGATCGTTGAAATAGATCGGCAGGCGCAGTTCACCCATCATGTAGTAGACGCTGCAGATATTGTGGAAGACGCTGTTCTTGGTCGCCCGCACGATCTCGAGGTGGAACTCGCGGTCTTCCCGGGCAAGCCCTTCACCGGCGGCGATGCGATCCTCGGAGGCCTTCAGGATCTCGCGCAGCCGCTCGAAATTCTCCTCGGTGGCGCGTGAACAGGCAAGTTCGGCGGCCTTGATCTCGTGGATCTTGCGCAACTCGACCGTCTCGTAGATCTGGATGGGATCGAGCGGCAGGCCGGCGCGGGCGAACAGCGCCATCGCCTCGACGCTCGCCTGCTTCGTATCGATGTAGATGCCGGATTTCGCCCGTCGCTCGACGATGCGCATGGCCTCGAGAATGGCCAGCGCCTCGCGGATCTGGCCGCGGCTGACGCTGAAATGCTCTGCCAGTTCGCGCTCCGACGGCGTGCGGCCCGTCTCCTTGTCCGAATGGGAGAACAGATAGGCGGCGAGTTCCGCGAGAAGGTTCTTTTCTTTCATGTCAGCCGTGTTGCGCGTGCGCCTCCAGGAACCGCTCCGAAATGGTGAATCCCAGCCCGGGTCTATCAGGGATCGCTACCATACCGTCCTTTGCTTCGACAGTCTCTTCGATCAGATCGTGGATCATCGGGTTGGCGCCGAGCGAATATTCGACGGTGAAGCTCGCCGGTGAAGCAGCGCAGACATGCAGCCCGGCAAAGAAGCAGGGCGCGCCGGCCCAAAGATGCGGCGCAAAGCGCAGATTGAAGGCGCTGGCGATGGTGCCGATCTTCATCGCCTCGCTGATGCCACCGCAAAAGGCCGGATCCGGCTGGAATATATCGGCGGATTTGAGCACGGCGAGGTCGCGGAAGGCATAGCGCGTCGCCTCGCTTTCGCCGGTGGCGATCGGGATCGAACCGCAGGCGCGCACCTCGGCCATGCCGGGCTTGTCGTCGGCGATCACCGGCTCCTCGAACCAGGCGAGATCGAGGTCGCCGGCGAGATGGATAAAGCGCTTGGCCTCGGCCACCGTGTAGGTGCCGTGCGCGTCGACCATCAGGTCGATATCGGGACCGAGCGCCTGTCTGGCGGCACGGACGCGAGCGGCCGAGATATGTGGGGCGCCGTCCATGGCGCCGACGCGCATCTTCAGCGCCTTGAAACCGCCCTTGGTGATGTAGGACTGCAGCTGGTCGCCGATGGCTTCCGCAGTGGCCCAGCCGCCGGAAGCATAGGCCGGCATGCGGTCCAGCTTGCGGCCGCCGAGCAGCCGCCAGACCGGAACGCCGAGCGATTTGCCAAGAATGTCCCACAATGCGATGTCGACGGCGCTGATAGCGGCGATGCTCATGCCGCGTCGCGCCAATTGCGGCATGGCGTGGCCAGCGCGAGCGGCGCTGTCGTGGCGCGTGCCATTATAGAGCATCTCCCATATGACGCCGATGTCAGCCGGGTCGCGGCCGACCAGCTGCGGGCCGACCTCGTAGTTCAGCAAATGGACAAGGGCGCCGTAGCTGCCGGCGCTGCCGGCGGCATTCTTGCCCTCGCCCCAGCCGACCAGCCCGTCGTCGGTCTCGATGCGCAGGATGGCGGCGTCGAACGTCGCCACCTGACCGAAGTCGCTACGGTGCTGCTTCGCGGCTTCGATCGGTATGCGGACCCACCAGGCTTGGACCGTCTTGATGCGCATGTTCATCCTCGGCCCGGCCGCGGTGAGGCGGAAGGGCTTTTCCAAACGGCTCGGCTACTTGATCAGCGGCAGCAGCGTTTCCGCGTTGATGCGCATCTGGTCGGTGTAGAATTTCTCCGTGAGCACGCTGGAGCCGTGGTCCTGAATGAATTTCAACTGCTCCGGCGAGATGTCGACGGGGTTGCGTTCGACCATGTCGGGATAGGGGGCAGCCGGGGTGCGGTCGACGGGGGCGACGAATTCATTGGTCAGCGCGCCGTCATAGCCGATCTCCTTCAGCGTGCCGACGATCTTCGGCCAGTCGATCTGCCCGAGGCCGGCGGCGAAGCGGTTGTTGTCGGCGACATGGAAGTCGTACAGGCGCTTGCCGACCTGCCGGATGGCGTCGTAGACGTTAAATTCTTCCATGTGGATGTGGTAGGCGTCGAGGCAGACGCCGCATTCGGGACTGACCGCATCGGCCAGCGCCAGTGCCTGGGCGCCGCGGTTGAACAGATAGGTCTCGAAGCGGTTGAGCGGCTCGACCGCGATCTTGACGCCGACCTTCTTGGCGTGGGTGAAGCATTCCCGGGTGGCGTCGACCACCCATTTCCACTCCTCTTCCTCGGTGCCGTCCGGCACCACCTTGCCGACGGTGGCCGGAACCAGCGTGATGATCTCGCCATCAAGTTCGCTGACCATGGTCAGCACGTCCTTGACATACTGCACCGAGCGCTCGCGCTGGCCCTGGTCCTTGGCGGCGAGATTGCGCTCGCCCAGCATCAGCGTCACCGCTCCCCAGCAGCGAATGCCGTACTCGTTCAACAGTGCGCGCGTCTCCTTGGGCTTGTAGTGTTCGGGTTCGCCGGAGATCTCGATCGACTCGTAGCCGAATTTCTTGATGCGCTTGAGCGTCGTTTCCAGCGGCTCCGCCCGCATCCAATTGTGCGTCGAAAGATGCATGGTCTATCCTTCCCAGAATCGCCTGTACCAGTTCGCCTGCGGCGCACTCTGCCGAAGCGTGCCGCATGATTCCTCCCCAAGGCGTCCCAGCATTTTTTGCAAACTGGTTCGACCAATTGGGCTTGATGGGAGGTCTACAGTAATTTCATCTGGACGGCAAGAAGTGCTGCCATCAAGCGTTAGCTCCTAGCTAGACCATTGATTATGCTTAAACATGTGGCTTAACTCGGCATGGTTGCAAGACTGCGGCAGCGCGTCAAATGGCTTGACCAGATTTCGTCATTTGGTAATACCAGAATAGCGGCGCTGAGCGCGCTGTGCAAAGAGACCAAAGACGCTGGCCCTGTTTTCAATCGGCGCTATGCTTGGTCGTGAAACATAGGGAGATGCCGATGCCGACGACGATGAAGGGGCCTGGTCTGTTCCTGGCGCAGTTTGCGGGCGACGCCGCGCCGTTCAATTCGCTGGCCTCGATCACCAAATGGGCGGCTGGTCTGGGCTACAAGGGCGTGCAGATCCCGACATGGGACGCTCGACTGTTCGATCTCGAGAAGGCAGCCTCCTCCAAGGCCTATTGCGACGAGGTGAAGGGCATCTGCGCCGATGCCGGCGTCGAAATCACCGAACTGTCGACGCATCTGCAGGGGCAACTGGTGGCGGTGCATCCCGCCTATGACGCGCAGTTCGACGGCTTTGCGCCGGCTGCGGTGCACAACAATCCAAAAGCCAGGCAGCAATGGGCGGTCGAACAGATGAAGTTCGCCGCCAAGGCGTCGAAGAATCTCGGGCTCAAGGCGTCGGTGTCGTTTTGCGGCGCGTTGGCCTTCCCATACCTCTACCCATGGCCGCAGCGGCCGGCGGGACTGATCGAGGAAGCATTTGCCGAGCTGGGCAAGCGCTGGAAGCCAATCCTCGACGTCTATGACGAGAACGGCGTCGATATCGGCTACGAAATCCATCCGGGCGAGGACGTGTTCGACGGCGCGACATTCGAGATGTTCCTCGATGCGGTCGGCGGCCACAAGCGCTGCAACATCAACTACGACCCGTCGCACTTCCTGCTGCAGCAGCTCGATTATCTCGAATTCATCGACATCTACCACGAGCGGATCAAGGCGTTCCACGTCAAGGACGCTGAATTCAATCCGACCGGGCGGCAAGGCGTCTATTCCGGCTACCAGAGCTGGACCAACCGCGCCGGGCGTTTCCGCTCGCTCGGCGACGGGCAGGTGGATTTCGGCGGCATCTTCTCCAAGCTCACCCAATACAATTACGATTCATGGGCGGTGCTGGAATGGGAATGCTGCCTCAAGCACCCGGAGGATGGTGCTGCCGAAGGCGCCCCCTTCATCCAGCACCACATCATCAGGGTGACGGAAAAAGCATTCGACGATTTCGCCGGCGGCACGACCGATAAAAAGGTGCTGCGCGGCATGATGGGGATCTAGCACAGATATCCCTCCCGAGGGGAGGGTGGCCCGGAGGGCCGGGTGGGGTCGGTCCATGCCGAGCTTCATGCCCGGCGACCCCACCCGCGCTACGCGTCGACCCTCCCCCTCAAGGGGGGAGGGGTATCTCAGATAACGAGGGAGAAAATCATGGTTGGCGCATCGAAGACGGAAACGGGAGGCGGTCCGATCCGCTACGGCATGGTTGGCGGCGGACAAGGCGCCTTTATCGGCGCGGTGCACCGCATCGCGGCGCGCATTGATAACGAGTTCGTGCTGGTTGCCGGCGCCTTGTCGTCGAATCCGGAGCGCGCCAAGGCCTCGGCGGCCGAGCTTGGGCTCGATCCGGCACGCAGCTACGGCTCCTATGCCGAGATGGCCCAGGCCGAGGCCAAGCGGCCGGACGGCATCGAGGTGGTGGCCATCGTCACGCCGAACAATGTGCACGTGCCGGCCGCCAAGGCTTTTCTAGAGGCCGGCATCCACGTCATCTGCGACAAGCCGCTGGCGACGACGCTGGCCGAGGCAAAGAAGCTGGCGGCGCTGGTCGAAAAGACCGGCAAGGTGTTTGTGCTGACGCATAACTACACCGCCTATCCGATGGTGCGGCAGGCACGCGAGATGGTGGCCAAAGGACAGCTCGGCGATATCCGCATCGTGCAGTCGGAATATCCGCAGGACTGGCTGACCGAAGATCTGGCCGCCACCGGCCAGAAGCAGGCTGCGTGGCGCTCAGACCCCAAGCAGGCCGGTGCCGGCGGTGCGCTGGGCGATATCGGCACGCACGCCTACAACCTCGCCCGTTTCGTCTCCGGGCTGGAGCTCGATTCGTTGTCGGCCGATCTCGATGCCTTCGTACCGGGGCGGCTGCTCGACGACAACATCAATGTGCTGCTGCGCTTCAAGCCGGTCGGCGGGTCGCACTCCGCCAAGGGCATGATCTGGGCAAGCCAGGTGGCGCCCGGCCACGAGAACGGCCTGAAATTGCGCATCTACGGCTCGAAGGGCGGGCTCGAATGGGTGCAGGCCGATCCGAACTATCTCTGGTACACGCCGTTCGGCCAGCCGAAGCAGTTGATCACCCGAAACGGCGCGGGAGCGTTGCCCGTCGCCGGGCGCGTCAGCCGCGTTCCGCCAGGCCATCCGGAAGGCTATCTCGAAGGTTTCGCCAACATCTACCAGGAAGCCGCGCGGGCCATTCGTGCGGCGCGCCGGAAGGGCGGCAAGCCGGCTAAGGATGTCGTTTTCCCAACTGTGCAAGACGGCGTCGAAGGCATGGCCTTCATCGAGGCCTGCGTGAAATCGGCGAAGAAGAATGGAGCGTGGACGAAGCTCTGAAGGGGTGGTGATATTCAGGTGAGACCGGCCTGCAAATGGCAGTTTCCTGCGCTTCCGGTGCTCATGTACCAAAAGTACGCTCCGCTCCGGTTCTCGGAACCCACCATTTTCGGCTCGGCCTGACCTGAATCTCACCACCCCTCCGGCGATCGAGCGAATGAAGGGGAGGGGCGTCGATGAAAATCGGCATGTGCATGTTGTTGTGGACGACCAGTGTCACGAAAAAACACGAGCCGTTGTTGAGGGATATCAAGGCGACCGGCTTCGACGGCGTCGAGATACCGGTCTTCTCCGGCACGCCGGACGACTACAAGAAGCTCGGTGAGCTGCTCGACCGCATCGGGCTGCAACGTACCGCCGTCTCGGCGATGGGCGATCCGGCGATGAACCTGATCTCGGCCGACGCCTCGACGCGCAAGGCCGGTATCGACTACATGAAATCGGCGATCGACTGCGCTCAGGCGCTTGGCGCGAACACGTTGAGCGGCCCACTGCATTCCACACTCGGAGCCTTCTCCGGCAGCGGGCCGACGGCGGCCGAGAAAAAACGTTCGATCGCTTCGCAGCGCGCCATCGGTGACCATGCCGGCAACAAGAGCATCACCATCGGGCTGGAGGCGCTCAACCGCTTCGAATGCTATCTGCTCAACACGATGGACGATTTGTCGGCGCATATCGACGCGATCGACCGGCCGCACATCAAGGCGATGTACGACACGTTCCATGCCAACATCGAAGAGGCCGACCCGATCGGCGCCTATACGCGCAACCGCAAGAACATCGTCCATATCCATATTTCGGAGAACGATCGCGGCGTGCCGGGCCGCGGCCACGTCCCCTGGAAGGAGACTTTCTCCGCCATTCGCAAGAGCGGCTACGACGATTGGCTGACGATCGAGGCGTTCGGGCGTTCGCTGAAGGATTTAGCCGCGGCCACCAAGGTGTGGCGCGACTTTTCCGAAGGCCCGGAAGCTGTTTACCGCGACGGCTACAGGCATATCAGGAATGGATGGAGGAAGGCGCCCTAACCGCACGTCTGCGTAACGCCCCCGTCAGCCCTGGCCGGCCTGGATCCGGTTGTAGTCGTGGATCGTCCTGCTCAAGCGGCGGCGCAGGAAATTGGAAATGCTGTCGAAGATGAAAACGACGAGCAGGACCAAGAGCACCATGTAGAAGACATTGGCCCAGTTGGAATTGGTGCGCATCGCCTCCCAGAGCTTCAGGCCGATGCCACCGGCACCGACGGCGCCGATGATCGTCGCGCCCCTGGTGTTGGATTCCCACTGATAGAGTGTCTGGCTGATGAAGACCGGGATCACTTCCGGCAGCACGCCATAGCGCTGCACCAGCAAGCCATTGGCGCCGGTCGACTGGATGCCCTCGCGTGGCTTGTCGTCGATGTTCTCGAGGCCTTCCGAATAGACTTTGCCGAGCGTGCCGATCTCGGTGAAGAAAATCGCGGCGCTGCCGGCAAGCGGGCCCGGGCCGAAGGCGCGGGTGAAGAACAGCGCCCAGATCAGCATGTCGACCGAACGCATGAAATCGAAGAACCGCTTTAGCACCTGGCTAAGCAGGCCGCTCGGGGTGATGTTGCGGGCGGCGAAGAAGGCGAGCGGGAAGGCAACGATGCCGCCGAGCAAGGTGCCGAGAAACGCCATGACGATGGTCTGGAACAGCTTCGTCCAGACGTCGCCATGCTGCCATTGGGCGTTGTTCCAGATATTGTCGGCGGCCAGCGCAATGTTTGATGTGCCCGGCTTGAGCTGGGGTCCGGACATCAGCAACGAGACCACCTCGCCGGGCGACTTGCCGAAGAAGGGCGAGCGTGTGTCGAAGACGAAATTCGCCCAGCCGAGAAAGCGTTTGCGGACCTTGACGCGATCGACGGTTATACGGACCTCGCCGGCAAAGCCCATCCTGGCGACGATCTCATCGTCATGCACGGTGATCCACTCCGGCACCGGGCCGGATATTACCGGTTTGCCGTTGGTCAACGACACCGGCACCGCCTGGCCATTGGCGACAAGCGTCGCTTCGGCCTTGTCGAAGGTGACGGATTTGGCTCGGCCGTCGATCAGGATGGTGTAGGAGCCGTTGGCGTTGGTGATGACCCAATCGGGATGCGGGTCTTCGCCGAGCGCCGAAAAACGCGGATATCTGGGTGTGATCTGAGGCTGGTCGAGACGGAATTCCGGCTGCAGATCGTAGCTGATCCATTGCGTCAGGAAGAGCGGCAGGCGCTCCCAGTGCGATTCCCTCAGCACTTGCGGCAGGCTGAAGAACCACAAGGCGTAGAGGAGATAGAGCAGGATGCCGGTGAACAGGACCAGCGGGCCGAAGCGTTTGTACAAGGGCCGCCGGAACACTTGGGGAAAGCGCTCCTCGATCGACCGCATCTCATCGGCGGTCATTGCGGCCATGGGCAGTCTTCTTGTTGATTTGCCATGATCTTTTCCAAAAACCGGAATCCACTTTTTGGGATCATGGTCAGGCACCCATCATGAATGCCTGCTCGCCGACGAGCTTGCGGCGTAGCGAGGCGGAAAACTGGTCGACGAGGAAGATCGTCGTGAACAACAGCAGCACCAATGCCAGCGTCTTGGCGCCGAAGCCGCGCGAGATGGAGAGCTTCAGTTCCTCGCCGATGCCGCCACCGCCGACCGCGCCGATAATGGTCGAGATACGCACATTGATCTCGATCCTGAGCAGCGTGTAGGACATGAAATTGGGCAGCACTTGCGGCAGGCCGGCAAAGCGCACGCGCTCGAACCAGTTGGCGCCGACCGCGCGCAGGCCTTCTTCGGCGCGCATGTCGATGTTTTCGTTGATCTCGTAGAAGAGCTTGCCGAGGGCGCCGATGGAATGCAGGCCGATGGCGATGATGGCTGCGACCGGGCCGGTCGAGAGGATGGCTGCGAACAGGCCGGCAATGACGATCTCGGGGAAGGCGCGAAGCAGTTCCATGAAGCGCTTGACGACGAGCCGGAGCACCGGACTGGGCGTCAAGTTGCGCGCGGCGATGAAGGAAAAGGGCACCGCAAAGACAAAGCCGATGAAAGTGGAAACCAGCGCCACGTTAAGCGTGGTGAGCATCAGCTCGAAATATTCGGGTAGATAAAAGCCGCCCCAGAGATAGACGCGGCCAAGCGGGAAGTTGAACTCTTGGCTGCCCTTGTCGTGCGGCGATGCGATGTCGAACAGCGCCCGCCAGACGTCGTTCCAGTCCTTGGGAACAAGCCAACTAAGGAAATCCAGTATGTGCGGCAGCCGATCGAAGAAATGTCCGGCATTGGCCTCGTCGGCGAACCATATGGCTGTGCACATGGCGACAAGCAGTGAGCCGATGCCGAGCGCCGTATAGAACCGGCGCAAGGACGTCTGGCGTCGCCAGGCGTCTGCTGCCTGCCGGACCGCGTCTGAACGAATTGTAGCGGCGAAGGTCATACGGGGTCACGAGCGGACACGCAAAAAGGGCGGCGCTGGAGGACGCCGCCCTTTCCGCAATTGTCGTCAGCCGCCGATCGCGGCTTTGCGGGCTTCGACGATGACGCTGTAGAAGTCCGGCTTCACCGGAACATAGCCGGTGAAATCGCCGCCTTCGATAGCCTCGAAGCAAGGCTTGTCCTTGGCCGGCAGGCTGGTGAAGAAGTTGGCGAGCTTGGCGCTTATACCGCCGCCGAGCGCGGTGCGCACGACCAGCGGGCCGTTCGGGATCAAGCCGGAGCGCCAGACTTCGACGAAATCGTTGGGGTCCACGGCGCCCTTGGCGACTTCCTTGTGGAAGGTGCCGGAGGTGTAGCCGTTCTTGAAGTCGCCGATGCCCGAGGAATCGTCAACCGCAACATCGACCTTGCCGTCGCGAACCGCGAGAAGGTTGTTCTCGTGGCCGCCATTGAACGGGGTCGAGGCGAAGAAGGTTTCGTTCGAAGCGCCGGTGTCCTTCGGGATCTGGGTCAGCGGGATCAGGTAGCCGGAGGTCGAATCCGGGTCGGCATAGCCGAGTTTCTTGCCCTTGGCCGACTTGATGTCGGTGATGCCGGACGACTTCAGCGCAAGGCCGATCGAATAATAGCCGGTCGCGCCGTCGGTCTGCTGGGTGGTGAGGATCGGGGTCACGGCGTTCGGATCCTTGAGGTAGACGCTGGCATAGCCCGACGCGCCAAGCTCTGCGAAATCGAGCGTGCCGCCGAGCAGGCCCTGGATAACGCCGTCATAGTCGGCGGCCGGGAACAGCGAGACCTTCTCGAAGCCGAATTCGGACTTCATGTGATCGGCGAGGCACTGAAAGTTGCGCAGCCGGTCCGCTTCGTTTTCACCGCCAAGGATGCCGATGCGGAATTCCTTGATATCCTGGGCGTGAGCGGCGCTTGCCGCGATAGCGAGCAATGAAACGGCGCCAAAAACCATCTTCCTGAACATTATCTCTCTCCTGTTGGTCCCGGCCTCGCGCCGGTAGCGTACGAATTTTTTGACAGGTGCCTTTGACGCGGGCGGGCGATCAGGCCGTTCTCAATATCCCGGGAATGCGGGCTCGAGCGGTCCGGCGGATGCAGCGATTTTCTGTTTGATGGCGACACTGGTGGAGGTGATGGCCTCGGAGATTTCGCCGCCATTGCTGTCGGCGCCGTAGACCATGCGCACGGCCTCGCGGTTGAGGGCTTCGGGCGGGCCGTCGAAGACGACCTTGCCGGCGGCCATGCCGATGATGCGGTTGCAGTAGGTGCGGGCCGTATCCAGCGTATGCAGATTTGTGATGACGGTGATGCCCTCGCGCAAATTGATGTCCTGCAGCGAATCCATCACCACCTTGGCGTTGAGCGGATCGAGCGAGGCAATCGGCTCATCCGCCAGCAACACCTTCGGCTGCTGCATCATGGCGCGCGCAATCGCAACGCGCTGCTGCTGGCCGCCGGAAAGCGTGCCGGCCGGCTGCAGGGCGGTGCGGGCGATGTCGAGGCGCTCGAGGGCTGCAACCGCCTCGGCGCATTCGCCGCGGGAGAACATGCCGAACAGGTTGGACAGGGTCGAGCGGTGGTTGAGCCGGCCGAGCAGCACATTGGTCAGCACGTCGAGGCGCGGCACGAGATTGAACTGCTGGAAGATCATGGCGCAGTCGCGCTGCCATCGCCGGAGCGGCGAGCCGCGCAACCCGGAGACCTCGACGCCGTTGAACAGGATGGATCCCTGGCTGGGATCGATGAGGCGGTTAATTATGCGCAGCAGCGTCGATTTGCCGGCGCCGGAGCGGCCAATGATGCCGACCATCTGGCCTTGCGGAATCGCGATGTGAACATTGCTGACGGCGGTGTTCTTGCCGAACCGGCGGGTGACGCCGCGGATTTCGAGCGTAGCTGACATGGTGCAGGCTCCAGTCCAATCGCAATTGAAGGTCTGTTTACCCTGGCTAGCGCAGCCGCATGAACCTGCGGTGTCGGAACGATGTCAGTTTTGTTACTGCCCACAGCCTGGAGCGGGGCGGGATCAACTCGGCGCGAGAAGCTCGAATGGTGAATGGTGATAAGAACGGCTTCCCTGAGCCTCGAAACCTGTCCGCTGCCCCCATTCACATTCACCATTCACCATTTCACGACCCTCAGCCGCCATATTTCTCCAGAAACGCCTCCGCCGACAATTCCCGAAAATCGTCGAGCGCGGCGCGCAGCCTTGCATGGTCCCAGTCCCACCAGGCGAGCGCCTGGTAGCGCTCCGCGGTGCGGCGGTCGAAGCGTTCGCGGATCGGCTTGGCCGGTACGCCGGCGACGATGGTGTAGGGCGCGACGTCCTTCGACACCACCGCGCCGGCACCGACCGCCGCGCCATCGCCGACGGTGACGCCCGGCAGGATGGTCGAGCCGTGGCCGAGCCAGGTGTCGTAGCCGATGGTGACGCGTTTGGCGCGGCGCTTGGCGAAGAATTCGCTCTCGTGCTCGGCGTCGTCCCAATAATCCGAGGCGCGATAGGTGAAATGGTGCAGCGTCGGCCGCCAGGTCGGATGGTTGGTAGCGTTGATGCGCACGCTTGCGGCGATGTTGGCGAATTTGCCGATCGTTGCGCACCAGACGCCGCAGTCCTGCATCATATAGGAATAGTCGCCGAGCGTGCTTTCGGAAACCCGGCAGCGCTCGGCGATCTCGGTCCAGCGGCCAAGCGTCGAGTTCTCGACTTCCGCCGTCTCGTGGATCAGCGGCGCCTCCGACAGTTTCCTGGTCATGCGGCGATTTTCCCGGCGGCGAAGGCGGTCACGTCGATGACGCGGTCGGCGACCGCCTCACGCACGTCGTGATCGTGGAAGATGCCGAGCAAAGCGACGCCCGCTGCCTTCTTGGCGGCGATCAGGGAAATCACCACATCGCGGTTCCTGGCATCGAGCGAAGCGGTCGGCTCGTCGAGCAGCAGGATCGGGTGCTCGGTGATGAAGCCGCGCGCGATGTTGACGCGCTGCTGTTCACCGCCGGAGAACGTCGCCGGCGGCAGCGCCCAGAGCTTCTCCGGCAGGTTGAGCTGCGCCAGCAAGGCGCGTGCCTTGCCGTGCGCGACCTCGCGCTCCTCGCCGCGCTCGACCAGCGGTTCGGCCACGACGTCGAGCGCAGAGACACGCGGCACGGTGCGCAGGAACTGGCTGACATAGCCGATGGTAAGCCGGCGCACGGCAAGCACGGTGCGCGGGCTGGCCGAGGCGAGATCGATGAGCCCGCCCTCGTGCTGGACGATGATCTGGCCTTCATCGGTGGCATAATTTCCGTAGAGCATTTTCAGGATCGAGCTCTTGCCGGCGCCGGACGGGCCGCCGAGCACGGCGCATTCGCCGGCCCTGATCGCGAACGAGACACCGGCGACCACCGGCAGTTTGATGCCGTCGCGCAGATGCATGGTGAAGCTCTTCGCGACATCGGAGACAACGAGCGGGGTTGCCATCAGAGGGTTCTCCAATCGTCATTCGTCTGCGGGCCAACACCCCCCTCTGGCCTGCCGGCCATCTCCCCCTCAGGGGGGGAGATTGGCTGTCGCATTCGGTTTCGCCATTCTCCTGTGTCGCAGAACGGGCGGGACATAAAAGCTGCTGATCTCCCCCCTTGAGGGGGAGATGGCCGGAAGGCCAGAGGGGGGTACGCCGGAGCAATCATCGTCACACCTGCAGAATCGAGGAGACAAGCAACTGGGTATAAGGCGCGCGCGGATCGTCGAGGACGCGGTCGGTGAGGCCGCTTTCGACGACGCGGCCGTCCTTCATCACCATCATGCGCTGCGACAACAGCCGCGCCACGGCGAGATCGTGGGTGACGACGATGGCGGCCAGGCCGAGATCGGTGACCAGGCCGCGCAACAGATCGAGCAGGCGCGCCTGCACCGAGACGTCGAGGCCGCCGGTTGGCTCGTCCATGAACACCAGCCTTGGCCCGGTGACGAGGTTGCGGGCGATCTGCAGGCGCTGGCGCATGCCTCCGGAAAAGGCGCGCGGCTCGTCGTCGATGCGGTCTTCGTCGATCTCGACACGAGACAACCAGTCGACCGCCGTTGCGCGGATCCTGCCATAGTGACGGTCGCCGACCGCCATCAGCCGCTCGCCGACATTGGCGCCGGCCGACACCGTCATGCGCAGCCCGTCGGCCGGGTTCTGATGGACAAAACCCCAATCGGTGCGCATCAGGAAGCGGCGCTCGGCCTCGCTCATGCGGTAGAGTTCGCGAAACTGGCCGTCGCGCATCCGATAGCTGGCGGTGCCGGAGCTGGGCAGCAGTCGAGTTGACAGGCAGTTGAGCAAAGTCGTCTTGCCGGAACCGGATTCGCCGACCACCGCCAGCACTTCGCCCGGCCAGAGGTCAAAAGTGACGTTCTCGCAACCGACGCGCGAGCCGTAGAATTTGGACAGCGCCGAGACGCGCAGCAGCGGTTCGTCTGTCATTGCGCCGTCTCCATTTTTCCTGGGGCAAGATGGGTCTCGGGCGCGAGATGGCCGCGGTGGCCTTCCGCGCGCCGCTTCTCGCAATGATCGGTATCGGAGCAGACGAACATGTGGCCGCCATGATCGTCGAGGATGACCTCGTCGAGATAGACGTTCTCGGCCGCGCACAGAGCGCAGGGCTGGTCGAAGGTCTGCACCTCGAACGGATGGTCCTCGAAATCGAGGCTGACCACATCGGTGAAGGGCGGCAGCGCGTAGATGCGCTTTTCGCGGCCGGCGCCGAACAATTGCAAAGCCGGCGAACGGTGCATCTTCGGATTGTCGAATTTCGGCGTCGGCGAGGGATCCATCACATAGCGGCCCTCAACCTTGACCGGGTAGGCGTAGGTGGTGGCGATGCGGCCGTGCCTGGCGATGTCCTCGTAGAGCTTCACATGCATAAGGCCGTATTCCTCCAGCGCATGCATTTTGCGCGTCTCCGTTTCCCGCGGCTCGAGGAAGCGCAGCGGCTCGGGGATCGGCACCTGGTAGACCAGCACCTGACCGGCACTCAGCGGATATTCAGGGATGCGGTGGCGGGTCTGGATGATGGTCGCCTTGGCCGTCTCGGTGGTGACCGCGACATTGGCGACCTTCTTGAAGAAGGCGCGGATCGAGACGGCATTGGTGGTGTCGTCGGCGCCCTGGTCAATGACCTTGAGCACATCGTCCGGGCCAATGATCGAAGCGGTGACCTGGACGCCGCCGGTGCCCCAACCATAGGGCATCGGCATTTCGCGCGAGGCGAACGGCACCTGATAGCCAGGAATGGCGATGCCCTTGAGGATCGCCCGACGGATCATCCGCTTGGTCTGTTCGTCAAGATAGGCGAAGTTGTAGGTGGCGATGTCGGTCATGGCGATCGCTTCCGCTCTGTGCTACCGAATTGAGTTCCAAGACACGGAAAAGGGGCTGGGCTCCGATGACCCCGACCGGATGGATGCGCCTCGGGATCCTGTTGCTGGTGTTCGTCGGGGTGGTTGCCTTTGTGCTTCGAAGAATAGTTCTTCCTGAGCCGAGGGAAGGCGCGCAAGGCGAGACCATTGGCGGCAGTAGCGGTTACGGCGGATCCGGAGGCCATTCCCCAGACGGGGGAGGTCACGGTGGTGGAGCTAACTGAAGTCATTCCGCTGCCTGCCTCTTCTCTTCGTCCTTGCCGGCATTTTCGCGGGCGTCGTGCTCGGTGCGTATGCGGCGCACGAGGTCGAGCTCGGCCTGGAAGTCGACATAATGCGGCAGCTTCAGATGCTCGACGAAGCCGGTCGCCTGGACATTGTCGGAATGCGAGATGACGAACTCCTCGTCCTGGGCGGCGGCGATGACATCCTCACCCAACTCCGGGGCGCGCAGCGCGCGGTCGCATAGTGCCATGGCCATCGCCTTGCGCTCGCTCTGGCCGAAGACGAGGCCGTAGCCGCGGGTGAATTGCGGCGGCGCCTTGGCCGAGCCCTTGAACTGGTTGACCATCTGGCATTCGGTGACGCGGATGCTGCCGAGCGGCACGGCAAAGGGCAGTTCCGGCACGTCCAGTTCCAGTTCGACCTCGCCGATGCGAACCTCGCCGACGAAGGGATGGTTGCGCGCGTAGCCGCGCTGGGTGGAATAGCCGAGCGCCAGCAGAAACCCCTCGTCGCCGCGCGACAGCGCCTGCAGGCGGATGTCACGCGCCATCGGGAATTCGAGCGGCTCACGGGTGATGTCGCCGGGGACATGATCGCCGGGCATGTCGCCGTCGGGCTCGATCAGGCCTTCGCGGGCGAGGATGGCCGAGACGCGCGGCATCGCCTCCGCTTCGCCTGCACGCTGTTCCGGCTCGGCGACATCGCCGCCGGCAGCAAGTTCGGGATCGAGCAGCCGGTGGGTGTAGTCGAAAGTCGGGCCGAGCAACTGGCCGCCGGGCAGATCCTTGTAGGTCGCCGACACCCGCCGCTCGACCAGCATCGTGCCGGTGTCGATCGCCCTGGTGTAGCCGAAACGCGGCAGCGTGGTGCGATAGGCGCGAACCAGGAAGATCGCCTCGATCATGTCGCCGCGCGCCTGGACGATCGCCAATGCCGCCAGTTCCCTGTCGTAGAGCGAACCTTCGCTCATCACCCGGTCGACGCCGAGCGCCAGCTGCTCGACGATCTGGTCTAGACGAAGTGCGGGCACCGAACGGTCGCCGCGCCGGCGGTCGGCGAGCAGTTTGTGAGCATTGCGAATGGCCGTCTCGCCACCCTTTACCGCAACATACATGCTACGCCTCCATCATCTTGATGCGCGTCGTGCGCGGCAGGCAGGCAATTGCGTCGAACGTGGCGAGGATGATATCGACGCCACGCGGAAAACGCTGGTTGTTCTGCTTCCATTGCTCGACGAAATGGCGCGGCATTTGCGCCGGCGCGATCGTCGCCGTCTTCTCGATGCCCGGGCCTTCGAGCAGCAGCGCAGCGCCGGAGACGAGATCGCCGACCTCGAGGATCAGCGTCGTGGAGCGATCGGGATAATCCTGGGTGCCTTGCGAAAACCCGTCGAACGCCATCATCTCGGCCGGCGTGGCGATCAGCGCGAAATGCGCGTCGGCCGGGGTGTTGGCCAGCGGCGCGCCGGTATGGAAGCCAAGCCAGGATTTCACCGCCGCCGACCCCTGCAAAGCCGGGTCGAGCCAGAGCGGCGTGTCGTTGTCGCACAGCGTCAGCGCAACGGCGCCGGCGGTGGCCGATAGCGGCACCGGGGGATGGGCGAGGGCCGGCAGCGGCTGCACGCTGCCTGGCCGCGCCATCGCGTCCATCACGGCACGGAATACGGTCTGGGCATTGAATACCGGATCGGCGAAGCCGCCTTCAATGGATTGAGTGGCGATATCCATCAGTCTTCTCCGCGCACCATGGTGAAGAAATCGACCTTGGTCGCCGCCGTCTCGGCGCGGCGCTGTTCACGCGCCTTGGCCAGTGCCGCCTGCAATGGCGCAACGATCCTGATCTCGACCTCATTGCGGTGGGCCGGGTCCTGCCACAGCGCATCGGCGATTGCCGCCAGCCTTGCCTTCTGCTTGTCGCGGCCGAGCGCGTAGCAGTGGCCGACATGGCCGGACGCAAGCCGCACCGTGGCACGGGTGACCGTCGCCTCGCCGACATTGAAAGGGGCACCACCGCCGCCGATGCGGCCGCGTACCGTAACCAGGCCGGTTTCGGGGCCACGCAGAAGTTCCGCTTCGCAAGGCAGGCCGGCTTCGTCCCAGAGGCGGACGATGTCGTCGCCGGCCGATTGCGCCAGCGTCGCCATCACGGCCTTGCGCTCGGCCTGCTCTCGCGCTTCCCGTCCTCGCATGGCGGTGCTCCTCGTCTGCGTTCATTTTGTCTAGTGATATAGACAACTATACAAATTATATCCATTATCTAGCGCGTGTCCATGACGGGCACGTGACACGGGCCAAAAGATCGGCGCAAGGAATTGGGGCGGGAGATGATCGGACAAGCCAACAGCATCGAGCGGCGCAGCGGTGTCGCGCTGTGGCGGCAGATCGCCGACCAGATCCTGCATTCGATCGCCGCCGGCGATTTTCCCGAGAATGCCGCGCTGCCGCCGGAGATCGCGTTGGCCGGACGCTATGGCGTCAACCGCCACACGGTGCGTAGCGCTATCGCAGCGCTGGTGCAGGAGGGTGTGCTCAGGGCGGAGCAGGGGCGCGGCACCTTCGTGCTGTCGCGCAAGCGGCTGTCTTATCCGATCGGCGCCCGCACCCGCTTTTCCGAGGGATTGCAAGGACAGGCGTCCGAGCGGCATATCACCTTGCTCGCGTCATCGATCGAGCCGGCCAACCGTCGTGTCGCAGAGGGCTTAGGCCTTGCGACGGGGGCCGATGTGATACGCCTGGAAACGCGCGGCGAAGCCGATGGAATGCCGGTGTCTCGCGCGGCCGGCTGGTTCGATGCCAGGCGCTTTGCCGGCATCGATGCCGCCATGGCGGAAACCGGTTCGATCACCGCATCGCTGGCACGTTTCGGCATCGACGACTATCTCAGACAATCGACCGTGCTGTCGGCGCGCCATGCCGATGCCGCCGACCTTGCCGACCTCGACCTGCAGCCCGGCGCCATCGTGCTGGTCACGGTCGCCGTCAACGTCACGCCCGACGGTCAGCCGATACAGTTTTCGGAGTCACGCTTCCCGGCCGAGCGGATCGAGCTCAAATTGTCGGCGCTCTGAGATGCGGCAGCCCTGGCATCATCCGACTTGAATGACGGCCTTGATCAGGCCGGACTTCTCATGCGCCCAGCGGGCGAGGTCGTGCGGCGTCTCGCCAAGCGTGGTGCGGTGGGTGACCAGCTTTGCCAGCGGCAGCGCGCCGTTGCGGATCGAGGCGGCGACATGGTCGAAATCGGCTCGCAGGGCGTTGCGGCTGCCGATCAGCATCATCTCGCGCTTGTGGAATTCGGGATCGGAAAAGGCGATGTCGTCCTTGACGACGCTGACCAGGACCAGCGCCCCGCCATGCGCGACATGGGCGAAGGCCGACTGCACCGACCGGGTGTTGCCGGTGGCATCGAAAACCACGTCGAAGCCGTCGCCGCCGGTTGCTTCCCGCACCAGGTCGGCAGCGGTGCCTCGCGAGCCGTCGAGCGTCGCGAAGCCGAGTTCGCTTTCGGCAAAGCCAAGCCGTTCAGCGCTCATGTCGAGCAGCGTCACATCGAGCCCGGCGATGCGTGCGAACAGCGCCGTGCCGAGCCCGATCGGGCCGGCGCCGATGACCAGCGTGCGCGCACCTGGATCAGCCAGCGAGCGCCGCACGGCATGGGCGCCGATCGCCAGGAATTCGACGGCGGCAGCATCGGCCAGCGACAAGCCGTTTGCCGGATAAAGATTTTGCGCCGGCACCAGGATCTGCTCGCACATGGCGCCGTCGCGGTGGACGCCGAGCACCTCGATCCTGACGCAGCAATTCGGCTTGCCTTGCCGGCAGGCGATGCATTTGCCGCAGGCGAGATAGGGATTGACGACCACCGCTTCGCCGACGGCGAGATCGACGTCCTCGCCAACCTCGATCACGGTGCCGGAAACCTCGTGGCCCATGATGCGGGGATAGGCGAGGAACGGGTGCTTGCCTTCGAAGATGTGATAGTCGGTGCCGCAGATGCCGACATGGCTGACGGCGACCAGCGCCCAGCCGGCGGGGGGCGCGCCAGGCGCCGGACGATCTTCGAGGACAAGTTCGCCGGGCGAGCGGCAGACGACGGCTTTCATGCTTCAATCCAGTCGGTTCATGGCACCGCCGTCGCGAGGCCGGCGGTTGTTGGGAGGCAGTCTATTTGCCGCGGCGGCGCAGCCCGTCGAAATAGACGATGACGATGATCAGCACGCCGGTGATGATGCGCTGCCAGAACGCGTTGACGTTGAGCAGATTGGCGCCGTTGTTGATGGTGGCAAGGATGAAGGCGCCGAGCAGCGGTCCGTGCACGGAGCCGACAGCGCCGAACAGCGAGGTGCCGCCGATCACCGAGGAGGCGATCGCCTGCAATTCCCAGCCCTCGGCCTGCGTCGGATTGCCGATGCCGATGCGCGAGGCAAGCAGCACGCCGACGAAGGCCGCACACAGGCCCGACAGCGTGTAGGCCATGTAGATGGTGCGCTGGACGTTGACGCCTGACAGGCGCGACGCCTCGGCGTTGGAGCCGACCGAGAACAGATAGCGGCCCCAGCGGCTGTGGTGCAGGAAGATGTAGGCTGGGATGCCGACCAGGATCACCATCCAGAACAGATTGGGGACGCCGGCGAAGGAACTGCGCGAGAACGTCTGGAAGGCGTCGTTGTTGATCGAGATCGAGTTGCCATTGGTCATCAACAGACCGATGCCGCGCAGCGAGGTCAGCGTTGCCAGGGTGATGATGAAGGGCGGCAGGCCCATCTTGACGATGCCGAACCCATGGAACATGCCGATGGCGACGCCGACCAGCAAGGTGATCAGGATGGCGAGGAAAACCGGTGTGCCGGCGTTGATCAGCATCGCGACGATGACGGTGGCGAAGCCGACCACGGCGCCGACGGAAAGGTCGATACCGCCGGTGATGATGACGAAGGTCTGGCCGACCGCCAGGATGGCGATCATCGACCCTTGCCGCAACAGGTTGGAGATGTTGTTGGCGGAGGCGAAGCTCGGCGTCGCCACCGACAGGATGACCCACAAAAGAACCAGCAGCGCCAGCAGTGTCAGCCCGAACAGGGCGTTGTAGTTGCGTTTCGGCCTTTCGGCAGCGATCGCCTCGGTGCTCATATCCGTCCTCCCGGTTTTTCTTGTTTTTCGGCCAGCGCCTGGGTGAGGATCTCCTCGTGGTCAGCGGTACGAAAGCCGTGCGTGGCCACCAGCTTGCCGCGCCGGAACACGTGCAGCGTGTCCGCGAGTTCATAGACCTCGGGCAGGTAGGACGAGATCAGGATGATGCCGGCTCCCTTGGACAACAGCGCGCCGAACAGGCGGTAGATCTCGGCCTTGGTGCCGACGTCGACGCCGACAGTCGGCTCGTCGAAGATGAATAGCTTGGCGCCATGGGCGAGCCATTTGCCGATAACGATCTTCTGCTGGTTACCGCCGGACAGGCTGGAGGCCAGCGCGCCGCGCGTCGGCGTCTTGATGCGCAGGCCGGCGATCTGGCGATCGGCTTGCGCCTTTTCCTGCGCGCGGGAGATCAGCAGATTGCTCGAGATGCGCTTGTAGATCGGCAGATTGAGGTTGAGTCCGACCGGCAGGTTGAGGCAGAGGCCCTGGTCGCGGCGGCTTTCCGGGGCCAGCGCCATGCCGAGCCTGATCGCGTCGTGTTCGGAATTGACCTTGACCTCCTTGCCCTCCCACAGGATCTGGCCGGCCGACTTGCGGTGGCGGCCATAGAGCGTGGTGACGAACTCGCTGCGCCCGGCGCCGATCAGGCCGTAGAGGCCGACGATCTCGCCGGCGCGGACGGACATCGAGACATTTTCGAAACCCTTGCCGGACAGGTTCCTGGTTTCGACGATGGTCGCGCCGGGGGTGAAATGCTCCTTGTGGTAGACCTGCTCGATCGAGCGGTTGATCATCATCTTGACCAGCTCGGCGTCATTGGTCTCGGCAATGTTCCTGGTGCCGACCAGCGTGCCGTCGCGCAGCACCGAGACGCGGTCGGCGAGCTCGAACACTTCTTCCATGCGATGGCTGATGTAGATGATGGTGACGCCTTCGCCCTTCAGCCGGCGGATCAGCGTGAACAGCTGGTCGGCCTCCTTGCGGGTAAGATAGGCGGTCGGCTCGTCGAAGATCAGGAATTTGGTGCCGCGCACAGTGGCGCGGGCGGCGGCGATCAACTGCTGCTGGCCGATGGTCAGGTCACCCAGCATGACATGCGCCGGCAGGTCGAAGCCGAGATCGTCGATGATCTTCTGCGCCTGCCTGATCATCGCCCGCTGCTGCAGGATGCCGAAGCGGGAATCCTCCTCGCCGAGGAACATGTTGGCGGCGACGGTGAGATGGCGGCACAGGACGACTTCCTGATGCACGGCATTGATGCCGAGCGCCATCGCCTCATGCGGCGTTGCCAATGCGGCAGGCTTGCCCTCCCAGATGACGTCGCCGGAGGTGCGCGGCATGACGCCGGTAAGAAGCTTGATCAGGGTGGATTTGCCGGCGCCGTTCTCGCCAACGATGGCGTGGATCTCGCCGGCCTTGAAGGCGAGATCGACCGGCTTCAGCGCATGGGTGCCGGGATAGCGCTTTTCCAGCCCGCGGAGTTCGAGGATGGTCCTGCCCGGTTCCAGCGTTGGGGCCGGATGGAGTTCCTGCGCCGTCGACATCATGACAATCCTCCCAGATTGGCCCCCAAAGATTGGCCTCGCGATTGGCACGAGTGGGATGTTTCCGGGGCGAAAGGCCCCGGAAACAGTTCACTTGCGGCTATGCTCAGTCGAGCTTCGGGTTGAGCAGCGCGTCGATCTTCGGATCCTTCATGTTGGCCTTGGTAACCAAATTGGCGCCGGTATCGACATTGGCCTCGACCTTCTCGCCCTTCGAGGCGGCGAGCGCCGTCTTGATGCCGTCATAGCCCATCCGGTACGGATCCTGAACGACGAGAGCCGAAATGACGCCGTCGTTGAGGAACTTGATCAGCTTCTCGTCGCTGTCGAAACCGACCAGCCCGACCTTGCCGGCAAGACTGTTCTCGGCGATCGCCTGACCGACGCCCTGCGCCATGATCAGGTTGGAGGCGAAGATGCCCTTGAGGTTGGGGTTGGCGGTGATCAGGTCGGTGGCGATGTTGAGGCCGGTGGTGGCCTGGCCGTCGGCGTATTTGTCGGCGACCAGCTTGAGGCCCGGATATTTGGCAGCGAGCTGTTCCTTAAAACCCTGGGCGCGCTGTTCGAGCGAGCCGGCGCCCGGAAGAGCGGTGATCAGGGCGACGTCGCCCTCGACCTTGCCGCCATTGGCTTCGCCGATGGCTGCGGCAAGGCCGTCAGCGGCAACGCGGCCGCCCTGGATGTTGTCGGTGGTCAGGAACGAGGTGAAGGCCTTGGAGTCGGCGCCGGAGTCGATGCCGATGATCTTGACCTTGGTGGCGGCCTCGTCGATCGGCTTGCCGAGCGCCTTGGCTTCGGTCGGCGCGATGACGACGGCCGCCGGGTTGCCGGCGACAGCATTTTCGAGGATCGAGATCTGGCCGTTGACGTCGGTCTCGGCCTGGGCGCCGAGCTCCGGCACGTTGACGCCGAGATCCTTGCCGGCCTTGCGGGCGCCGGCCAGAACGATCTGCCAGTAGAAGGACGTGGTGTCCTTGACGATGATCGGAATGGTCGCGTCGGCCGCGGATGCCGGCGCCGAATGCATCACGCCGGCAAGCATCGAGGCGGCTGCGAGAGCCGCGAAGGCGCGGCGATTGAGAATGCTGGTCACGAATTTCATTAGGAGTCCTCCCTAAGTCGCCCGGTGAATGTTACGGAAGCTCCATTCGGATGGCGCGGCCCGAACGGAACTTTATCAATAAAAAACATTTACCGCATTTTGATAGTGCATCACCTCGGTCGGCGCAAGCGATGTTTGATGGCCGCTCGAATGGCTGGGCGGGAAAGCTTGCTCCCTCTGAACTCCGCTGCCAATCTCCTCCAATATGTCGCATGGAATATTAATTCCATCATTCAGTCAATATGGAATGTTCATTCTTTTTCGGGAGCGTTGGAACTGTGACGCCTGGCGATCACATCAGGTGTTCGCGGCTGTCGCGGGCGGTCCGGCTTAGAGCGTCGCTCCGAGGTGCCATGGCACGAACTCGTTGTCGCCGTAGCCGAATTCTTCGCTCTTGGTCTTGCGGCCCGACGCCGTCTCGACGATCAGTTCGAAGATCTCGCGGCCCATGCCGGCGATGGTCTTTTCGCCCGAGGCGATGACGCCGCAATTCACGTCCATGTCCTCTTCCATCGTGTGATACATGGTCGAGTTGCTGGCGACCTTGATCGACGGCGTCGGCCGGCAGCCGAAGCAGGAGCCGCGGCCGGTGGTGAAGACGATGACGTTGGCGCCGCCCGCCACCTGGCCGGTGGCCGAGACCGGGTCGTAGCCGGGCGTGTCCATGAACACCAGCCCGTGCCCGGTGACCTTTTCGGCATAGCCGAAGACGCCGTTGAGCGGCGTCTGGCCGCCCTTGGCGACCGCGCCGAGCGACTTTTCCAGGATGGTGGTCAGGCCGCCGCGCTTGTTACCCGGTGAGGGATTGTTGTCGATCGATGCGCCATGCTTAGCGACGTGGTCTTCCCACCATTTCACATAACCGTCGAGCTTGGCGGCGATCTCGGGGGTTGCGGCGCGATAGGCGAGCAGGTGCTCGGCGCCGTAGATCTCCGTCGTCTCGGAGAGGATGCCGACACCGCCGACGCCGGCCAAAATGTCGACCGCGGCACCCAGCGCCGGATTGGCGGTGATGCCGGACATGCCGTCGGAGCCGCCGCATTGCAGGCCGACGACGATCTCGCTGACCGGGATCGGCTCACGCTGAAGCTTGCCGATCTCCTCGGCGATCTCGGCCAGCACGACCAACGCCTTCTCGACCGATTTGCGCGAGCCGCCGGCTTCCTGGATGTTGAAATGGCGTTTTCCCGCGGCAACGCCCTTCTGGCCGTAGAGGGTGAGCTGGTTGACCTCGCAGCCGAGCCCGACCATCAGCACACCACCAAAATTCGGATGACGGGCGTAGCCGGCCAGCGTGCGGTGTAGCACCATCATGCCGTCGCCGGTGGCGCTCATGCCGCAGCCCTGGCCGTGGACGATCGGGACGAAGCCGTCGATGCCGGGATATTGCGGCAGAAGCGTGCGGTTCGCCGCGTCAGCGATGGCGTGGCAGACGGTGGCCGAGCAATTGACGCTGGCGAGAATGCCGATGAAGTTGCGCGTGCCGGCGCGGCCGTCGGCGCGGCGGTAGCCCATGAAGGTGCGGGCGCGGTCGGCCTCGGTCGCATGAACTGCCTCGCTCGGCGGCACCACCGGCAAACGCCCGCTTTCGAAGACCAGATTGTGCGAATGGACATGCTCGCCGGGCGCGATGTCTTGCGTGGCGCGGCCGATCGCCTGGGCGTATTTGACCACGGCCTCGCCGGCCGCAATCGGCTTGATCGCCACTTTGTGGCCCGGCTCGATCACTGCGGCGGCGACGGCGCCGCCCGGCAGCACGGTGCCGATCTCGATGCGGCCATTGGCGACCGCGACATTGTCGGCGGGAGACAGAAGAATGCTGTTTGCGGCGTTCACGGGAGCTTCCTGGGTGTGTTCCTGGGTGCGCGAGCGGATTGACACGCGGCTCTTAACATATAATGTCTTTTATCGTGAAAAAACATTTTTGCGTCAATTGTTTTTTCGCCAGAGCGCGACGCGTCTTTTGGATGCGAGAAGCAGGCTCTACAACCAAAACTAGCGTTGCGCATGATGTTTTCCGAAAAGGTACCGGTTTCATGCGCGAGAAACGCTTCACACTGGCCGCAAACGCAGATGCGCCACGGGGCAGGGGATGTCGAAGAGCAACAACGTTTACAAGGACGCCTATAATCGCGGTCTGAGGCTGCTCGACGAAACCAGGAGCCTGCCTTCGGAGCCGGAGCTGGGTACGCTGCTCGGCGTCAGCCGCACGACGGTCCGCACTATCCTTGCGCGCATGGAAGAAACCGGGCTGATCGACTGGAACAAGCGCAGCAAGACGGTCCTGCGCGAACCGCGACCGGACGATTTCTTCCCCGAGGAAGAAACCGACACGCTGGCCGAGATCATCGAGCGCTCCTTCATGCGGCGGCTGCTTGCCAGCGGTGCCGAAGCCGGCATGCAGATCAACGAGCTCGAACTGGCGCGCGAGATCGGCGTCGGCACCACCAGCGTGCGCGAATTCCTGATCCGCTTCTCGCGCTTTGGGCTGATCGAGAAGCGCCGCAACAGCCACTGGGTGCTGAAAGGCTTTACCCGCGCCTTCGCGCTCGAGCTGACCGAAATCCGCGAGATGTTCGAACTGCGCTCGGCCGCAGCCTTTGCCGCTCTGCCCGAGGACAGCCCGGTGTGGGCCGACCTCGACCGCCTGGAAGACGAGCATCACCGGCTGGAGCGCGAGATCGCCGTGCGCTTCAACGAATTCTCCGAGCTTGACGAGCGCTTTCACCGGCTGATCCATCGGGCGTCGCACAACCGCTTCATCGTCGATTTCTACGACGTCATCGCCATGATCTTCCACTATCATTACCAGTGGAACAAGGCGCAGGAGCGCGAACGCAACGAAGTCGCGGTCCAGGAGCATCTCGCCTATATCGCCGCGCTCAAATCGCGCGATCTCGCCAAGGTCGACGCCGCCTGCCGCAAGCACCTGAAATCGGCCCGCCACACGCTGCTGACGTCCATTCCCGAGGGCAGGCAGCCGCAACGCGCGTGATTGTCGCGTGATTGTGTTGCGTTGCCGCAGCAACGTTTTGGCGATTTTCCGGCCGCCGGCTCCGTGCTAGAGAGCTGACGTTGCTGCGTGAAGAGGCTGGTTCTTGACCATACGCCGGAGACGATGGAGCATGCCGGTCGCGTTCGCCGCGGCGTGGCTTTTCATGCTCCAGTCGATATTCGGCGCGTTTGCTTCCGGCGTCGCGCCGAACGCCTCGCAATTCGATGCTTTCGGCAACACGATCTGCACCCATGACGGTGCGGCGCAACTCCCCGCCGGCGATCCGCATCAGCAGCACATGCCGGCTTGCTGCATGCTTGGCTGCAATCTCGTTTCGGCGGTCTACGCGCCGCTGGATGCAGCCGGGAGCCTGGCTCGCAGCCTTTCCATCGAAACCATCGCCTTTTTCCTGCCGGCCTTCCGGCATCGCGATTTCGCCCGCGCCCGCACTCCGTCCAATCCGCGTGCACCACCGGCGACGGCCTGATCCGTTCTGGTTCGCGCCGCGCAACGCTTTGCCGGCGCGTTTATCGACATCGTTCGCGACCGGCCATCGGCGCGATCCCCCTTAAAGTCCACGGAGTAATCATGTCTCACTCTTTTCGCGCTGCCTCATCCAGCCGCAGGCGCTTCTCACTGGGTAGTTTCGAGCAGCGTCTCGGCATCGCCCTTTGCGTTCTTGCCCTCCTGTTCGCCAGCGCCCAGACGGTGTTGGCACACGAGTTCAAGCTTGGCGATCTCGAGATCGGGCACCCCTGGTCGCGCGCCACGCCAGCCGGCGCCAAGGTGGCCGGCGGCTACTTCACCATCACCAACACAGGCAGTGCGGCGGATCGCCTGCTGTCGATCACCTCCGACATTTCGGCCAAGGCCGAACTGCACGAGATGGGCGTCAGCAATGGCGTCATGACCATGCGGCCGGTCACCGGCGGCCTCGAAATCCCGGCTGGCGGCAAGGTCGCGCTGGCGCCTAACGGCTATCATTTGATGTTCATGGATTTGAAGCGGCAGCCCAAGGAGGGCGAAACGTTCTCCGCCACGCTGACCTTCGAAAAAGCCGGGCCCGTGCAGATTGAATTCGCCGTGCAAGGCATCGGCAGCGCGGCGCCCCAGGACGACGACTGACTTGGCCGCTTCGAGAGGTACCATCATGAAGAAATCTCTTTTGCCCGGCTGCGTGCTTCTTGTCCTCGGGACCAGCGCGGCCTTTGCCCACATCACGCTCGAAACGCCGGAGACCGCAGTCGGCTCGACCTACAAGGCGGTTCTTCGGGTGCCGCATGGCTGCGAGGGCAAGGCAACGACCGCCGTGCGCGTGCAGATCCCGGAAGGGGTGCTTTCGGTCAAACCGATGCCGAAGCCGGGTTGGACGCTGCAGGTCAAGAACGGCAAATACGAGAAGTCCTACCAGCTCTACGGCCAGGCAGTGACCAGCGGCGTCAAGGAGATCGACTGGAGCGCCGGCAGTCTGCCGGACGAATTCTACGACGAATTCGTCTTTCGCGCGACGCTGGCGTCCGACCTGCCGGCAGGCCAGACGCTGCATTTCCCGGTGGTGCAGGAATGTGATGGCGTTGCCGATCGCTGGATCGAGATTCCGGCGGCCGGGCAGGCTGAGGACGCGCTGGAATTTCCGGCGCCCGGCCTCAAGCTGCTGCCGAAGTGAGCTCCAGCGGCGCGCTTTGGCGGATGAGCGCGCCGCTGCTCTTGGCGGTGAGATGAGCGCGGCATCCTTCCTGCGGCAAGCTTGCATGGCCGGCAACTGTTCTGGCCGGCTTGTGGCTGGCCTGCTGGCCGCCATCGTGCTGCTCGCCGCAATTGCCATGCCTGGTCCGGCCTTCGCCCATGCGGCGCTGATCAAGGCCGAGCCGGCTGACGGTGCGGTGCTGGCGCAGAGCCCGTCGCAGATGTCGCTGACCTTCAGCGAGCCGGTTTCGCCGCTGGTGCTGACGCTGGTGCGGCCCGACGGCACGGCGGTTCCGCTGACGTCCTTTCGGCTCAGCGGCCAGACCGTCGAGATCGACAATCCGCAGGCGCTCACGTCGGGCACACATGTGCTGAGCTGGCGGGTAATCTCCGCCGACGGGCATCCGGTCGGTGGCTCGGTTCTGTTCTCGGTCGGTGCACCGAGTGCTGCGCCGGCCGCCTCCGAAGCTGTCGACCGGGAGCTTCGAACGGCGATCTGGATCGGCAAGGTTTTTCTATACATCGGCCTGTTTTTCGGTGTCGGCGGTGCCTTTGCGCTAGGCTGGCTGGCGCAAGGCGGCCGATCCGGCCAGAACATGATCGTCGCCGCGATCCTGTGCGGGCTGGCCGCCGCACTTTTGTCGCTCGGTTTCCAGGGGCTGGATGCACTCGGCGCGCCGCTTGCCCGGCTGGCGCAGCCGGTCATCTGGCAGACCGGGCTTGGCACCAGCTTCGGCTGGACGGTGCTGATCGCGCTGATGACGCTCGGCCTGAGCCTATTATCGCTGGTCGTGCCGCCCGCCGACGCAAAGCCGCTGGCCTTGGCCGGACTGGTTGGCGTTGGCGCAGCACTTGCCGCCAGCGGGCATGCCAGTGCCGCCGAGCCGCAATGGCTGACAAGGCCGATGGTGTTTCTGCACGGCGTCGGCATTGCTGTCTGGGCCGGAGCGCTGACGCCGCTCGGTCTAGCCTTGAAACGGCAGCCGGCCGAAGCCGGGCCGTTGCTGCGCCGGTTTTCGCAAGCGATCCTGCCCGTCGTGGTCGCGCTTGCGGCAGCCGGCATCGTGCTCGCCGTCATCCAGGTGAAAACGCCGTCGGCGCTGGTCCACACTGCCTATGGCCGGCTGCTGCTGATCAAGCTGGTGCTGCTTGTCTTTCTGTTCACGCTCGCTGCCGTCAACCGCTTCAAGCTTACGGTCCCCGCCGAGGCGGGAAAGACGGAAGTCCAGAGGCGGCTGGCCCGCTCGATCGCCATCGAGGTGCTGATCGTGCTGGCGATCTTCGGCGTTGCCGCCGGCTGGCGCTTCACGCCGCCGCCGCGCGCGCTGGCGATCGCCGCGGCACAGCCGGCGTCGGTGCATATCCACACTCTGCAAGCGATGGCCGATCTCAGCATTGCGCCCGGGCACACCGGACCTGTTGCCGCTTCGATCTTCATCATGACCGGCGATTTCGGCCCGCTCGACGCCAAGCAGCTAATGCTGGTGCTGTCAAAGCCCGATTCCGGCATCGAGCCCATCAAGCGCCCGGCGACGAGGCTTGGCGACGGCACCTGGCGCGTCGACGATCTCGTCATTCCGGTCGCCGGCCGGTGGACGGCGCGGCTCGATATCCTGGTCTCGGATTTCGAGATGGTGAAGATAGAGGCGCCGATCGACATCAGGCCGGAGTGACGTGCTGATATTCAGGTGATGCCGGCCTGCAAATGGCGGTATCCTGCGCTTCCAGTGATCACGTACTTAAGTACGCTCCGCTCCGGTTCTCGGAAGCCACCTGTTTGGTCGCTTACGCGCCCGTCTCCGACCCCGGCTCGGCCTGACCTGCATCTCAACACGCCCCGGCTGCAACACAATTCGGCGAGGCGGTTGACGCGGCCGCGAACCCCCGTCAATCATCGCCATCAAGAATGGGCGTCCAACCCAATCGCGGGCTCAAACCAACAAGATCCGAAAGCAGGGAAGAAACGATGGAAAAAGCCGAAATAGGCCTGATCGGCCTTGGCACGATGGGCTCCAACCTGGCGCTCAATATCGCCGAGAGGGGGCACCGCATCGCCGTCTTCAATCGCACCGCGGCGCGCACCGATGCCTTTGTCGAAAATGCCGGCGCGCTTCGGGATAGGGTGGTGCCCTGCTACAGCCTCGAAGAACTGGCCGCCGCGATCCGGCCGCCGCGGCCGATCATCATCATGGTGCTGGCCGGCAAGCCGGTCGACGAGCAGATCGCGGCATTGCGCGGCGTGCTGTCGGCCAACGACATCGTCATCGACGCCGGCAATGCCAATTTCCGCGATACGATGCGGCGCTTCTCCGAGCTTACCGATTCGGGCCTGACCTTCATCGGCATGGGCGTGTCCGGCGGCGAGGAGGGCGCACGCCACGGTCCCTCTATCATGGTCGGCGGCACCGAAGAGTCCTGGAAGCGCGTCGAAAAGGTGCTGACCGCGATCTCGGCCAAGTTCAAGGGCGAGCCTTGCGCGGCGTGGCTTGGCACCGACGGCGCCGGCCATTTCGTCAAGACCATCCACAACGGCATCGAATATGCCGACATGCAGATGATCGCCGAGATCTACGGCATCTTGCGCGACGGGCTCGGCATGGGGCCGAAAGAGATCGCCGAGGTGTTTTCGCAGTGGAACACGGGCCGGCTCAATTCGTACCTGATCGAGATCACCGCCAAAGTGCTGGCCGCCGACGATCCCAAGACCGGCAAACCGGTGGTCGACATCATCCTCGACCGCGCCGGCCAGAAAGGCACCGGCAAATGGTCGGTGATCGAGGCGCAGCAGCTAGGCATCCCGGCCACCGCGATCGAGGCGGCTGTGGCGGCACGCGTACTGTCGTCGATCAAGGACGAGCGGCTTGCCGCCGAAAAGGTCTATGGCGGCGGCGTGAGCAAGATTTCCGCAGACAGGGACGCCCTGCTCGGCGATCTCGAGCTGGCCCTGTTTGCCGGCAAGATCGCCGCCTACGCGCAAGGCTTTGCGGTGATGAGCGGCGCGTCGAAGGAATTCAACTGGAACCTGCCGATGCCGGTCATCGCCAAGATCTGGCGGGCCGGCTGCATCATCCGCTCGCAATTGCTGGACACGATGGCGGAGGCTTTCGGCGGCGGCGGCGCAGCCACCAACCTGTTGATGGCGCCGGCTTTCGTCTCATTGATGCATGAGGCGCATCCGTCACTTCGCCGCGTCGTGGCAAGGGCGGCCGAAGCCGGCTCGCCGGTGCCGGCCCTGTCATCTGCACTTGCCTATTTCGACAGTTACCGGCAGGGCCGCGGCACTTCGAACCTGATCCAGGCGCAACGCGATTTCTTCGGCGCGCACGGCTTCGAGCGCATCGATGGTCAGGGCGCTTTCCATGGCCCGTGGGGGAGTGAGGCGGCGGGTTAGCGCCTTAAGATCGGCAATTCGGGATGGTACGCGGCGAGCCCGAAAGCTACGCGAAATCGAGAATTGAGTGCAGCACCGTAACCGGCTCAAGTTCGAGCGCGGTGCGCGGATGATCGGAGACGAGGGCGGACCGGCCGCGCGCCATTTGAACATGGCCGCTGCGGGTGGCCGAGGTCCCGGATGACAGCGACGTGGCGAGCGCTGAAATCCACGTCAAGGGCTGGGTATAGGCATAACCCAGCATCCCGGCTGCGACCTCACGCGAATAAGGTGGAAACCTATCGAGGAAGCACCCGAGACCATCGGCGGCCATGTAGCGGCCGGCGATATCCGCAGTAGCGCGAAGTGGCTTTGCCTCCAAGACAAATTCGGCCGCGAACCCGGCTTCAAACTTCTTCTCGAAGCGAAAGTCCGCCTTGGATTTGCGGATACCATGACGCTCGTCTCCGGGCGTGGGACTTTCGTAGCTGACTTGGATACGATCGCGACTGCTATCGATCGGCGCTTCGTTCCGCAGCCGACGCATCCGATCGCCCAGGCCTGAAGTTATCTCCGGCTCGGTCGGCACGGACTTCACGCAGCCCCCGAGGAACGAGCCCCATTCGGAGGATTCGCGTAAGAGCGCGTGGCCATCATCGATCAAATCCAGTGCGTCAGCGATGAAGTCTGCCCAGAGGTCAGCCTCCTGCGGTGTGTGACCGCGGTCGACCAGCCATTCTGACAGGGAGATCGTGACCGTCACACTGCCTCTTTGCTGTTGTAGCCGGACATAGCCGCAGCCGTGACGAGATCTGCATCGAAAAAGGCTTGATCCAGCGTCCAGTGCATGCGCTCGCGCGGCTTGAGCAGCACGCTCGCCATCATCTGGCGCGAATGCCAGAGGTAACGGCTTTGCGTCAGCGTGCTGGCACCTTGATTCGAATATGCCTCCGCGGCGGCACGGGCAAGTTGGTCCGAATGGTCCGCTGCCGAGGTGGCTTTGCCCCTATATTCGACGACCGCAGCCACGAGATCGCCTGCTACCGGGACCGCGCTCACTGCGTAGCGCTGGCGTCCAGCATTCAGCTCGAGCAGCATGGCAGCGAGATACGCATCGATCTGGTTTGCGTCGCTGGGCCGCATCGCATCGATCGGCGTCCCGCCGTCAGCAAACGCCTCCCGGAACGCCGTGAATTCCTCCACAAGATCGCGGTAGACCGGCGGTAGGCCCAATCGCTGGCACACAAGGGCCTCTCGTCCTGGATTGTCAATATCCAAGAGCGCCGGCCAATCGTTCGCGTCCACATCACCGAAAGGCCAGGGAAGCTCACGAACGGCGGATAGCTCGGTGTTGGCGCGGTCGATAGTCATTCGCCGGCTGTTGACGAAGCATAGATAGCGGAACGTCCGGGTCGACATGTAGCGGGTGAGCGCATTGAGGAAGATTCGGTGACGCTCAGGGAGCGGCACCCCCGCAAATTCGGGGAAGCAACCGAATATGAAGGAGTCGCTACCTGCAATGGGCGATTCCACGAACAATGCCACCTCGCAAGTCCTCGGCATGAGCACGACATTGCCCATCAGGAACGGAAGCGAGCGCGGATGAGCCTTTTCGAGTTCAGAAGTTGGCAGTGGGAAGACGCTGGTATCCGGCACCAAAGAGCCATCGAGCCCCAGTTGGCGTCGCCAGAAAGTCGGTTGCCGCGAATCGCTGCTAAGCACAAAGCGCTTGTCGAGATTCTGATCAACCTCATTTCTGAATTTCAAGCCGATTGCCTGGTCGAGCTGCTTTAGCGAGCGCAGCCGGCCCGAGGCAATCTGGCGATCAAGCTTTGTCAGGACACGGCGATCGACGGGCGAGCAGGTGAAGAGCCGCCGCCAGTCGGGGTCGCTCAGCCCGACACCGTCTTGCCAGAGAACTTGCGTCCAGTCGTGGAGCAGGGTCCAGAGCCGTCCGCTGCGACTCGCGGGCTGGGTCGAGCGGACGGGACGATAGAGCCAGAACCGATGGCCTGACTGAGGAACAACCTTGCGTAGCAGAATGACAGCGGTCGCCTGGCGCGCGCCGCGCTCGGAACTGCTCTCCACGGCACCGGCCGTTCGTGCCGCCGAGCGCCGAAACAGAACATAGCGGAGATGGGCAAGATCAGCGATGCCGATCAACTCAGCGTTCTTCCGCAGAGCCTGCGTGAACTTGTCCGAATAGGAGTTTACCAGGCTCTTCTGTGGAATGAGAAAGCCGAGCGCGCCCTTTTCACAAAGGTGGTCGCGATAGGCCTTCCATAGGAACAGCTCTGCCGCCTGCTTGTCCCCGATCGGCGCACGCGATTGCTTTAGATAGGCCACGGCTCCAGGACTGCGCAGGTTCTTCAACTGCACCCATGGCGGGTTGCCGACAACGATATCACAGCGGATTCCATCGGAAACGTCCGAAAAGAAATCTCCGGCCCGGATGTTGGCTCCTCGGTCGGCATCCCCCTTCAGCATCGGCGGGAATAGCCGCGGACGGCCGACGAGCACAGGCCAACGCGTATAGTCCGCCGCCTCATTCGGATCGACGTAATCAAGCATCGTCAGGTAGAGGCTGAAGGCGGCCACATGGCACGCGGTTGCGTTCAGTTCGACGCCAAAGATGTTATCGGTCATCAGCTGGTGGAGGTGGGCGAGCGGCAGACGCGTCTCGCCGCTGGGCAGCGAGGCCTCCACGATGCGCCGGTATGCGCCAACGAGAAACACACCCGATCCGGTGGCGGGATCAAGCACACGCGTGGCGGCACTCAGGGCCGTCTGGTCTTCCAGGCGATCGAGAGTGTAATCCGCTAAATATGGGGGTGTGTAGAATGCCCCGTAGCGCTTGCCTGCCTCCTTGTCCTCGTTTCTAAGGAACATCTCGTAGATCGCGGAAAGCGTCTCGGTGCGAATGGTGGCAAAATCGTAGTCCAGGAAGCTCAATTGCAAGGAGTCTTGGGCACCCAGCTCCGCGCCGTGCCGTAGGACCCGCCGCAGCAGATTCAGATGCGTAGCATCGTAAGCGTCGGCATAGGCCGACGGCATCGGGAAGATGCTGCCGTTGAAAACCTCATCAAGGCGCTGGAACAGCGTCCGAGTATCGGCAAGCGACCAATCAAGGTCTTCGTCCAACCCGATCCCAGTCAGTTCCCAGGCTGCCAAGCGCTCTTTGGTGATGAAGCGCCGATCGACGAGAAAATAGAAATAGAGCAGCCGGGCGATCAGTGCGTTGATCACCGGCGGATCGAGCGCACGACGCGATTGTGTCGAGCTGGAGAATGCTACCGATAGGTTCGCGAGCGATCGCAATAGCCGTTCATCGACGAACTCGTCGGCTGTTCGAGCCTCATCACGCCATGCGAGAGAGCTTCGTAGCACCTTGGCGAACAACGGCCTCAGCCCTGGGTGCTGCAGGAGCCCACCCATATCATTCGGGGCAACAATTGGAATCTCGAGCGCATGTCGTGCCCAGTCCGTGGAAGAGAATGCAAAGCCCTGACAAATCCATACCCGGTCGGCGGACGCAGCGAGCAGATAAGGGGCAAGACCTTGGCTCCAGACGCTACGATGCACCTGCTGAGCCTGCGCAGCATCCGCAACCTCGGCGAGATATACAAGCGGTGTGAACCGTGCGCGGTCTGGACCGACGAGCGCCCCTTCCCGTCCTGTCCAGAGGCCGAATGCGGCCCGCACCTGCATGAACTGCGCCGCGAGCCGAAGTGCATGACGGTGATTCGGCTGTTGAGCGAACGCGTCGGCACGGACGTAGCCGGGGTCGCCGCCATACCCGAGAAGACTGGCGAGCGCGTCGAGCGGTCCGCTCATCGTGGCGCTCCACGGACGACCTGCGGCGCAAACGGAAGAGTTGCTTGCGCCTGCTGCACCGCGCCGGAAAACGCCGCCGACCATAACTGGTCGACGATTGGCTCACAGGGAATAACGATGGCTGGCCGTTCGCGACTGAGCCGATCCGCATCGACCAATTCCACTTTTTCGACCGTCACGATCACGAACGTTGACCGCAGGCTGCTAGGCCGCTGCTGTGCGCATAGGTCGAACAATTCGTCCCAGCGCTTGGCTAAGCGCGCGATGCCAACATTCAACGTGCTCACGGCCGCTGACACTACGGCGAGCGCGATCAGTTCGCCCGCGGAAAAGCGAGCTTTTTTGCCGGACTTTGCCGACAGCCTGGGCACAACCTTCCGCCAATGCCGCCATGCCTCGGGCGAGACCCCTGCAAAGCTCCGGGCTTGCTCGCCGGTATATTGGATGGTGTTGGGCGCCATTTTTCTTGGGGTTTACAACAAGGAAGTTCGTTATATAGGACAAGCTTTGTTCTGCCAACAGTGTTGATGATCTAAGGATCGGTCCGTGCCGCGAGCATCCCCCACTACCGCAGCGTGGTCTCCCAGGAATCGCCTTGGCGATCGCGATGTCCGCGTCCGGAATGCTACGTTTGCCCACCACACAGGCATAAAGTGATTTGAGGGTCAGGTGGGAATTTCGATGCTGTCGCGCCTGAGGCGGTCCGGCGCGGAGACCGCTTCTCGATCTAGCCGCCCTGAATCTGCCAGTCCGCTTCCGCCCCCAAGGCTGCCAGTCAGCAGCGCGCATTTCTCCGACGCCAAGTGATTCCGCTTGGCGCCGCAGAAATGCGGCTATGACAATCGATGGAGCGGGCGCCAGTTCAATTTGAACGTATCCCGCTCTAGTCGGGGCGGCGATAGGCCTGCACTTCGCCCGGCTCGCTCAGGCTTTGCAGGGTGCCGGGGGCGGCGCCGCCGATCCAGCCCAGCACCGAGCGGGCGAGTTCGGCGCCGGCCAGTCGGAAGTTCTCGTTGACGACCAGCAATTCGCTGCGAAACAGGTGCAGAAGCTCCGACGATTGTTTGGACACCACATCGACATCGCGGCCAAGCTTGAGGCCGGCGTCTTCGATGCCGGCGACGATGGCGAGCGTCGCGGCGGCGGCGCTGCTAATGAAACCGTCCGGGCGGCTTTCGCGGCGCATCAGCTGCGCGGTCCGCATTCTGATCTGCTCGATCGAATGATCGATCGAAACGGTGTTGAACGGAATCTCGCTGGCGCCGACCTCGCTCAGCGCATCGGCAAAGCCGGCGAGCGTGTGGCCGTGATAGGTCAGCTCGACCGGCGGCGCCAACAGAGCCAGGCGGCGGCGGCCGAGGCCGGCCAGATGGCGCACTGCCTCGGCTGCGAAAGCGTAATTGTCGAAATCATGGTAGGGATGGATCAGCCCCATATCGGTGCGGCCATGCGTGGCAAAGGGGATGCCGCGCTCCAGCATATAACGGGCCCTCGGATCGTTCGGCTGCGTGCGCGAAATGATGACGCCGTCGGCTGAACCGGTTTCCACGAGGTAGCGGATCGGGTCGAGCGGATCCTGCGAGCGCGAGTAGGGTGTCACGATCAAATGGTAGGGCGTGTCGGCAATGACTTCGGAAACGCCGTAGATGATATCCGAGACAAAGCTCATGATCTCGTGCTCGGTGTTGAGCACCAGGCTGATGACATTGGTCTTGCCGGTGCGCAGGCGGACGCCGGCACGGTTGGGCCGATAACCGATCTGCTTGGCGACAAGCTGGACGCGCCGCCTGGTCTCGGCGCCGATCTCGGGCGCGTCCTTCAGCGCGCGCGACACGGTGGTGACGCCCAGCCCGGTCATGAAGGCAAGCGTCTTCAGTGTCGGCCGGCCCCGGCCCGACGCTTCGTCGGCCTTCTCTTTTTGATGCCTGTTCATTCATCCCGCCCCGTCAGGCGCATAGCAGTTGCCGGGCAGGCCGGCAATCGGCGGGCCGCGGGTACGCCGCGGGCCTTCACCGAATGAGACCGCTATATACTGAAACGTTACAGATTGTCACTGCCGTGGCGATATCACTGGTGACAGGCGCAAAACGAGCGGCACTCCGGTCGGCGCAAAAAACAGCGACAGAAGGGCCTTTTCCGGTTTTCTGGCGTCGCAGCATCAACTTTTTGCAGTGCAACCTCTCCTGTTGCGGTGCGGTAGGTCGGCGGGCCAGGCGATTTTATTCGCGCTTCGAAAAAATTTGATGCCGGATTTGCCTGAGGGGTTGCGCGTCCGAAGCAATTGCCGTATCGAAAATCTGTAACGTTTCAGATTCTGGGAGGAACGAAATGCGATACCAACTCATGACTGCTGCGCTGGCTGCGACGGTCGCGCTGCAATTTGCCGGCCCGGCGGCCGCGACGGATCTGGAAGTCACCCATTGGTGGACCTCCGGCGGCGAGGCGGCAGCGGTCGCCGAACTCGCCAAGGCTTTCGACGCAACCGGCAATCACTGGGTTGACGGCGCCATCGCCGGCTCCGGCGGCACGGCGCGGCCGATCATGATCAGCCGCATCACCGGCGGCGACCCGATGGGCGCGACCCAGTTCAATCACGGCCGGCAGGCGGAAGAATTGGTGCAGGCCGGGCTGATGCGCGACCTCACCGATCTCGCCACCAAGGAAAAGTGGACGGAAATCGTGCAGCCGAAGAGCCTGCTCGACGGCTGTACCCTCGACGGCAAGATCTATTGCGTGCCGGTCAACATCCACTCCTGGCAGTGGCTGTGGCTGTCGAACGCGGCCTTCGAAAAAGCCGGCGTGCCGGTGCCGAAGAACTGGAATGAATATGTCGCTGCGGCGCCCGCGCTTGAAAAGGCAGGCATCCAGCCGCTCGCGGTCGGCGGCCAGCCCTGGCAGGCCTCCGGCGCTTTCGACGTGCTGCTTGCGGCGGTCGGCGGCACCGACGCCTTCCTCAAGGTCTACAAGGACAAGGACGCGGAATTCGCCGCCGGGCCCGAGGTCGCCAAGGTCTTCAAGGCCGCGGACGACGCCCGCAAGATGGCCAAGAACACCAATGTGCAGGACTGGAACCAGGCCACCAATCTGGTCATCACCGGCAAGGCAGGCGGCCAGATCATGGGTGACTGGGCGCAGGGCGAGTTCCAGGTTGCCGGCCAGACCGCCGGCAAGGACTATACTTGCCTTCCGGGCCTCGGTCTCAACGAGGTCATCGCCACCGGCGGCGACGCTTTCTACTTCCCGCTGCTGAAGGACCCCGAAAAATCGAAGGCGCAAGAAGTGCTGGCCCACACGCTGCTCGATCCCAAGACGCAGGTCGCCTTCAATCTCAAGAAAGGTTCGCTGCCGGTGCGCGGCGACGTCGACCTCAAGGCGGCGAACGACTGCATGAAGAAGGGGCTCGAAATTCTCGCCAAAGGCAATGTCATGCCCTGGACCGACCAGCTGCTTTCGCAGGATACGCAGAAGCAGAAGGAGGATCTTTTCTCCGAGTTCTTCGCCAAGCAGGACATGACCGTGGAAGATGCGCAGAAGCGCTTCGCCGCCATTGTCGGTTCGGCCGATTGAGCGATCGACCGACCGCCTCACTCCCGCCCCTGCAAACGCAGGGTCGGGAGCTCGGGTCAAGGCCTCTTGACCCTCCGGCCCTTACCCGATCCAGCGCGGCTGTGCAGATGAGCAAGAGCGAACGCCCTAGCCAACTCTTTCGCAACCTCAATGCGAAAATCGCCTCGATCCCAATGATCCTCACAGCGCTGGTGATCTTTGTCGGCGGCAGCGCGTGGACGGTGCTTTATTCCTTCACCAGTTCGAAGCTCCTGCCACGGCTGAATTTCGTCGGGCTCGACCAGTACTACCGGCTGTGGTCGGTGCCGCGCTGGCTGGTCTCGATCGAGAACCTGTTCATCTACGGCGTGCTGTCGCTGCTGTTCTCGCTGGTGATCGGCTTCCTGCTTGCCGCCCTGCTCGACCAGAAGATCCGGTTCGAGGACACGTTCCGGACCATTTTCCTCTATCCCTTCGCCCTCTCCTTCATCGTCACCGGCCTCGTCTGGCAGTGGTTGCTCAACCCCGAGTTCGGTGTCCAGGGAGTGGTGCGCAGCCTCGGCTGGGAGAGCTTCAGCTTCAATCCGCTCTATGATTCCAGCATCGTCATCTACGGCATATTGATCGCCGCTCTCTGGCAGGGCACCGGGCTCATCATGTGCCTGATGCTGGCCGGCCTGCGCGGCATCGACGAGGATATCTGGAAGGCAGCGCGGGTCGACGGGATACCGACCTGGAAGACCTATCTGTTCATCATCATACCGATGATGCGGCCGGTCTTCATCACCACGCTCGTCATCATCGCTGCCGGTATCGTCAAGATCTATGACCTGGTTGTCGCCCAGACCAGCGGCGGGCCCGGCATCGCCTCCGAAGTCCCGGCCAAATATGTCTATGACTACATGTTCTTCGCCCAGAACCTCGGTCAGGGGTTCGCCGCCTCGACCATGATGCTGCTGTCGGTGATCATCGTCATCGTGCCGTGGGCCTATCTCGAGTTCGGAGGCAAGAAGCGTGTCTGACCAAGCCATTTCATTGCCCGCCATTGCCGGCGCCGGCGGGCTCGAAGCCTACGGGCCGAGCGGGCCGAAGCCGCGCCACACATTCTCGCGCCGCAACATCTTCCTCTACGGCACGCTGATCGTGGTGGCGCTCTACTATCTTTTGCCGCTCTACGTGATGGTGGTGACATCGCTCAAAGGCATGCCCGAGATACGCCTCGGCAACATCTTCTCGCCGCCGATGGAGATCACCTTCGAGCCGTGGGTCAAGGCCTGGTCGAGCGCCTGCACCGGGCTCAACTGCGACGGGCTGTCGCGTGGCTTCTGGAATTCGGTGCGCATCACGATCCCGTCGGTGATCCTGTCGATCGCGCTCGCCTCGGTGAACGGCTATGCGCTTGCCAACTGGCGCTTCAAAGGTGCCGACACCTTCTTCATCATCCTGATCGTCGGCGCCTTCATCCCCTATCAGGTGATGATCTATCCGATCGTCATCATCCTGCGCGAAGTCGGCCTTTACGGCAGCCTCAGCGGCCTGGTGATCGTCCATTCCATCTTCGGCATGCCGATCCTCACACTGTTGTTCCGCAACTACTTTACCTCCATGCCGGAGGAGCTGTTCCGGGCAGCGCGTGTCGATGGCGCCGGCTTCTGGGGCATTTATTTCCGCATCATGCTGCCGATGTCGCTGCCGATCTTTGTCGTCGCCATCATCCTGCAGGTGACCGGCATCTGGAACGACTTCCTGTTCGGCGTCGTCTACACCCGCCCCGACACCTATCCGATGACGGTGCAGCTCAACAACATCGTCAACTCGGTGCAAGGCGTGAAGGAATACAACGTCAACATGGCAGCCACCATCCTGACCGGCCTGGTGCCGCTGATCGTCTATTTCCTGTCCGGAAAATTGTTTGTGCGCGGCATCGCCGCCGGCGCGGTGAAAGGATGATGGCGATGAACGCAAACGGCAGCATTGCGGCAAACGGCACCAGCGTCTCGATCCAGAACCTGTCGCTGAATTTCGGTGCGATATCGGTGCTGCAGACGCTCAACCTCGATGTTGCCGAAGGCGAATTCATCGTGCTGCTCGGCCCGTCCGGCTGCGGCAAGTCGACCTTGCTCAACTGCATTGCCGGGCTGCTCGACGTTTCCGAAGGCCGCATCTTCATCAAGGGCAAGAACGTCACCTGGGAAGAGCCCAAGGATCGCGGCATCGGCATGGTGTTCCAGTCCTACGCGCTCTATCCGCAGATGACGGTGGAGAAGAACCTGTCGTTCGGGCTGCGCGTTGCCGGCCTCGCCAAGGACGAGATCGCCAAGCGCATCGCCCGGGCCGCCGAGATCCTGCAGATCGAACCGCTTTTGCATCGCAAGCCGGCGGCGCTGTCCGGCGGCCAGCGCCAGCGCGTGGCGATCGGGCGCGCACTTGTGCGTGACGTCGATGTCTTTCTGTTCGACGAACCGCTCTCCAACCTCGACGCCAAGCTGCGCGCGGAATTGCGCGTCGAAATCAAGCTGCTGCATCGCAAGCTCGAGAACACCATGATCTACGTCACCCACGACCAGATCGAGGCGATGACGCTGGCCGACCGTATCGCAGTGATGAAGGGCGGCGTCATCCAGCAGCTCGATGCGCCGCAGACCATCTATAACCGGCCAGTCAACCGGTTTGTCGCCGGCTTCCTCGGCTCGCCGGCAATGAACTTCCTCGACGGCAGACTGGAGCAAGCGGCAGGCGACTGGCACTTCGTCGCCGAGGATGTGCGGATACCGCTTGCCACCTATGCTTTCGAGAAGGACCCGGTGCCAGGGCCGGCCGTGTTCGGCATCCGCCCCGAGCACGTGGCGTTCAACAGCGGCACGGGATGGCCGTTCGCAGCCACGGCAAATGTCGAGGTCGTCGAGCCCATGGGTTCCGACACGCTGGTCTGGCTGAAGCTCGCCGGCCAGAATTTCACGGTGCGGGTGACAGCCGAGCGCACGCCAAACAACGCCGAGGCGGTCGGCATCGGTTTTGACCCGATGCGCGCCTCGCTTTTCGACGCCGCCACGGGTAACCGCCTCTAGAGCATGATTAGCCTCCCAAGACTCTTCCACTCCCCCAAGACTCATTCCCCCAAAACTAACCATCCACAAGAAAACGGACAGAGACGATGAACTGGTCATTCCAACTTTACAGCGCCCGCAATTTCCAGCCCTGGGAGGGCGTGCTCAAGATGCTGGGGGAGCTTGGTTACAGCCAAGTCGAAGGGTTCGGCGGAGTCTATGACGATCCCAAGGCGTTCCGTGCCGAGCTCGACAAGAACGGGCTCGCCATGCCGACCGGGCATTTCTCGATCGACGCGCTCGAGAAGGATTTCGACGGCGTGCGCAGGACGGCCGACGCGCTCGGCATCACGCTGCTCATCTGCCCGTTCCTGAACGCCGAGTTCAGGCCGGCCGACACAGCCGGCTGGCGCGGCTTCGGCGAACGCCTGGCCAAGGTCGGCGAGACGGCCAGGAAAGCCGGCTATGGCTTTGCCTGGCACAACCATGATTTCGAGTTCAAGGCGCTTGCCGACGGCTCGGTGCCGCAGGACCATATCCTGTCCTCCGCGCCCGACATCGGCTGGGAGATGGACGTCGCCTGGGTGGTGCGCGGCGGCGTCGATCCGCTGCCCTGGATCGAGAAGCACGGCAAGCGCATCGTCGCCGTCCATGTCAAGGACTTGGCCAAGCCGGGCGAGGGCCTCGACGAGGACGGCTGGTCCGACGTCGGCCACGGCACCATCGACTGGCCCGGCCTGATCAAGGCGCTACGCGCCAAAAGCGCCGCAAAATACTACGTCATGGAACAGGACAATCCCAACGATATCGAGCGCTTCGCCCGCCGCTCGATCGCAGCCGCCAAGACCTATTAGGAGCACACCAGCATGGCAACAAAACTTGGCATCGGCGTCATCGGCTGCGGCAACATCTCTAAGGCGTATTTCTCGCTGGCGCCGCTGTTTCGCGGCATCGAGATGCGCGCCTGCGCCGACATCAACATGGAAGCGGCGAAAGCGCGGGCAAAAGAGTTCAAGCTGCGCGCCGAGACTGTCGAGGGGCTGCTCAAGGCCGACGATATCGACATCATCGTCAACCTGACCATTCCGGCGGTGCATTACGAGGTGTCGAAGCAGATCCTCGACGCCGGCAAGCACGTCTATTCGGAGAAGCCCTTCGTGCTGTCGGTCAAGGAAGGGCTCGACCTGAAGAAACGGGCGGAAAACAAGGGGCTGCGCATCGGCTCTGCCCCCGACACCTTCCTTGGCGGCGCGCACCAGCTTGTCCGCGACCTGATCGACACCGGCAGGCTCGGCAGGATCACCAGCGGCACCTGTCATGTGATGAGCCATGGCATGGAGCATTGGCACCCCAATCCGGACTTCTTCTTCCAGCCGGGCGCCGGGCCGGTGCTCGATATCGGACCGTATTACATCACCAACCTGATCCAGCTGATCGGGCCGGTGAAGCAGGTCGCGGCCTTCGCTTCGATCCCGATGACGGAACGCATCATCAGCTCGAAGCCGCGCGCCGGCGAAAAGATCCCGGTCTCCACGCCGACGACGATCCATGGCGTGCTGGAATTCGAGAACGGTGCCGTGGTGACGCTCAACACCAGCTGGGACGTCTGGAGCCACGGCCACGCGCCGATGGAGCTCTATGGCGAGGCGGGCACGGTGTTCGTGCCGGATCCGAACTTCTTCGGCGGCGAAGTGCGCTACACCGAAGCCGCCAAACCGGTGAAGAAGCTGCCGAAATGGCCGCATCCGTTCGGCGTGCCCAACGAGATGCATTCGCAAGGCATGATGGCCAACTACCGCACCGCCGGTTTGGCCGACATGGCGATCGCGATCAGGGAAGGCCGGCCGCACCGCTGCTCGATGGAACTGGCGCTGCATGCCGTCGACGTCATGACCGGCCTGTTGCGTTCGGGCGAGACCGGAAAGTTCGTCGCCATGCAGACCAGCTGCGAGCGGCCCGCGGCACTCGGCGTCAAGGCGGCGAAGGAGCTGCTGGCGAAGAAGAAAACCAAGTAGGCGGCGCACCTCCCAAGCACCGCAAAAAGCCTCTCCCCGTTTGCGCGGGGAGAGGCTAAGGGTGGCAAGCTCGACTGCCCCACTGTCGCGGCGGCAGCCGTCGGGCTCGTTTCGATTTGAGGATTTCCCATGCCGTATGTCCCCGCCGAAAACCGCTACGACAAGATGGTCTACAATCGCTGCGGGCGGTCCGGCCTGAAGCTGCCGGCGATCTCGCTTGGGCTGTGGCACAATTTCGGCAACGACACGCCGCATAGAACCAAGCAGGCGATCGCGCGCAAGGCGTTCGATCTCGGCATCACGCATTTCGACCTCGCCAACAATTACGGCCCGCCGCCCGGCTCGGCGGAGCAGGCGTTCGGCGAGATCCTGCGGACGGACTTTGCCGGTTATCGCGACGAGCTGATCATCTCGACCAAGGCCGGCTACGAAATGTGGGCAGGACCTTATGGCGAATGGGGCGGCCGCAAATATGTCCTGGCCAGCCTCGACCAGAGCCTGAAGCGGATGGGGCTCGACTATGTCGACATCTTCTATTCGCACCGCTTCGACCCCGACACCCCGCTGGAGGAAACGATGGGCGCGCTCGATCACGCGGTGCGCTCGGGCAAGGCGCTCTATGCCGGCATTTCCTCCTATAATTCGCAGCGCACCCGCGAGGCCGCCGACATATTGAAGCAGCTCGGCACGCCTTGCGTGATCCATCAGCCGAGCTATTCGATGCTCAACCGCTGGGTCGAGGATGATGGCCTGCTCGATACGCTGGAGGGGCTTGGTGTCGGCTCGATCGTGTTCTCGCCGCTGGCGCAAGGCATGCTGACCAACAAATATCTCGGCGGCATCCCCGATGGCAGCCGCGCCAGCCAGGGCAAGTCGCTGCGCCCGGCATTCATCAACGACAAGTCGATCGCCAATATCGAGGCGCTGAACGTTATCGCCCGTCGCCGCGGCCAGACGCTGGCGCAGATGGCGCTGGCCTGGGTGCTGCGCCGGGGCAGGGTGACGTCGGCGCTGATCGGCGCCAGCCGGCCGGAACAGGTCGAGGATTGCGTCGGCGCGCTGAAGGCGCTCGACTTCAGCGATGCCGAACTCGCCGAGATCGACACCTTTGCCCGCGAGTCGGACATCAATCTCTGGGCGGCATCGGCCGAGCGCAAGGGGCCGCCGAGGAAGTAGGCGATGACGGCATCCGGTGGCCGAAGGGCGACGGCTTCCGGGACGCTGAGCATAGAATGGCCGGGCAGCTGGATGGGTATTGCAAGAAGGTCGTTTCGTCCGATTCGGGGTTAGGCGATGAATCAGGAAATCCGGCTTTTTGGCGCTATTGCGGTCCGCCCAGCCATTCTAGCTCTCATACCCCGGTTCGAAACGGCCACGGGATTCACAGTTGCGGTCAGGTGGGAGCTCAATCCGACAGTAAAGAAGCAGATTGAAGCTGGGGAAGCTTTTGACCTCGTCATCACCAATCCGGACCTGATTCAGGATCTGACTGCCTCGGGAAAGGTCAAGGCGGGGAGCCAGGTGGCGTTTGGCCGGATAGCAATGGGGGTGGCAGCCAAGGCAGGCAGTCGACCGCTCGACATCGGGTCCGTGGAAGCATTCGAACAGGCGTTGAAGAGCGCCAGATCGATCGCCTACGCCAGTGAAGGAACCAGCGGTGGCTACTTCTCCGGTTTGCTGGAACGTTTGGGGATAGCGGATGAGGTGAGGCCCAAGCTGGTGGCCATACCAGGAGGGCAGACAGCGCCGGCCGTGGGCCGTGGGGAAGCCGAGTTGGGGGTCGTTCCCGTGACTTCGATTCTCGCGGCCGCTCCCCAGGTCGTGCTTGTCGGTGGGTTTCCTGCAGAACTCCAAAGTTACGTCGACTTCGCCATTGGCATCAGCGCCGATTCGACGGACGCAGAAGCGGCCAACCAGCTGTCGGCATTTCTGATGTCGGCAGCCGTTGATGACATGCTGGCCGCAAGGGGTGTCGAGCGCCGCTAAGAGCGTGCGATGAAGTACGCCGGAGCCACGCTGGAAATCCCCTTCTCAAACACGCTCTAACTTTCGGCTGCCTTGAGGTTCCGCGCGGCTTGCTCGAGCGTCGCCCTGTCGTTGCCAAGCCTGTCGATCAGCTCTTGCGCCTGATCACCGGTTATCCCGGTGCGCATCGCCAGTGCCTCGACCGTCAGAACGTCGGAGCTGGCGATCGTTCCCGCCGAAACGTCCGCGTCGTCGAGGTCAAGCTCATGTTTCGCCTGCTGCCAATGACGCTCATGTGCGCCGTGCGGGCGGCCCTCGCGCACCCAGATTTCATAGGCTCGCTGCCGAATTTTTTCATGCCGATCGTCGTCCATGGCGGTTCCTCCCTTGTGGCGTTTTCACCAACGCGGGGAGCGCCGGAACGATCCGATGTTGATGCCGAATTCGCAGACATGCCGGACAAAAGCCGGTTTCTCACCGAACAAACACCGGACATACGCGTTTTGCGGAGGAACCTGCACAGTGGGCCGGCCGTTGAGCCGAGCCTGAGCAAAGGAGATTACAATGGCCGACGAACCGAACGAATCCGCAGCACCGAAGATGACTCAACGTGAAGCTCAGGAAGCCCTGGAGAAGCAGGTCGCGCAGCTGAGGCGCGAGATCAACAAGATCAACCGAACCTTGGCGGAACGCGCGGAAGAGGCGATCGAGGACGCCGGCGATTGGTATGGCAACGCTGCTGAGCGCGCCTCGCGGACGGCACAAGCCCTGCGCAACAGGGCCCAGACGGTGTCCGGGGTGGTCCAGGAGAATCCCGGCACAATATCGTCCGCCTTCATACTCGGAGCGGCCGTAGGGGCGCTACTGGGCCTCGCCTTGGCCGCCACAGACCAGCGCCGCGATCGCTGGTTCTAGTCCCAACCTAAGGTTCCGGGCAGAAACGGCGGGATTGCTCCCGCCGTCATTCAGCAGATGACACCGGTCAGGGCGTGGCGGGCTTCTGCGCCGTGCCGAGGGCTTTGGGCGCTGCGGGCGCTGCCGTCCTCATCTTCTCCTCGATCCAGCCGGTGTAATTGGCCAGCCGCGTGTAGATGCCGTAGGCGTTCTTGTGGCCGCAGGCGGTGCCGCCGTCGGCCGGCCCTTCGCCCCAGCTGACGACGCCGACCTGCACCGGACCATCGGCGCCGGTCATGAACAGCGGTCCGCCGCTGTCGCCATTGCAGGCGTCGCGCTCGCCGCTTGCGGTGCCGGCGCAGATCATGTTGCCGGTAAGCGGATCGGCCATATCGGCTGCAATCGCGTTGGCGGCGGCCTCGATGCCCCTTTCCGAATAACGCATGCGGCGGGCGAGCTCGCCGAGCGCTGCCTTCAAATCATGCGCATAAATCGCCTTGATGCCGCTGTTGCAGGTTGCGTTCGGCTGGAGGTCCAGGTCGGCGACCATCAGCGCGGTGGGAAATGTTCCGTCCTGCATCTTGCCCCAACCAGTGACCGTCGTCTTACCGGTGTCCGGTGTCGGCTCACGGGCAATTTTGATGGTCGGGGCATCGGCCGGCTCGGCCAGCCGGATCAAGCCGAGATCGTTGTCCAGCGTCTGCTCGCTATAGCCCTCGTTGACGATGATCTCCGCCGCCTTGTAGCGCTTGCCCTCGCTGAGATCGGTGGCGCCGGTGAGCACGGTGACCATATCAGGCGAAATCGGCTCGCCGTCGTCATTGAGGCAGTGCGCCGCCGTCAGCACCCATTGCGGCGCGATCAGGCTGCCGCCGCAGAACTGCGCATTCGCCTGCGAGGCCAGGCTTTTGTCCAGTCTGCCGGTGGTCAACAATGCCACCTGGAACGGGTAAGCGCCCTTCTCGGCCTCTTTGCCGCCGTAGACGCGATCGCCGCCGTCGGGGTTCTCCGCCTTGGCCTCGGCCCTGGCCTCGGCCACGCGTTTCATCGGCGAGATCGCCGCCTCGGGCCGGGCGGCCGCGTCCGTGGCATGAACGGAATTGATGGCCGGCAAGGCCGCCGCGATGCCGAGCAGTGCGGCGGCGGCAATCGGTCTGAACCTATGGATGATCTTCACCTCGAACCCCCTGAGACGATGTTCCCGACAGGCAGTCGCCGACGCATGATCCACTGAAATGGAACCGGCCGGTGAGATCATGCTCCACGGCGAAGCATGATCCGTCACAAAGCCGAGCACCATTTCTGCTAGTCGTGCTGTCGAGCCAAACCCGCCCAAATCCTATAGCCCCCCACGGGCTATGTGGAAGCAATTTGTCGTTGCCAATGTTGGATTATTTTAGGCAGTATACCGTTGCAGGCATTTTTGGCGGGGACCTAAACTGGCTGCACTGAATAATGGCCCGGTAAAGGCACCGGTAACCAATTTCATTTTTCTGCGCCACCACGATCTCGACAATATTTCTGTATCTTGATCCAGTCCTTGCTGACTTTTGGGAGAGTCTCACCATGACAAAACTGACACAGTGCATTGTTGCGTCCGCGTTGCTTTCCAGCGCAATGTGGGCGGTTCCTGCCTTGGCAGCCGATCCAGGTTCCGCCAATGCCGGCAACGGCGAAAGCATGCGGGACGTAACATCGGGCGATTACAAGCCCGGCCGGGCGAAACCGATCGCCCCGCCGAAATTGACCGACGACGAGGCCAACCGCGCCGCGCCGCTCACCGACGAAGCAACGGCCGTCAAATCCTATGGCATCGTCGGCCGCTCCGCCGACGGCAAGGACATCAAGATCGATCCGAACGAGACGCTGAAGGACCTTGTCATCAAGGAAATGAACGCGCCCGCCGAGGGACAGAAGTCCGAGAATTCCGGGCTGAGCGGAGGCGAAGAGGCCGGCCGCCAGGTGTTCGGGACGGACGACCGGGAGCAGATCAAGAATACCAAAACCTACCCGTTCACCGCGATCGGCTACCTCGAAGGCAAATCGAAGAGCGGCAGCTATGGCAGCTGCTCGGCGACGCTGATCGGCCCGCGCACGGTGCTCACCGCGGCGCACTGCCTCTACAGCCACGAAGACAAGGCCTGGCTGGACGATATCCTGTTCGTGCCGGCTCTCAACGGCAAGACTGCCGACGACGCACCGTTCGGCGCCTTCACCTATGAAAGCGCCTATATCGTCCAAGGCTTCATCGACAATTATCAGGGCTTTTACGGCTCGGTCGTGCCATGGGATCTCGGCATCGTCACCTTGAAGCAGGATGTCGGCACCAACCTCGGCTGGCTGGGCTATGCCAATTATGTGGATCTCGGCGATTTCACCGCCAACATCGTCGGCTATCCCGGCGACAAGCCGATGGGCACGATGTGGAAGGCGACCTGCGAAGTGCTCGCCGAACACATCGCCACCGAGTATTTCCAGTACGACTGCGACACGTATCCAGGATCGAGCGGCAGCTCGGTCTATGCCTATGACAATGGCTCCAAGCAGCGCGTCATCACCGGCGTGAACGTGGCCGAGAGCCCGGATGCCAATACCGCCGTGCGCCTGAACGCCATCAACGTCCAGTGGATCAACAGCCTGTACAAATAGGCCTGCAGAATTTCCGCCGCGATCGTCGCGGAAAACCGGCCGGCGGCGGAGTATTTCCGTCGCCGGCTTTCGCATTTTCGAGAATCATCTGGACTGGGCCGAGGGTGGCGCCTGGCGCACATAGTTCTCGATCGGCTGGGCGAAAGTCGGTGAACCGGCCTTGCGCTCCTTGTCGATATAGCCGGCAAAATAGCTCCAGAAGGAAGCGGCATAGTCGCGGAAATAGGAGTCGGCGACCTGACGCGAGCACAGCCTGCCTTCGACGCAGAAGGAAAGGCGGTTGAGGAAATAGACGATGCGGTCGAAATTGTCGCTGAACTCGGCAAGCGGCATGTCGCCGCCGGTTGCGCTCATCGCTTCGATGCCGATGCGCTGTCTGAACACCTGTTCCTCGGTCGGCGTCGGATTGGCACTGAGCAGATTGCTGTATTTGGCGTTGAGCGCCGCCAGGCGTTGCTTGAGGGCCCGTTGCGCCTGCTGGTAATCCTTGCTTTCCCAGAGCTCGACCAGCGACATCGTTTGCTCGACGCGCTTCTGCTCCTGGTTCGCTAGGAACTGGTAGACCGAAAAGATCAAGGTGAAGATGATCGCCAGGCGCACCAGCAATCCGGACCAGGCATAGACGAGCATGCGCCAGTCGCGATCGGTGAACGGGTTCGCCTCCTTCTTGACCTCGTGATTGCTCACCCACGGCAGGCCTTCGACGGTTTCCGGCAGCGACACCGGCTTCTTTTGCGGTACCGGCGCCGTCACTACCTGCTGCGTTGCGTTGCCCCCCGCTTTCGTCATCCGCAGCTGTCCAGTTCTATGGTGGCGGACGGGTCGAGCACGATGCCCGGCGCCTCCAGCTTCTTCTTCAGGCAATCCAGCTGCGCCCGCGAAACGATGAACTGCACGTCAGGCGCCACCTGCGCCTTGCTCGGCGACGGCAATGGTTCGACCACGCCGCGTGAGGTGCAACTGCTGAGATCGACGACAACGGCGGCGTTGCCGGTTTTGGCGATCTGGTCGTACTGGTCGAGAAAGCAACTCGCCAGTTCGGAATTGATGACGACCTCCTTGGCGCAGAGGCCGCAAGCCTCGTCCGCCGAAGCATTCGCGGCCAGCAACAGCCCGGCGACAAGGCCGGCGGTTGTTGCGCGCCAAGAAAATACGATCCTGTTCACGAACGCCCTCATCCGTTCCGTTCGGCCGCCGACAGCGGCGGTCGAAGAATGTTCATTATCAGCCGATTAGGCAAGAGGCCCGGCCGGGCACCTGACCCCGCCTCAGGCGCGCGGCACCGTCTCCATCGGGAAGATCATCACGGCGCCCTTCGACCCCTTGTCGTCGGTCAGCCGCATGGCCGACCGCGTCGCCGGCGCCATGCCGATATCGGCCAGCATGTCGGCGAAGCTTGGCTGTCCCAGTCCGCGCGTTACCGAGACAACCCCCTCTTGCGCCAGGAAACTCAGATCCTGCTTCTCGCTCTGCGGCGGTGCTTCGGTCAAGACGGCGATCATCCGCTCCATGCCGAAGCTGGTGTCGGTGAATTTGAACAGGCCTTCCTCGAGCACGGCGCCTTCGGTCAGGCGCTCGGCAAGAAAATGCTGGATGGAATAGTCGGAGCCGACATAGAGCACGTTGATGTCGACCAGGTTGGTCGAACCGTTCCTGGCCAGCACGTGGACCTGATCGTCGGGCGAAACACGCGGCACCGTCGACGGTTCGATCGGCTGCAGCGTGTCGCTGTCAAAACGCTTGATCCGGAACTCGACGCTGACCTCTTCCGGCCGATAATCGGAAGCGGCGGCCAGCCTCGACAGTCCGATGGCGCGGAAGATTTTCGTCAGATTCCCTGCGGCGGCCTCGATCAATTTTTCGCGGCCGTCCGGATGAATGACGATCAACGGCGGCTTGCTGCCGCCCTTGAGCGTCATGTCGCCCGAAGCCGGCAGGAACCACAGCGCCGGCGCGTCGGTGGCATCTTCTGCGGCGCCGGCAATGGCGTTCTCGCGCAGCACTGCGAGACGCAGATCTGCGCTCCTGCCCGGCTCGACCAGCGCGATGTGGAACCCTGAGCTCTCCCTGGCCGCCAGTTCGTCGAGAACCGAGTTCGCCAGCGCGGCCTCTTTCTCGAGGCCTTTGGCCGCTGCCGGCCGCGCGACCACGAGCTTGTAGTCGACGGCGAGCTCGGCCAGCCGCGCATAGGCATTGGCGGGGATGTCGGCCAGCTTGAGCGCCGGCTTGCCGCCGAACTCGACCGGCTTGACCCGGCTTTCCAGGTTTTTCGCCGACTGCACCTGGAGATAGCCAAGCGCCTCGGACAGCGGCGACAGCGCCGACGGCAATATTGCGAGCCTGCTGCCCGGGGTGAGGCGATGCAGCAGTCCGGCGCCGATCGTGGCTTTGTCGTTCTCGATGACGATCGGCCATTGCATGACCGCGTCGGTCTTGTCGGTGCCGAAGACGCGGGCGTCGAGTTCCCCTTCGAACAGCGGCGTCGGCCGGGTGCGGCCGTCCGCCGAATATTGCTGCAGCACGGCCTGGCCGAGCTGGCGGTAGGTGATGTTGGGGTTCTCGGCCAGTTTCGACAGGATGGTGAAGGTGAACAGCCCGAAACGCGGTGCATCGGCCGTGCCCTTGGGCAGCGGCATCTCGGGCGTCGTCTCCACCGTCTGCGCCGCGTAGAAGGCGACCAATTTGCCCTTGGTGGTCGGCTCGGCGCCGGTCGGCGTCAGCTTGAAGGCCGGCTTGCGCTGCCCGTCCTCGTCAAAGCCGCGCGGCGCGGCCGACGCAATCTCGTCATAGGCTTTCACCGCAGCCGCCCTGGCAGCGTCGTCGCCGCCGACCAGATCGGCGAACTCGACCTTGCGTTCCAACTCGTCGTCGACCTCGGCGGCGCGCGTCGCAGTGCCGGAATGGCAGCAGTCGAACACGGCCCAGATAAAGGCGCCCTTGTCGCGAATAGCGTCGAGCGCGGTGCCGATCTCGTTGTCGACCAGCGCATTGGGCACGCCCTTTTCGCGGTTCACCCATTTGTCGATGTCGGACGGCAAGAAAATCTCGTCGAGGCCGTCCGTCTCGTCGCCCTTGTTCGCTGCCGGCTGCTGCGCGCCGTGACCGGACAAATGCAGGTAGACGAAATCGTCGCGCTGGACCTTGGCGGCAAGATCGGCCAACGCCGCCTTGATCGCCGCATGTGTCGGCGGTCCGTTGGCGCCTTCGACATCCTTGGCGAGCAGCGTGACGTTTTCGGCCAGGAATTTTACCGGCGCGGGCGTGTTCCCCAGGAGGTAATCGCGCACCAAGCCGGCATCGTTTTTCGGTCCGATCAGCCAGTTTTTCTTCGGCAGGTTCGGGTAATCGGTGCAGGCAACAAGCAGCGCATGGTAGGTGCGCGCCGCTGCGAATGCCCGAAACGGCACCAGGCCGGCAGCGACCAGCGCGGACGTGCCGGCAAGCAGCGTCCGCCGCGTCACTTTGATCATGATTGCTTCCCCAAGCCCGATCGAATTTCCAAGCACGGCCAGCCTGGCCGAGGATTTTGTCAGTATTTTGAATATGGCGCCGCCGGCCAGCCGACCACCGGCTGCGAATAGAAACAGTAGCAAAAATGGCAGTTCGTCGCTATCTCAGTGGAAGAGGTCCGACTGCTTGCGAAATGGCAGCGATCGGCACGGAGCGGCTTGGAACAGGATCATGGCGGCAAGGGATGTACTGACGAAGAACCAGCTTTGCGTTCTCGAGAAGCTCGAGGCCGCCAGCGGCCCGCTCAGCGCCTATACGTTGCTCGACCAACTGCGCGAGCGCGGTTTTCGCGCGCCGCTGCAGGTCTACCGGGCGCTCGACACGCTGGTGAAATCCGGCTTCGTGCACAGGCTCGAAAGCCTCAATTCCTTCGTCGCCTGTGCCGAGCCGCACGACCACAGCCATTCGATGACGGCGTTTGCCATCTGCGACACCTGCGGCCAGGTGACCGAGTTCTCCGACCACGATGTCGGACACCGGCTCGACGAATGGGTGCGTTCGACCGGCTTCGCCGCCAAGAAGGCGGTGATCGAGTTTCGTGGGACATGTGCGAAGTGTTTGGCTGAAGCGGCTTAGCAAGCCCGAAGGCAACACTTCGAAGGCGGCGGGGCAGTATTCACGCCTCGCTGGTGGGCTCACGATGGTTCCTATGGTTTGGCGATAGCCTCCATGAGGCGGAAGCCGCCAGTCAACAAACGACCCGTTGCAGACATTCGGCTATGAAAGTGCAGTCCAAACTACCCTCTCAAGATCGGGAGAGTAGCGTGCGATGATAGCCTGTTGATCATTTTCCTGCGTGAGAATTATCTGCTTCCCAGTAGCGTCACCGAGCAATCGCATAAAGCGGTCAAGGTGCTCAACCTCGGTTTTTCCGCTGACTTGCCTTGGATCGAAGTCGAACTCAATTTCGATAACGGTGAAGAAGTGACATGCAAGCTGAATTGGCCCGACGTAAAAAGACAGTAAGCTGCCTGTTTCGCTTTCCAGGGCCGCTTCGACGCCCAATGGCATCGACTCGATCTTGCCGGAGACACTGAAACTAGCAGGCGGGGTCCATTCCAGGAGGATGTTCCAGACGCCCTGCCAATCTGCCTCAGACGTGTTCAGAACGTAGATGTCTCGCCATGAGCCGTCCCAAGCGAAATCCGATGCTATCTGTTCCCAATTCATGCATGAACCATTCTTGATGACTGCGGTTCTAGCATGACATACGCCATGAGTGCTTTCCACAAATCCCAAGTCCGCTTTCCACCTAGTTTACGGCCTAGCCAACCGGCTTCTTTGAGGTATGCCGGATGTGCAGGATTTCGATTGCATCGGAACGGGCACGATAGAAAACCTTGTAGGGGTAGCGACCTATGAAGAGAACGCGAACGCCAGGAATATCGGTCGCGTGGCCACTTTCTGGAAATTCGGCAAGTCGCGAAATCCCAGCTTGGATCCGAGAAACAACTGAAAGGGCGCCCTGGGGCGCCCGCTCGTCGAGGTAGTTGAAAATCGCCTCGCGTTCGGCAAAGGCCTGCCGCGTAAATCGGACCTTCATAGTCTGCGGCGGGTGTCTGCCGCGCGAACCGTATCCTCATCTACGAAAGTGCCGTGGTCGGCTTCTGCGAGTCCCGTTGTGATGGCGCTGCGCTCTGATTCCGACGTGGCATACACTCCGGTTCGGCGCGCCTCGATGACGCGGGCATAGTCGGCAAGCTCCTCCTGGTCTTCGCGAGGCCAAGCTTCCGCGTGCTTTACCAGGTTCTCGAGTGTCTTCGTGATCATGGGGGCAGTATACCACACCGCTGCTTTTCGTGAACCTTGAGAAAAGATGGCTCAACGGGCGCGTAGGCTGATGAAGGTAGGCCACATCAGAATATTGGGGCTCCTCAACAGGAAGTCGATATCCGTCCCCGCCCTAATGCGCCTCTTCCCAGTTGTTGGCGGCGCGGGCGTCGACGTGCAGCGGCACCGACATCGACACCGCCGGCATGGCCGCGTTCTCCATGACGTGGCACACGACCGGGATCGTCGCCTCGACCTCGGCTTCGATGGTCTCGAAGACCAGCTCGTCATGCACCTGCAGCAGCATGCGGGCGGAAAGCCTGGCTTTTTCCAGGGCATCGTCCATACGGATCATGGCGCGGCGGATGATGTCGGCCGCGGTGCCCTGCAGGCGGGCGTTGATCGAGGCGCGCTCGTTGAAGGCACGGACCGAAGGATTTGACGATCTGATTTCCGGATAGTGGATGCGGCGGCCGAAAATGGTCTCGACGAAGCCGTGCTCGCGGGCATAGGCCTTGGTCGCATCGATATAGTCGCGGATGCCGGGGAAGCGCTCGAAATATTTCTTGATGTAGTCGCCGGCTTCCTCGCGCGCGATCGACAGCTGGTTGGCGAGGCCAAAGGCCGAAATGCCGTAGATGATGCCGAAATTGATCGCCTTGGCACGGCGGCGCACTTCCGAAGGCATGCCCTCGACCGGCACGTTGAACATTTCGGACGCGGTGATGGCGTGGATGTCGGCGCCGTCGGCGAAGGCCTGCTTGAGCTGCGGGATTTCGGCGACGTGGGCCAGCACGCGCAATTCGATCTGGCTGTAGTCGGCGGAAACCAGCTTGTTGCCCTTGTCGGCAATGAAGGCCGTCCTGATCTTTCGCCCCTCGACGGTGCGTACCGGAATGTTCTGCAGATTGGGATCCGAGGACGACAGCCGTCCGGTCGTCGTCGCGGCAAGCGCGTAGGAGGTGTGGACGCGCTTGGTGTCGGGATGGATGAAGCCGGGCAGCGCATCGGTATAGGTCGATTTCAGCTTGGTCAGCTGGCGCCAGTCGACGATCTTACGCGGCAATTCGTGGCCTTCGGCGGCGAGGTCTTCGAGAAGCTGCGCCGAGGTCGACCACTGGCCGGTCTTGGTTTTTGAACCGCCGGGCAGACCCATCCTGCCGAACAGGATGTCGCCGAGCTGTTTTGGCGAGCCGATGTTGATGCGTTCGCCGACCAGCTGGTAGATCTCGTCCTCGAGCCGTGCGGCACCCTGTGCCAGTTCGCCGGAGAGCCGCGACAGGATCTGCCGGTCGACGGAGATGCCGCGCTGCTCCATCCGTGCCAGGACCGGCACCAGCGGCCGTTCCAGCCGTTCATAGACCGAGACCAGGCCCTTGGCGGCAAGCCGTGGCTTCAGCACCTGCCAGAGCCTGAGCGCGACGTCGGCGTGCTCGGCCCCGTAAGCCGTCGCCTTGCCGAGGTCGGCCTGATCGAGGCCGACGAAGCTTCTTCCCGAACCGGCCAGTTCCTTCAGCGGAATGGTCGCGTGGCCGAGCCATTTATCGGCCAGCGCCTCCAGGCCATGGCCACCATGAGTGCCGGCCTCAAGCACGTAGGAGATCAGCATGGTGTCGTCATAGGGGCCGATCTCGATGCCGTGACGGCTCATGACGACAAGGCGGTATTTCATGTCGTGCACGATCTTGAGGACGGATTTGTCCTCGAGCAGCGGCTTGAGCAACGCCAGCGCGTCGCGGATCGGGATCTGGTTTTCGACCGCGCCGCCGCCGAGCAGGTCGCCATTGCCGTTTTTGTGGGCAAGCGGCACGTAGGCGGCGTGGCCGGGCGCGACGGCCATGGCAAGGCCGATCAGTTCGGCCCGCATCGGATCGGGCGAGGAGGTCTTAACGTCGAAGGCGACGATGCCTCTCTCCATCGCCTCGGCGATCCAGACCTTCAGCGTCGCGGCGTCGCGGATGCAGGCGTAGGCGCTGGTGTCGATCTTGCGGGCGGTGGCAGCCTCCAGGCGAAGCGCCGAAAGCAGGGATGGGGTGTCGCCTTGCTTGGCTGCGGCCGGGGCTTCGAGTGCCGCTTTGTCCGACGGCGGTGCGCTCTCGGCGGCCGCGGGCGCGCCAAAACCCATATCGGGGCCATGCGCGGTATCGGCACGCTCTATGGTGACGGGGGTGGCTGGAACGTCGCCCGCGTCGGTTCCGGTCGCTTCGGCCACGCGGCGGGTCAGCGTCGAGAATTCCATGGTCTTGAGAAAGCCGATCAGCCTTGGGCCGTCCGGCGCGTGCAACACGAACTCGTCGAGCCCCTCGGTCACCGGCACGTCGTTCTTCAGCGTCACCAGGTCACGCGAGATGCGCGCCTTGTCGGCATTGGCGATGATCGATTCGCGCCGCTTGTCCTGCTTGATCTCGCCGGCGCGGACGAGCAGCGTGTCGAGGTCGCCGAACTGTTCGAGCAATTGCGCCGCCGTCTTCGGCCCGATGCCGGGCACGCCCGGCACATTGTCGACCGAATCGCCGGTCAGCGCCTGCAGGTCGATCATTTTCTGTGGCGGCACGCCCCATTTCTCGATCACCTCGGGAACGCCGATCTGGCGGTCCTTCATCGGGTCGTACATGGCAACCGTTGGGCCGACCAGTTGCATCAAGTCCTTGTCGGAAGAGATGATGGTGGTGTCGGCGCTGGCTTCGCAGGCAAGCCGGCAATAGGTGGCGATCAAATCGTCGGCCTCGTAGCCTTCCGTCTCAAGGCATGGCAGGTTGAAGGCCCTGGTCGCCTGGCGGATCAGGCCGAATTGCGGGATCAAATCTTCCGGCGGCGCCGAGCGGTTGGCCTTGTATTCGGGGTAGAGGTCGTTGCGGAAGGTCTTCGACGAATAGTCGAAAATCACGGCGAAATGCGTCGGCACGATGCCGACATCGGTGTTGCGGGCGTCCTGCGTCAGCTTCCAGACCATGTTGCAGAAGCCGAGCACGGCACTGGTCGGCAGCCCGTCGGACTTGCGGGACAGCGGCGGGAGCGCGTGATAGGCACGGAAGATGTAACCGGAGCCGTCGACAAGGAAGAGATGATCGCCTTTTTTCATGGCACGAGGGATAGCGCGGCGCAGCGCCGCGGTCCATGCCAAAGGCGGCTTCCGCCAAGGGTTCCGGCAACACCCTGACAAATGGCGTGCGAGCTTGGCCGGCCCTGGCGGCCCTGGCCGGAGCTTTGTTCGCTCACGCCTATGTTACAAAAGTGTAATTTTTGTGCCCTTGAATCGCCACGTTCGCAGACACAGATAAACGCCATCGGCAGTTTTCGCCGAAGTCCGGAGCAAGGCCCGTCCCCCGCCTATCCCGGACACTTGCGGCAGCCTATCCCCCCTCTCCGGGCTGCCGCATCGTTTCGAGTAAGGCCGCCGTGGTTCCCCCTCCACCACGGCGGCATTTTTTTGCCTTTCGACAAGATCCTGCGTTGTGGCCTAACGGTCGCGGGCTTTCCGTTTCGCCGTATGGGCTCTAGATTCGCCGCCAGAATCGAAAGGCCCCGCCAGATGTCCGCAGTTTCCCCTGTTCTCGACCGCCTCGACAAGAACTTCGACCAGAGCCTGGAACGCCTGTTCGGCCTGCTCGGCATCAAGTCGATCTCCACCGATCCGGACTACGCCGCCGACTGCCGCAAGGCCGCCGAATGGCTGGTCGCCGAGCTCAAGCTGATCGGCTTCGACGCCAGCGTGCGCGACACGCCGGGGCATCCGATGGTGGTCGCGCATCACGATGGGCCGGCGGGCGCGCCGCATCTGCTGTTTTACGGCCATTACGACGTCCAGCCGGTCGATCCGATCGAGCTGTGGGAAAGCGACCCGTTCGCGCCGGCGGTCAAGGAGATCGAGCCCGGCCACAAGGTGATCACCGGCCGCGGCGCGGCCGACGACAAGGGCCAGCTGATGACCTTCGTCGAGGCCTGCCGCGCGTGGAAGCAGGTGCATGGCGGATTGCCGTGCCGAATCACAATCCTGTTCGAGGGCGAGGAGGAGTCCGGATCGCCGTCGCTGAAGCCGTTTCTCGAGGCGAATGCGGATGAGCTCAGGGCCGATTTCGCGCTGGTCTGCGACACCGGCATGTGGGACCGCGATACGCCGTCGATCTGCGTCTCGCTGCGCGGGCTGGTCGGCGAGGAGATCACGGTGACTGCCGCCGACCGCGACCTGCATTCCGGGCTCTATGGCGGTGCGGCAGCCAATCCGATCCGCATCCTGGCGAAAATCCTGGCCGATATCCATGATGAGGATGGCCACGTCACCATTCCGGGTTTCTATGACGGCGTCGAGGAAACGCCGTCGCAGATATTGCAGTCGTGGCTGTCGCTCGGCGAGACGGCCGAGACCTTCCTCGGCCCGATTGGCCTGTCGATTCCGTCCGGCGAAAAGGGCCGCTCGGTGCTCGAGCTGACCTGGGCGCGACCGACGGCCGAGTTCAACGGCATTATCGGCGGCTATACCGGCAAGGGCTTCAAGACGGTGATCGCCGCGCAAGCCTCGGCAAAAGTCTCCTTCCGCCTGGTCCACAAACAGGATCCGGAAAAAATCCGCGCCGCCTTCCAGGCATTCGTCAGAGAGCGCGTTCCGGCCGACTGCTCGGTCGAATTCCATCCGCATGGCGGCTCGCCGGCAATCCAGCTTTCCTACGACTCGCCCTTCCTGGCCAAGGCCAAGCAGGCGCTGTCCGACGAATGGCCGAAGCCAGCGGTGGTGACCGGCAGCGGCGGCTCGATCCCGGTGGTCGGCGATTTCCAGACCTATCTCGGCATGGAATCGCTGCTGGTCGGTTTCGGTCTCGACGACGACCGCATCCACTCGCCGAACGAGAAGTACGAGATGAGCTCCTTCCACAAGGGCCAGCGCTCCTGGGCGCGCATTCTCGAGGCGCTGACACGCTGAAATTGCGCCAGACTCAAGTTTTTGTTGATTTTTCGCCGGATCGCGGCAAGGACGGGCACGGTCCGTCGCGCATCGCTGCACGGGGCCGCGACCGGAGAAGACGATGAGCGACATACGTTTCCACAAAAACGATCTGCCCGGCCTGCTGCATTACGATGTCGGGGCGGTCGCCATCGACACCGAGACGCTGGGGCTGAACCCGCATCGCGACCGGCTCTGCGTCGTGCAGATCTCGCCGGGCGACGGCTCGGCCGACGTCATCCAGATCGCGCCCGGCCAGAAGAAGGCGCCGAACCTCGTCAGCCTGCTCAAGAACCGCAGCATCACCAAGCTCTTCCATTACGGCCGCTTCGATCTCGCCGTGCTCTACAACGCCTTCGGCGTCATGCCGGAGCCGGTGTTCTGCACCAAGATCGCGTCGCGGCTGACGCGCACCTACACCGACCGGCACGGGCTCAAGGACATCTGCTTCGAGCTTCTCGGCGTCGGCCTATCGAAGGCGCAGCAATCATCGGACTGGGCCGCCGAGACGCTGTCGCCCGAGCAGCTCGAATATGCCGCCTCCGACGTGCTCTATTTGCACCGGCTGCGCGACGTGCTCAGCGCGCGGCTGGCGCGCGACAACCGGACCAGGGAAGCCGATGCCTGCTTCCGCTTCCTGCCGACGCGTGCGAAACTCGACCTGATGGGCTGGGATGAGGAGGATATCTTCGCCCACAGCTAATGGCCTTCATGATAATTCTACTCCGGCGGCCATCTGGCGCAGTTTTCTCCGCTTCCGGTGCTCACGGACCCAAATGTCCGCTGCGCTCCGGTTCTCGAAAACCACGCCATATGTCTCGCCGGAGCGAATTCTCCTAAAGGCCATCGGCCAGGAACCGGACGCTTGTCCCTGCGTTCCGTTCGCTTCACCGGGAGAAATGAAAATGGCTGCCCGAAAATCAATCGAAACGGCACCGAGGGACGGCTCCAAGGTCACCGTCTACTGGCAGGATAGCGACGGCGTGATGAACGAGAGCATCGCGCAATACCGTTCGCTCGACCGGCTGAAGGCGGCCGGCGGCGACTGGGACGAAAGCGACGCCGGCTGGTGGGCCTATACCGACGGCCATACGCAAAGGAAGATCGAGCCGATCAGCTGGCGGCCGGCCTCCGACGACCCGGATGCCGACGACTGAGGGTTGTCGCAACCGCCGAACTGAAGTGATTATTCTGAGGCAAAGCATATTTTGTTCTTGCTTTGTGCCGGCAGCTATGCTACTAATTTCGCTATGGTGCTCATTGGCTCCAACGACCCGCCCGCCGAGGCGGGTTTTTCATTTCCGACTTTGGCGCTGTCGCGGGCCGCAGCCGTTCGGCAAGCGACTGAATACAGTTTATTTCGATTTTTCCCGACTTAACCCGCCTTTAAACCGCCGCATCTAGTCTTCAACCCCAACGCCATAGGCATGGGGAAGACAGCACAGCGCATGGCGAACCGGAAAGACAGCCGCATCGAGCCCAGCTTCGAGGCATCGCCGGGGGCGAGATCCTCGGCCGGTTTTTCGGTAAGCGAGGAGGACCGCGTCGTGCCGAGCAACCGAAAAGCCGCTGCAAAGCGCAAATCGTCCAAGGCCAAGCCGCCGCGCGGCGGGCGCGGCAAAAGCCGGCGCGGCGTGTTCGGCGTGCTTGCCCGGCTGTTCTACTGGTGCTTCGTGCTGGCCATCTGGGGCGGCATCGCCACTGCCGGCATCGTCGTCTATTACGGCGCGAAAATGCCGGCGGCCACCACCTGGGCTATTCCCGACCGCGCCCCCAACATCAAGATCGTCTCGGTCGACGGCCAGCTGCTTGGCAATCGCGGCATGAGCGGCGGCGAGGCCGTCGGCCTGCACGAAATGTCGCCCTACATTCCCGAAGCCGTCATCGCCATCGAAGACCGCCGCTTCTATTCGCATTTCGGCATCGATCCGATCGGCCTTTCCCGGGCCATGGCGACCAATGTGCTCGGCGGGCATTTTTCGCAGGGCGGCTCGACGCTGACCCAGCAGCTGGCCAAGAACCTGTTCCTGACGCCGGACCGCACGCTGGAACGCAAGGTGCAGGAAGTGCTTTTGGCGCTGTGGCTGGAGCACAAGCATACGAAGGACCAGATCCTCGAAATGTATCTCAACCGGGTCTATTTCGGCTCGGGCGCCTATGGCGTCGAAGCGGCCTCGCGCCGCTATTTCGGCAAGAGCGCGCGCGACGTCACGCTGTCGGAGGCCGCCCTTCTCGCCGGCCTGCTCAAGGCGCCGTCGCGGCTGTCGCCGGCGCGCGACCCGAAGGCCGCCGAACAGCGTTCGCAGCTGGTGCTCGCCGCGATGCGCGACGAGGGCAAGATCAGCGCCAAGGAGATGACAACGGCGATGAGCGCGCCGGCGACGCGCGCGCCGTCCTACTGGACCGGCTCGGAAAACTACGTCGCCGATACGATCATGGAAGAACTGCCCGACCTGATCGGCGACGTGCGCCGCGATATCGTCGTCGACACGACCGTCGATCTGACGCTGCAGAAACTCGCCGAGCAATCGATCCGCCGGCTGATCGACCAGAGCGGCAAAAAACTCAATGTCAGCCAGGGCGCGCTGGTGTCGATCGACAATTCCGGCGCGGTGCGCGCGATGGTCGGCGGTTACGACTATTCGACCAGCCAGTTCGACCGCGCCTCGGAAGCGCGCCGCCAGCCGGGTTCGGCGTTCAAGCCGTTCGTCTACATGGCGGCGCTGGAATCCGGCCGCACGCCCGACAGCGTGCGCAACGACGCGCCAATCAAGATCGGCAACTGGACGCCCGACAATTACGGCGGCAAATATTTCGGCAAGGTGACGCTGGCGACGGCGCTGGCAAAATCGCTGAACTCGGTTGCCGCGCAGCTGACCATGGAAGTCGGGCCGAATGCGGTGGTCGAGGCGGCGCACCGCATGGGCATCCAGTCCGAGCTGACGGCCAACACTTCGATCGCGCTCGGCACCTCGGAAGTGACGCCGCTGGAACTGACCTCGGCCTATGTTCCCTTCGCCAATGGCGGTTATAAACCGGACATCCATTTCATCCGCCGCGTCACGACGAGCGACGGCAAGGTGCTCTACGAAAACAATGGCGGCGGTGCGCCGCGCGTCGTCAAGCCCGATGTTGTCGGTATGATGAACTCGATGATGACCGGCACGGTCGAGATCGGCACGGCCAGGAAGGCGGCGTTCGCCTGGCCGGCGGCCGGCAAGACCGGCACCAGCCAGAATTCGCGCGACGCCTGGTTCATCGGCTATACCGCCAATCTGACCACCGGCGTCTGGTTCGGCAATGATGACGGCAGCGCGATGAAGAAGGTCACCGGCGGCGCGCTGCCGGCGCAGGCCTGGCACGAGTTCATGGTCGCCGCGCATGAGGGCGTGCCGGTGCGGCCGCTGCCCGGAACCTGGAAGTCGACGCCGCCCGACACCATCGTCCCGGACGACATACCGTCCGACACGGCGCCGCCGGCGCCGGTCGCTTCCGTTGGCCAATCGGCGCCGCCTACAGCAGCTACCCAGTCGGCTTCGCGTCCCGTGCGTCCTGCCGAGACGGTCGATGCCGGCGGCCTGGCCATGCCGGGCGTCGACAGCGCCACCGGATCGATCAAGCACCCGGTGCCGCCCGGCAATGTTGGCGGCCCTGTCAAGAAGCGGCAGACCTCGATATTGGACATTCTGACAGGCGGCTGAACAACAGGCCCCCTCGCCACCGCTGCCGCGTTCCGCTACATCTCCCGTTTGGAGACCGCGAATGGCAGAGACCGACACCAGAAAAACCATTGTGCTGACCGGCGCCAGCCGTGGCATCGGCCACGCTACGGTCAAGCGCTTTTCACGCGAAGGCTGGCGCGTCATCACTTGCTCGCGCCAGGCCTTTGCCGAGGACTGCCCGTGGCCGGCCGGACCGGAAGACCATATCAAGGTCGATCTCGCCGACCAGGAGGATGTCGGCATCGCCATCTCGGAAATCCGCCACCGGCTCGAGGCGCATGGCGGCCAGCTGCATGCGCTGGTCAACAATGCCGGCATCTCGCCCAAGCTCAAGGACGGCAACAGCCGCATGAACTCGATCGACACGCCGATGCATGTCTGGCGCGACGTCTTCCAGGTCAATTTCTTCGCCCCGATCATGCTGGCGCGGGGACTGTTCAAGGAGCTGGCGTCGGCCAAAGGTTCGATCGTTAACGTCACGTCGATCGCCGGCACTCGCGTGCACCCTTTCGCCGGCACCGCCTACGCGACCTCGAAGGCGGCACTCGGTTCGCTGACCCGCGAGATGGCGCATGATTTCGGCCCGCACGGCATTCGCGTCAATGCGATTGCGCCGGGCGAGATCGACACCGCGATCCTGTCGCCGGGCACCGAAAAAATCGTCGAGACCATCCCGCTGAGAAGATTGGGCACCACGGCAGAAGTCGCCGACATCATCTTCTTCCTGTGCTCGCAGCAGGCGTCCTACGTGACCGGCTCGGAAATACACATCAATGGCGGCCAGCACGTGTAGAAGGCTTTCCAGGCGAGCGAGCCGGCAGGATTTGTCAGCATCGCGGGCGGCGTGTTCAAGTCTGGCGGCGGTTGACGCCGCCGATGCCCGATCAGGTCGCCTGCAGCAGGTTCTCGATATCGGGTATGCTGTGGTTGGTCAGCGTCTTTGGAATTTCGGCCGTTATCTTGTCGGTGACCTCCTTGTGCAGTTTCCTGCGCATGTCGCCCAGCACCGGCGGCGGCGCGATCAGCACGATCTCCTTGAAGCTGCCGCGATGCGCGAGCTTGTAGAGCCTGTCGGCAATCTCTTCGGCAAAACGCTCCTTGCCGAGACGGTGCCAGTCGGTGTCCTCGACCGCACTGCGGTGGACGGAAGGGCCGTCGCTGTAGCGGCCGGGGCGGTCGGTGCCCTGTTCTCGGGTTGCCGGATTTTCCTGCTCCATCTCGTGCACGACCTGAAGGTCGGGATATTGGACGTCTCCACGGTTCTCGAGAAACAGCGCCTTTTCGCCATCTGCCACCACGATCCACAGTCCGCGTTTCAGTCTGACGTTGCTCATGGGGCGCTCCTTTTTTGATTTTTCGAGCCCATCGCCGGGCCTTTGCCGCAGGGGTGTGACCGGGCCTGGGTCCATAGAGCAAACGCGTGCCGAGGCGGGAATGTTCCGGCACTCGGACCCGGTATTCCGACAAGGGCCGGCGAGAGCGCCGGGCTGCCTTTGATGGCTCGGTCGGCATCCGGCGGCTTAATCTACTAAATTGATAGAATTTAGAAAAATCTGTTTTGTGGTTAGCTCCTCCGGCCGCTAGAAAGGCAGCGGATCAAGGGCTGCAACAGCAGCTTCAATCTGCTCCGCATTTGAATGTGGAATATTTTTCTCTTGGCCTTCATGCTTGCAGAAAAGAGATTGCCTGCTACGAAGCGATGCGCGAGTGGGTGCCTTCTGGTTTTTCGCGCCCCCGCGTAGAACTGACAAACGGTTCCAGGATTCCGCTCGTCATGCCGCAAGCCACGCCCAAGCTCAATGCCTTTCCCGTCTTCATGCGGGTCGAGGGCGAAGCCATAGCCATCGTCGGCGGCGCAGAGGAAGCGCTGGCCAAGGCGCGGCTGCTCGCGCAGTCGAGCGCTGCGCTGCGCATCGTCAGCGATGAAACAAGCCCGGAGCTGCTGGCCTTTATCGCCGAGACGGGGGCCGCCCACATCGCCGAGGCCTATGATGCAGCACATCTCAATGGTGCGGTGATGGTGTTTGCCGCCAGCGGCGACGAGGCGCTCGATCGCCGCGTTGCCGGGGATGCGCGCCGGCTGGGCATTCCGGTCAATGCCGTCGACCGGCCGGAGCTATGCGATTTCTTCACGCCGGCACTGGTCAACCGCGCGCCGGTCGCCATTGCCATCGGCACGGAAGGTGCCGGCCCGGTGCTGGCGCAGATGCTGCGCAGCCGCATCGACCGCATGCTGGCGCCCTCGCTCGGTCCGCTCGCAGCCCTTGCCGCGTCGTTTCGCGACGCCGCCGAAAAACTGTTGCCGAAAGGCAATGCCCGCCGCCGCTTCTGGAGCGATTTCTTTGGCGGCGCGCCGGCCCGCGCTGTCGAGGCCGGCGAGCTTTCGCAGGCGCATGATGCGGCCGTCGGCCTGCTGCTTTCGAAAGAGCCGGCATCGGGCCATATCGCGCTTGTAGGCGCCGGTCCAGGCGCCGAGGACCTTTTGACGCTGCGCGCCCATCGCCTGCTGATGGAAGCCGACGTGATCGTCCATGACGCGCTGGTGCCGGAGGCGATCGTCGCCATGGGCCGCCGCGATGCCGAGCGCCTGCCGGTCGGCAAGCGCAAGGGCTGCCATTCCAAGAGCCAGGCCGAGATCAATGCGCTGCTGGTCGAGCTTGGCCACGCCGGCAAGCGTGTCGTGCGGCTGAAGTCCGGCGACCCGCTGGTGTTCGGCCGGGCCGGCGAGGAGATGGCGGCACTTCGCGATGCCGGCGTCGCCTACGAAGTGGTTCCGGGCGTCACCGCGGCCTTCGCCGCCGCCGCCGATTTCGAACTGCCGCTGACGCTGCGCGGCGTGTCGTCGTCGATGGTGTTCACCACCGGCCACGACCTCAAGGGAAATTCGCTGCCAGACTGGGCAAAGCTCGCCATTTCCGGCGCGACGGTCGCCGTCTATATGGGGCGCTCGGTCGCCGCCGAGGTCGCCGGCCGGCTGATCGAAGCCGGCCTGTCGCCGGATACGGCCGTCGCCGTGGTCGAGAATGCCAGCCTTGCCAACCGCCGCCGTTTCCACGGCACGCTCGCCGACCTGCCATCGCTGGAGGCGCGTGCCGACCTCAGCGGCCCGGTGATGACCATCATCGGCGACGCGGTCGCCGGCGCCAATTTCGAACGGTCCGAGCCACTGGCGGCACACAGGCAGGAAAGCGTGGCCCGTGCTGCCGCGCAAGGAGTGAACCAATGAAAGTCCTGACCGCGAACCGCCTCGCCGACGGCATAGCCGTCTGGTACGCCAATGGCGGCTGGGCCGAGACCATCGACCATGCCGACATCGCCCATGACAAGGCGGCCGAGGACCGGCTGGAGGCGATCGGCGCCAAGGCCTCCGCCGCCAACGAAGTGGTCGACGTCAACCTGATAGACGTGACCGTGGCCAACGGCACGGTCGAAGCGGTCCGGCTGCGTGAAAAGATCCGTGCCGCCGGCCCGACCACCCGCAACGACCTGGGCAAGCAGGCCCGTCCGCAAGCCGCACGCGCGGCATAGATGACCCAAGCATGATCCCGATCATGCTCGAACGAAGAAAATAACGGGCGGACGCGCCCGGAAAGACCTGAATATGTACCGTTACGATGAGTTCGACCACGATTTCGTCAAGGCCCGCGTCGCCGAGTTCAGCGACCAGGTCGCGCGGCGCCTTGCCGGCGAGATCACCGAGGACCAGTTCCGGCCGCTGCGGCTGATGAACGGCGTCTATCTGCAACTGCATGCCTATATGCTGCGCATCGCGGTGCCCTACGGCACGCTGAACAGCAAGCAGCTGCGCATGCTCGGCCACATCGCCCGCAAATACGACAAAGGTTATGGGCATTTCACGACGCGCCAGAACATCCAGTTCAACTGGCCGGCGCTGTCGGACATCCCGGCGATCCTGGCGGATCTGGCAAGCGTCGAGATGCACGCCATCCAGACCAGCGGCAACTGCATTCGCAACGTCACTGCCGACCACTTCGCCGGCGCAGCCGCCGACGAGGTTGCCGATCCGCGCCCCTATGCCGAAATCCTGCGTCAATGGTCGTCGGTGCATCCGGAATTCTCGTTCCTGCCGCGAAAATTCAAGATCGCGGTGACCGGCGCCGAGCGCGACCGCGCCGCCATCCAGACGCACGACATCGGCCTGCATCTGAAGAAGAACGCTGCCGGCGAGCTCGGTTTCGCCGTCTATGTCGGCGGCGGCCAGGGCCGCACGCCAATGGTCGCCAAGAAGATCCGCGATTTCCTGCCCGAAGCGGATCTGTTGTCCTACTGCACGGCGATCCTGCGCGTTTACAACCTCTACGGCCGTCGCGACAACAAGTTCAAGGCGCGCATCAAGATCCTGGTCCATGAGACCGGCGTCGAGGAGATCACCCGCCAGGTCGAGGCCGAATGGCAGGAGTTGAAGGACGCCGAGCTGAGGCTGCCGGAAGAAGACATCCGCGCCATCGACGCCTATTTCGCGCCGCCGGCGCTTGTCGACCGGCCGGAAGGCGATGAGGCGGTCAAGCTTGCCCGCCTCGACTCCAAGAGCTTTTCCGAATGGCTGGACCAGAATGTGGTCACCCATCGCCATCCCGACTACGCGGCGGTGACCATCTCGCTCAAGGGCATCGGCGAGACGCCGGGCGATGCCTCCGACAGCCAGATGGAAGCGGTCGCCGACATTGCCGAAAAATATTCATTCGACGAGCTGCGCGTCAGTCACGAGCAGAACCTGATCCTGCCGCAGGTCGCGCGGGCCGACCTCAAGGCGGTCTATGACGCGCTTGTCGATATCGGGCTGGCGACGGCCAATTCCAACCTGATCAGCGACATCATCTCCTGCCCCGGCCTCGACTATTGCGCGCTGGCAACGGCGCGTTCCATTCCCGTGGCGCAGGAAATCTCGCGGCGCTTTGCTTCGCTGGAGCGCCAGCGCGAGATCGGCGAATTGAAGCTGAAGATTTCCGGCTGCATCAATGCCTGCGGCCATCACCATGTCGGCCATATCGGCATCCTCGGGGTCGAGAAGAAAGGCGCCGAGCTCTACCAGGTGACGCTCGGCGGCTCGGCCGACGAGAACACCTCGGTCGGCGAGATCATCGGCCGCGGCTTCAGTTCGGAAGAGATCACCGATGCCATCGAGCAGATCGTCGAGACCTATCTCGGGCTTCGGCTGGACAGAAACGAAAGATTCATCGACGCCTACCGCCGAGTCGGTCCCGCGCCGTTCAAGGAGGCGCTCTATGCTGGCGAAGCCAAGGCCGCTTGACCGGATCGTCGACGTCGAGGCCGGCATCGCCGCCCAAGCGGCGGGTCTCGACGCGCTCTACGGCCATCTGAAGCCGCTGGAGATCATCGAGCGGTCGACCCGGGAGTTCTTTCACGGCGAAATCGCCGCCGTCTCGTCCTTCGGCGCGGATTCGGCGGTGCTGCTGCACATGATCGCCGAGATCGACCGCACGCTGCCGGTGATCTTTCTCGACACCGGCAAGCATTTCGAGGAGACGCTCGGCTATCGTGACGCGCTGGCCGCCGATTTCGGGCTGAGCGATATCCGGGTGATCAGGCCCGACGATGCGGCGCTGGCAAGGATCGACCCGACCGGCAATCTGAACGAGACCGATACCGACGCCTGCTGCGACGTGCGCAAGGTCGAGCCGCTGGCGCGCGGCGTCGAGCCGTTCCGCGCCTGGTTCACCGGCCGCAAGCGCTTCCAGGCGGCGACCCGGGCAGCGCTGCCGGTGTTCGAGGCGGTCGGCTCGCGCATCCGCATCAATCCGCTGGCGCACTGGACGACATCAGACCAGGCCGGCTACATGCGCGCACATGCGCTGCGTGAAAACCCGCTGGTCGCCTATGGCTATCTGTCGATCGGCTGTTTCCCATGCACGCAGCCGGTGCAACCGGGCGACGACGCGCGCAGCGGCCGCTGGGCCGGGCACGCCAAGACCGAATGCGGCATCCACTTGTCGGGGCTGGAAAGGTCGCTGACCGACGCCTCGCTTTAGGATATGTTGATATTCAGCCGGCCTGCAAACGGCGGCTTCCTGCGCTTCCGGCGCTCACGTACCCAAAGTACGCTCCGCTCCGGTTCTCGGAAGCCACCCAGTTTGGTCGCTTCGCGCCCGCCGTCGGCTTCGGCTCGGCCTGACCTGAATCTCAACGCACCCTGAGGTGTTTTGCACTTTAGAATCTTTGGACTTGGGAATTTTCTTGATGAGCGACTTGATAGCCGAAAACGCCATGAGGCTGTGGACACCGGATGGGTTCCGCGAGGACGAGTGGGTTCATGCCGAAAGCGCCGAGGCGCTGGTCGGCAATGGCCGTTTCATCCTGCCGTTGCAGGCGTTTCTCGGCCTCGATCCGGAGGTGCGGCGGTCGGCGAAGGAGCGCATCGGTGTGCTGCTGCAGCCCGGCGATCAGCTCGAAAAGATCGCAGGCCTGCTCGATCAGCTGTCGCTGGTGGCGCTGGCGTTTCCGGCGTTCAATGACGGCCGCTCGTTCTCCAAGGGCGAATTGCTGCGCAGCCGTTATCATTTTGCAGGCGCTATGCGCGCCACCGGGCAGGTGCTGATTGATCAGCTGCCGCATATGCTGCGCCTCGGCTTCGATGAATTCGAGATATCGCACCCGGTGCTGCTGAAGCGGCTCGAGCAAGGTCGGACCGGCGGACTGCCGCTGTCCTACCAGCCGGCGGTGAAGCCGGAGGCCAAAGGCCCGAAATATTCGTGGCGGCGGGTGCGCGCCGGCTGATCTGCTCCAGGGGACCAGAAGCCCTATCTGGTCGGACCACATTCCCGATTCAGCCTTTTATTTTGCGCCTCTCCGCCTTAGGATAGGCCCATTATTTCGTGATCCGAATAAATGTGGCCACAAGGGAGGAACCGGGTATGGCTGGCAAGAAGATATTGATGCTCGTTGGCGAGTTCAGCGAGGAGTACGAGATTTTCGTCTTTGAACAGGCCATGCATGCGGTGGGCCACACCGTCCATGTCGTTTGCCCCGACAAGAAGGCCGGCGATATCCTGAAGACCTCGCTGCACGACTTCGAGGGCCACCAGACCTATACGGAAAAGCTCGGCCACGACTACATCCTCAACAAGACGTTTTCCGAGGTCAATCCGGCCGACTACGATGCCGTCTACGCGGCGGGCGGGCGCGGGCCGGAATATATCCGCATCGACAAGCGCGTGCAGGCGCTGGTGCGGCATTTCCATGAGACGGGAAAACCGGTCTTCACCATCTGCCACGGCGTGCAGATCCTGATCGCGGTCGACGGCGTGGTGCGCGGCCGCGAAGTCGCGGCGCTGCAATATTGCGAGCCGGAAGTCACGCTGGCCGGCGGCATCTATATCGATGTTGCGCCGACCGGCGCCCATGTCGACGGCAATCTGGTGTCGGCCAAGGGCTGGCCGGGCCTTGCCGCGTTCATGCGCGAATGCCTGAAAGTGCTGGGCACCGAGATCCGCCAGGGCGATGTCCTGATGCGCGACCAGCGCCAGGCGGCTTAAGCTCGGAATGTGGAGCCCCGCCGCACCCCTAACGCATGTCGCGCAAAAGTGTTCAGCGGTTTTGCGATAACGGCATGCATAAACAAGAACCTAAAGCGCGTCGCATGAGGCCGGTCGAGCGCGACGCGCTTTAGATGCGGCGGTGCGTCTACACGGCCATCCGCGCTTCGCGGAACGATACCAGCTTGCTGCGGCTCTCGTCCCACAGCGCCAGCTTGACGCAGCGCAAGCTGTCGAGGAGTGTGACGCGGCCGATCTCACGCAGCTCCGGATAGTCCCTCAGCACTTCCGGAAGCCGGTAGCATGGCACCTTGGCCGAGAGGTGGTGCACGTGGTGGACGCCGATATTGCCGGTGATCCAGTTCAGCACCGGCGGCAGGTCGTAATAGGACGAACCGTGCAGGGCAGCGTGCTGGAATTCCCACTCGGAGTCCTTTGTCCACTCCGTCTCTTCGAACTGATGCTGGACATAGAACAGCCAGATGCCGGCCGATCCGGCGAGGATGACGATCGGCAAATGCACGACCAGAAACGCGCCGGGGCCAACGAACCAGATGAGCAGAGCGGCTATGACCGTGATGGCTAGGTTGGTGGACATCGACGACACCCAAGGGGTGAGGCCGCCCCGCATCATGCCCAAGGGCAGTCTCTGCTCGAAAATGAAAATCCAGATCGGGCCAAGGCCGAACATCACCAGCGGATGGCGATAGAGGCGATAGGCGAGCCGGCCCCGCCACGACAGTTGCCGGTATTCGGCGACGGTCAGTGTCTTGATGTCGCCGGTGCCGCGCTCGTCGAGATTGCCGGCGCTGGCGTGATGGGTTGCGTGGGCGCGGCGCCAGCAATCGTAGGGCGTCAGCGTCAGCACGCCAAGGACGCGGCCGATCCAGTCGTCGGCATAGCGATTGGCAAAAAAGGAGCCGTGGCCGCAATCGTGCTGGATCATGAAGATCCGCACCAGAAAGCCGGCGGCCGGAAGGATGAGGACCAGACCCCACCAATGGCCATAAGCATAAGCGGCCGAGGACAATGCCCACAGCGTGGCGAAAGGAATGAGGGTGATGGCGAGTTCGACGGCGCTGCGACGCCTGTCGGGCTTTTTATAGCGCGACAGGATTTTCAACCAGGCGCGCTTGCTGTTTGCCACAGCTTCGGGGGAAATCATGTTCATCATGAAACATAGGCGGAGCGGCGCGCTGCCGCAAGGCGGAGATCACGCAAAGTTACTGCGGGTAAATGTCGCGCGATGGCGAGGAATTGCGGCCGCAATCGCAGGTCGCGTTGCTTGCGATGGTGTCTACCGACGGCGCCCGCCTGCGACCACCTTGGCTTCGACGCCGTCCAGGCGGTCGAGCAATTCCTTCAGACGGTCGGGAATATCGGACTCCGTGCGGAAGGCCGGCAAGGTGCGCAGAAAGCGCTTGGTCGCCTCGGTGCCGAGCTGGCGCCGGATATCGGCGGCGAGCCCGTCGCGTTTTTCGCCATTCCTGCGGGGCATCATCCAAAATCCTGTGTCGGCTTCGAAACTCTTCCAAGGGAGGAATGGTTCCCGCATTGTAGTATGCTGGCAAGCAAAGCCGTCGGGTACGGTAAAGTTTGAATTAAAATCGAAAGGTCTGCGCCGTCCGCCATCAAGCCGCGGCAGCGGCTGCAGTAGCGCTTGCCCCTTGATTTTTGGCCGCTAAACCTCGATATCGGGCGCAAATCCACACCATTCGAAAATGACGGGAAACGGCGATGAGCGACCAGGCAAAAGACGAACGCGCGCCCGATGAAGCCGAGAAGACCGAGGCTGCCGCGGAGCCAAGGGAAGGCGGCGTCGACGGCGACTATGAAGCGCTTGTGCGGCTTCTGAAGGAAAACGAAGAGCTGAAGGATCGCGCGCTGCGCGTCGCGGCCGACATGGAGAACTTGCGTCGCCGCACCGCCCGCGACGTCCACGATGCGCGCGCCTATGCGGTTGCCAATTTTGCCCGCGACATGCTTTCGGTGTCAGACAATCTGCGCCGTGCGCTGGATGCCATCCCGGAGGAGGCCAAGGCTTCGGGCGATGCCGGCTTCAAGGCGCTGATCGACGGCGTCGAGATCACCGAGCGCGCCATGCTGTCGGCGCTGGAACGCCACGGCGTGAAGAAGCTCGAGCCCGAGGGCGAGAAATTCGATCCGAATTTTCACCAGGCGATGTTCGAGGTGCCCAATCCCGACGTACCGGCCAACACGGTCGTGCAGGTCGTGCAGCCCGGCTATTCGATCGGCGAGCGTGTTCTGCGGCCGGCCATGGTCGGCGTCGCCAAGGGCGGCCCCAAGCATGTCGCAAGCGAAGCGCCGGTGGAGCCGGGGCCGGTCAACGAGCAGGCTGAGAAAGATGCGTGAATGGTGAATGGTGAATAGTGAATGGTGAATAGTGAATGGTTAGTAGTGAATGGTGAGTAGTGAGTAGTGAGTAGTGAGTAGCCAATTGCTGCTCCAGCAGTCAGTGCTAGGTTCTATTCACTATTCACTATTCACTCACTATTCACTCACTATTCACTACTCAGGCCGCAAACCGCTGCGCTTCTCCGCCATAATAATTGACGTAGCGGGCGCCGATCTCCTTGACCGGCATCACCACGAACACGTCGACCGTCGAGAATTCACGGTCGATGACGCAACCGTCGCCAATGCGCGCGCCGACGCGCAGATAGCCCTTGACCAGCGGCGGCATCGCGGCGATCGCCGCCTTGGTATTGACGGCCTCGATCGGCATCAGATCCATGGAACAATAGCGCCCGGCGACGGCGCGCACGTCCCAGGATGAATTCGTCCGGCAGTGGTGGGCAAGATAGGTCAGCGCCTCCGCATGTGCCGCCGGCACGGTGCCGTGGAACGACGCGCAGCCGGTCATCACGCCGATGCCGTAATGGTTGATGTAGGCCCAGATGCCTTGCCACAGCGCCTCGATGGTGCGCTTCGAGCGGTATTCCGGCAGAACGCAGGAGCGGCCGAGCTCGAGGAAGCGCTGGCCGGGATGCCGCGCGATCAGCTTGGTCAGCTCGAATTCACCTTCGGAATAGAAGCCGCCGGCGGCCGCGGCAATCTCCTGCCGCAGCAGGCGGTAGGTGCCGACGATGCGGCGATGCTCGGGGCCGGAAAGCGAAGTATCGAAGACCAGCAGATGATCGCAGAGGGGATCGAAGCGATCGGCATCGCGGCGGTCCTGCATCTGGAACAGGTCCTTCCTGGCACCAAGCTCGTCGTAGAACACCCGGTAGCGCACTTCCTGCGCGGCAGCGATCTCGGCCTCGTTGCGGGCGAGCCGCACTTCGAGATTGCCGATGCGGCCGAGCGATGCGCCTTTTATGACGGCATCGGCGTTCCGGCCGACGAGCAAAGGCCCGCTGGCGTTCGGCCGAGCATCACATTCCGGCATGACTGTATGCACGAGTGATTCTCCTTCGAGCCATCCCTCTTGGCACGGGGATACGGTGTAGGTGCAACAGGATTGTGACAGTACCGTGATACGGCTCTGCGGGCAATACTTCGTCGGCTGGGTAATCTATCAACCGTCTATGTTGTGCCTCAGGCGGCCGCTTGCCCTTCGACCGCATGAACCAGGGCATCGGGGTCGAGCGGCTTGGTGACGAAGCCGCTGGCACCGTGAGCGAGCACGGCGTGGCGGGTCTTTTCCTGGCTGTCGGCCGACAGCACCATGATCGGCACCGGCGGCACCGCGGTCTCCTCCTCATGGCGGCGGATGGCGGCGATGGCGTCCAGGCCGTCCATGACAGGCATATGCAAGTCCATCAGCACCACGTCGTAACGGTGCTTGTGGCCGGTGCTGATGACCGCCTCGACGGCGGCCTTGCCGTTGCCGACCACTTTCACGCGATGCCCGGCCTTCAGCAGCGTGGCGCGGGCCAGCATGGCGTTGATGTCGTTGTCCTCGGCGATCAGCACCGACAGGCCCTGCTGGCGGGCGCCAATGGCGTGCCCCGCCTGCGCGCCGCGCTTTTGCAGTTGCGGCTCGGCGATGACCGGTGCGTGGCTGGTCAAAAGCACGCGCAGCAATGTCTCGCCGCGCACCGGCCTCGCAAGGAAGGTGGCGTAACCATTGGCACGGAACTCGCCAAGCATGCCACGGTCGGTCGGTGCGATCAGCGTCACTGCCTCGCAATCGGCAAATCCGCTCTGGCGCAGGCGCCTGAGCAGCCTGCCGTCGCTTTGCTCCATGGCAGCATCGATCAGCAGCACGTCGCAGCTCTCGGCGAAAGGGGTGGCCTGGGCGGCGGCGGTGGCCAGATCGACCGTGCCGCCATTGGCGCGAATGGTGCGGGCGAGGGCTTCGGCCTCGACCAGGTTCTTCGACACGATCACCGCATGCCGGCCCGACAGCGCGTCCTGGTGGATCTGCGGCGCCTCGACGGCGGAAATAGCGGGAATATCGAAGACGAATTCGGACCCCTGGCCAAGCCGGCTCGACACCGAGATAGCGCCGCCCATGGCGGTCACCAGGCGCTTGGAAATGGCAAGGCCGAGGCCGGCGCCGCCATGCGCGCGGGTCGAGGTGCCGTCGGCCTGTTCGAAGTCCTCGAAGATGCGCTCCATGTCCTCCTCACGCAGACCGGGGCCGGTGTCGGCGATGGTGAAGCGGATGCGGTCGGTGGTTTCGGTTCGGACGCGGGCGATGCTTGCCAGGACGCCGCCGCTGTCGGTGAACTTGACGGCGTTGCCGATGAGATTGAGCAGCACCTGCCTGACCCTGCCGGGGTCGGCGGTGATCAGCTGCGGCACGTCGGGTTCGACATGACAGCCGAGGCCGATATCCTTGGCAAAAGCCCGCGCCGCCAAAAGCTCGACGACATTGTCGGCGATCTCGCGCACCGACATCGGCTGCGGTTCGGGATCGAAGCGGCCGGCCTCGATCTTGGAGTAGTCGAGCAGGTCCTCGATCAGCGCCAGCAGCGCGCTGGCCGAGGTCGAGATGGCGCCGACATAGGTCCGCTGCTCGGGCGAAAGGCTGGTGTCGGCGAGAAGCCGGGCCATGCCCATGATGCCGTTCATCGGCGTGCGGATCTCGTGGCTGACGGTGGCGAGAAAGCGCGATTTGGCCTGGCTCGCATATTCGGCCCGCTCGCGGGCGGTGATCAGCGAGGATTCGGCGCGCTTGCGAGCGGTGATGTCGCGGGCGATGGCGCGATGCGAAACGGCGCCGCTGTCCTTGTCGCGCACCGACAGCTCGATCCAAGAGAACCAGCGTGGGCCGTCCGGCGTGCGAATGGCGACGTCGGTGGAACTCAGGCATTCATGGTCGGAAAACGCGGCGTCGGGGACGATGCCGACATCGATGCCTAGTTCGGCCAGGGTCTTGCCGGCAAGGTCGCGCTGGTCGGTTTCGACAAGGTCGGCGAAAACCTTGTTGGCGTAGACAATGTGGCCGTCGCGGTCACGATGGACGACGAGATCGCCGAGTGCATCGATCAGCCCGCGAAAGCGCTCCTCGCTCTCCTGCATCTCCCACATGCGGTCGGCCAGCGTCTCGATTTCGGCGCGGCTGCGGGCGGTCGTGGCATCGAGCAGGGCCACCGCGCGGCGCTCGGTGCGCCTGTTGCGCAGATGCATGGCGAGCCCGGCGATGGCTGTCGCCAAAAGGCCGATGGTGATGAAGATCGGCGCCCCGGTCAGATGCGAAAAGCCTGCCAGCACGACGATGGCGACGAGCGTCAGGAAGGGCAGGCCTTCGCGGTTGGAGGCCGGCAGTTCCGGCGCCAGCGGTGGCGCGGCGACAAGCTGCCGTCCTGGCGCCGCGGGGGCCGTCCCGTCGGCCCGTTCGGCTGGTTCCGCCTCTCTGATGCCGGGTTCCGCAATCATACAGAACTCCTGCCAGACAGAGCTTATCGAAGGTTGTGGTTGATCGCTCGAATTTTAGCGGTCGCGCTCTTTTTTATCCCTTGGGGGCTCACATATCCACCACCACGCGGCCGCGGATCTTGCCCTCGACGATGTCATGCGCGGCGCCGATGATGCCGTCGAAGCCGATGCTCGTCGACAGGCTGGCAAGCTTTGCGTGGTCGAGATCGGCGCCGATGCGGCGCCAGGCCTCGAGGCGGACCGCCTTCGGCGCCATCACCGAATCGATGCCGAGCAGCGAGACGCCGCGCAGGATGAAGGGGGCGACGCTTGCCGGCAGGTCCATGCCGCCGGCGAGGCCGCAAGCGGCGACGGCGCCGCCATAGGAGGTCATCGACAGAACGTTGGCCAGCGTGTGACTGCCGACCGCATCGACGCCGCCGGCCCAGCGTTCCTTGGCGAGCGGTTTTGCCGGCTGGGTGAGCTCGTCGCGTGAAATCACTTCCGCGGCGCCGAGGTCGATCAGATAGGGGCTTTCGGCAGCGCGGCCGGTCGAGGCGATGACGTGATAGCCGAGGCTGGACAGGATCGAGACCGCGACCGAGCCGACGCCACCGGCAGCGCCGGTCACCACCACCGGGCCGCGATCGGGCACGATGCCGTGGCGCTCCAGCGCGATGACGCAAAGCATGGCGGTGTAGCCGGCGGTGCCGACCGCCATCGCATCATGCGGGCTCATGCCGTCCGGCAGCGGCACCAGCCAGTCGCCCTTGACGCGGGCGCGTCCGGCATAGGCGCCGAAATGCGTCTCGCCGACGCCCCAGCCGTTCAATATGACCTTGTCACCCTTGCGCCAGCCAGGATTGGAAGACGAGATGACGGTGCCGGCGAAATCGATGCCCGGCACCAGCGGCCAGCGGCGGATCACCGGCGCCTTGCCGGTAATTGCAAGACCGTCCTTGTAGTTCACCGTCGTCGCCTCGACCGCGACAGTGACGTCGCCCTCCATCAGGTCTGCCTCGGTAAGCTCGGTCACCGCGACTGACTGGTTTTTCTCGGCGTCACGCGAAACGAGGATGGCTTTGAAGGTTTCGGGCATTTTTTCTCCTCGGGCTTGCAGATCAGAATGTGCGGCGCCGGGCGAGTGAGGTCAATCGCTCGACGCTCCGCGCCGCCAGCCAATGAGTTCGTCGAAGACGACCAGCACGGCACCGACCGAAATGAAGGCATCGGCGAGGTTGAAGATCGCGAAGGACCAGACCGGCGTGTGAAACAGAATATAGTCGATGACATGACCGTAGATAGCGCGGTCGATCAGATTGCCGAGCGCGCCGCCGACGATCAGCGCGAAGCCGATGCGGGCAAGCAGGTGGCCCGGCGGCGTGCGGGCCGCAAGGTAGAGCACGAAAGCGACCACCACAACCGCGACGACCACCAGGCCGGTGTCGCCGAAGGACGAAAACAGCGAAAACGCGATGCCGGTGTTGTAGGTGCGGTACAGCGCCAGGAAAGGCAGGAGATCGAGCTTTTCCTGAAAGGCAAGGCCGGTCTCGACCAGATATTTCAGCCACTGGTCGAGCGCTATCGCGGCGACAACCAGAAAAGCGTAGGGGCTCCAGGACTTCATAGTTTGCAGTTTCACGGTTTGGGACGTCACGATCGGGCATCCTCCGGGCCGAGCTTCAGCGCGCCGCGCCGGATCTCGAACAGCATGACGCCGGTGGCCACCGCAAGGTTGAGCGAATCGGCGCGGCCGGCCTGCGGTATCCGCAGCAGTTTGTCGCAGCTTGCGGCAAGCTCGTCAGGCAGGCCTTGCTGCTCGTTACCCATCATCAAAAGCACCGGGCCTTTTGAAAAATCGACCGAGCGGTAGTCGACCGCACCCTTCAGATGGGTGCCGGAGACGAGGCCGGGAAAGCTCGTTCGCCAGGCGAGAAAAGCTTCGGGCGACGCCTTGGCGACCGGCACGGCGAAAATCGAGCCCATGGTGGCGCGCACCGTTTCGACCGAAAAGGGATCGGTGGTCTCGCCGACCAAGATGACGCCCCTGGCCCCGACAGCGTCGACCGTGCGGATGACGGTGCCGAGATTGCCGGGGTCGCGGACGCGGTCGAGCGCCACCCAGACGTCGCCGTCACGGGCGCGGATGTCCTTCAACGGCAGGAATTTCTGCGAGAACACGCCGACGACCATTTGCGGATTGTCGCGGCGGGTGATGGCGACCAGCACTTTTTCCGAAACTTCAAGGACGGTGCCGCCGGCGGCGACCGTGCGCGCCGCGATCTTTTCAACCGCCGTATTGCCACGTCCGGCCTTGGCGAAGACCAATGTCCTGATCGACCAGCCGAGATCGAGCGCGTCGATGACCAGCTTCAGGCCTTCGGCCATGAAGGCATTCTGCTGGTCACGGAATTTCTTCAGCGCGAGCGCCTTGATGTCCTTGACCAGCGGGTTGGCGAGGCTGGTGACTTCCTTCACCTGCCCTGGCGCGCCCGCGTGCCGTTCGTACGCACTCATTCAGGCCACCCAGCGTGAGAACAGCGAGGTCGACAGCGCCCGACCGGCAGATTTCTCGCGGATGATCAATTCACCCGACTCGACCGTGCCGCCCATGCCGGCGAAGGTGTCGCGCATCACGGCATGGATGGCGAAAAAAGAGGCGCGGATCGAATAGGCGGTCAGCACAACAGCGAGCGGCTTCGGCGTCAGGATCGCGCGGCAGATATCGGTCAGCGCCGGCAAATCCTCGAACAGCTGCCAGACCTCGCCCTTCGGTCCGCGGCCATAGGCGGGCGGGTCGAACAGGATGATGTCGTAGCGGCTGCCGCGGCGCTCCTCGCGTTCGGCGAATTTCACGGCATCATCGACGATCCAGCGGATCGGCTTTTGCGACAAGCCCGCCATTTCTTGGTTTTCGCGCGCCCAGCCGATCGCCTTCTTGGAAGCATCGACGTGGGTGACCTCGGCGCCGGCACGCGCCGCCACCAAGGAGGCAAGGCCGGTGTAACCGAACAGGTTCAACACCTTCACCGGCCGTTTTGCCGCCGCGATCAGTCCGGCCATGTGGTCCCAGTGCGAGGCCTGCTCGGGAAAGACGCCGACATGGCGAAACGAAGTGAAGCGGCCGAGATAATCTATGCCGTCATGCTTCATCGGCCAGGTCTCGCGGAGCGGCGTCTTGGGGAAGCGCCAGCGGCCGATGCCTTCCTCGTCGGTATCGCCGGTGAAAATGGCGTCGGCGCGCTCCCAGTCCCTGGCCGGCAAAGCCTTTTGCCAGATCGCCTGGCCCTCCGGCCGAACGATGCGGTAGGGGCCGTATTGCTCGAGTTTCTCTCCGGCGCCGCTGTCGAGCAGCGCGTAGTCCTGATTGGCGCCGACCTCGAGGATCAGCGGCAGATGTTCGGCAGGCAGCGCGCCATCGCGGCGGGATAGAGGGCGCGGCGCGGCTTTCGGCTCGGACCGGTCCTGCAGTTTAGGCTCCGAACCGGCGGTCAGGCCGGCGTCGCGCCGCCGCGGCTGCTCCGCCCCGCCCTTCGCGGGCGGGCGGCTGTCGCGGCGTTTGTCGCGAAAAGGTTTCAAGAAGGCGCATCTCCGGAAGGCGGCTCGCCGCTTCTGCCACAGCACATTGACCGGCGCAACAAAAGGGCTGCCGACGTGTGCAACCGGATCAGCCGCGCCTGATCGACAGCAGGCCGACTGCGAGCGCTATGAAACCAACGGCCTTGAAGCCGGTGACGACCATATGGCCGGTTTCCCAGCTGCTCCGGATACTTTCGAAATTGTCCGGGATCGGTCCAGGCACCCAGGTGGCCAGGACATCGTTTGCCGGTTTGACCAGGGTAAACCACGCCACGAGGGCCATCAGATAAAGCACGGTGGCGGCCAAAATCCACCAGAATGCCGGGCGGTCGCTGCGCAGCATCCAGGCGAGAAGCCCCGGGCAGGCGATCGCGGCCACGTCCAGCGGTGCGCCGACAATCGCGAAGAATTGGAACTGAGCGTTGAAGACAGTGGTTTCACGCCAGAGCGAAGGCGGCCATCTGGTCAGCCGCGGCACCGATTCCAGCACATGGGCGAAGGATGGTCCGAGGCTGAGCGCAGCGACGATGGCGGTCAAAACCGACCAGAACAACAGGAACCCGCGTATATCCATAATGGCCAGACAACGGCGTCAGGGCGCAGACGTTCCCGTCCGCCACCATGTCGCTTGCCGCCGAAAGTGCTGGGGCTCTATCGTGATTGAAACTAGGTCATGATTCATGTCCCGTGCTGAACGCCTGCTCGACCTGATCCAGATCCTGCGCCGGCATCGCCGGCCGGTCAGCGGCCGCAGCCTTGCGGGCGAAATGGGTGTGTCGATCCGCACGCTCTATCGCGATATCGCCACGCTGCAGGGGCAGGGCGCGCCGATCGAGGGCGAGGCGGGGTTGGGTTACGTGCTCAGGCCCGGTTTCATGCTGCCGCCCTTGATGTTCACCGATGAGGAGATCGAGGCGATTGTGCTCGGTTCGCGCTGGGTGGCCAAGCAGCCGGACTGGCGGCTTGCGAACGCCGCCACCGACGCGCTGGCCAAGATCGCCGCGGTGCTGCCGGACGATTTGCGCGAAGAGCTCGATGCCTCGACGCTGTTGGTCGGGTCGCGCACCGAGCTCGCCGAAGGCATCGATCTCGGCGTGGTGCGGCAGGCCATCCGCGAGGAGCGCAAGCTGAGCTTTGTCTATCGCGACGCCGGCGGCGCTGCCTCCGAGCGCACCGTCTGGCCGTTTGCACTCGGCTTCTTCGACAAGGTGCGCGTCGTCGCGGCCTGGTGCGAGATGCGCCAGGATTTCAGGCACTTTCGCGCCGATCGGATATCCGGCCTCAACGCCACCGACATGCGCTATCCGCGCCGCCGTCAGGTGCTGCTCAAAGAATGGCGGGCGACGCTCGACACGCCAAGCTAAGGCTGCTGCTCAGTTAAGACTGCTGCCAGAATCTGGCAGTGGCATACGCTATGCTCCTCCAGTCGAAACCATCTGGAGAGCAATTCATGACACCGCCCAATTTCGTCATCCTCTATGTCGACAAGCCTGAGCAAAGCGGCGCCTTCTACAGCGCGCTGCTTGGGCGGCAACCGGTCGAGACCTCGCCGACCTTCGTGCTGTTCGTGCTCGACAACGACTTCAAGCTCGGCCTCTGGTCGCGTCACACCGTGGAACCGACCGCCGCGGCAGCAGGCGGTGGCGCCGAGATCGTCTTTGCGCTGGACACGCCGGGTGCCGTCGACGCCACCCATGCCGAGTGGGCCGGCCGCGGGCTGAAAATTCTGCAGACGCCGACCGACATGGATTTCGGCCGCACCTTCGTCGCGCTTGATCCCGACAGCCACCGGCTGCGGGTTTATTGGCAAAGGGAGTAAGGCAGTAGGGCAGTAGGGCAGTAGGGGAGTACGTGACAGGAAATATAGCTGGCGCGGCGCCGCACGATCAGTGCGGTTTCCTACTCCCCTACTCCCCTACTCCCCCGCTGCCCTACGTTTGCCCGACACACGGCAATGCCGGCGGCGAGGTCCTCGAGGGCTGCGCCGACCGACTTGAACAGCGTGATCTCGTCGTCGTTCTGCCGGCCTTTTTTCTGGCCGCGCGTGAGTTCATAAAGGTCGGCGACGATGGCTTCCGGCTTCAACACGCCGGATGCCAGCGGCTGGACGATGTCACCGGCTTCCTTGGTGGCGCCGGCGCGGGTGTCGACATAGACGCGGGCGCGTACGATCGCGTCGTCGTCGCTTTCGCGCATCGCCGGCGTGAAGCCGCCGACCAGATCGACATGGGTTCCGGGCTTCAACAGTGCCCCCTTGATCAGTGGCATGGTGGTGATGGTCGCCGACGATACGATATCGGCCTGGCCGAGTTCGGCGTCGAGATCGCCTGCTGCTTCGGCCGCAAAACCCTCGGCACGCAATTTTGCCGCGACCTTTTCGGCATTCGCCGGCGTGCGGTTCCAGATGCGGATGTTCTTGATCGGACGCACCGCCGAATGCGCCTTTGCAAGGAATGGCGACAGCGCGCCGGCGCCGACCACCAGCAGCCGCGATGCGTCCTCGCGGGCCAGATAGGAGGCAGCCAGCGCCGAGGCACAGGCCGTGCGCCACTGTGTCAGCCTCTGGCCGTCGATCAAGGCCTGCGGCTCGCCTGTGGTGCCGTCGAGCAAGAGGTAAAGCCCCATCACCGCAGGCTTGCCGACGGCATTGTTGTCGGGCGACACGGTGACGATCTTGACGCCGATATGGCCACCGGCCGAGGTGCCGGCGGCGTTGAAGTCGGTCCAGGCCGGCATCAAAAGCAGCGTCGAGGCGGCGCCATCGGGCCGCTCGACCGTGTGATGATGCCTGACCGGCTGCACGGCGCCGTCGCGAAAAGCGGCGCGCAATGTCTCGACCAGCCCGGGAAAGGTCAGCGCGCGGTCGACCTCGGCGGCGGAAATGGTCAGCATGAAAGGCTCCGTGGAGAAATAGGCCAGCTGCGCTTCAGGCCCGAGTCGCGGCTCAGTTCGTCGGCTTCGGCAAGGCCGGGCCCTGCGACGCGGTGGGCGCGCGGCTGACCGCCTGGCGCAGGTTCTCGGCCTCGGCGCCGCGCTGGCGCGCCAGCTTGCGGTAGCGGCCCTGCTTGATCCAGGTCGCCAGGCTGCCGACGATCATGCCGATGGCCAGCGCCAGGAACAGGAAAATGAAGAGCGGCATGGTCAGCGTCAGCGCCGGATTGCCGGGATTGAACGGATCGAGCGTGAAGGCGACCGGTTCGCGATTGGCGACGGCCAGCGCAATCAGGATGACGGCCAGCGGCACGAAAACCACGATGAGAATGAAGCGATTGAACATGTTTTTCCGTTCGGAAGCAAAGGCACCAGCGGTGGCGGGCGCCGCGCCTATTTGCCTCCGTTCAGCCTTTCACGCAATTCCTTGCCGGTCTTGAAGAACGGTACCCATTTCTCCTCGACCTCTACGGATTCGCCGGTGCGCGGGTTGCGGCCGGTGCGGGCAGGGCGATTTTTCACCGAAAACGCGCCGAAGCCGCGCAACTCGACCCGGTTGCCCTCGGCAAGCGCGTCGGTGATTTCATCGAAGATGGCGCTGACAATGTTTTCGACGTCGCGCAGGAAAAGATGCGGATTACGCGTGGCGATGATCTGCACAAGTTCGGATTTGATCATGAAAAGGCTCCCCGTAAAAGCAGTGCCGCCGAAATTATCAGAATGATTTTATTTGGTTTTTCACTCGTCCCAAGCGGTTCCTCAAGGGTGCCAGACGGAAACGAGACCGTCAAGAAACAAGCGGTCCGCTCCAATTTCGTGAAGGACGTCGCCGCCATGGCCGGGCAGGCCAAGCGCAGCACCGACGGTCTGCGCCATCGCCTTGGAGAACAGGAAACCACCACGTTTTTCCGTGTCCTTCCATTCCACCACCTTGAGCTTGGCATCGACACCCTTGCCTGCAAGCCAGTCGATTGCTTCGGCCTCGCCGCCGACCGCGTCGATCAATCTGTTGGTGACCGCCTGCCGGCCGGTGAAGATCGACCCGTCTGCGAGCGCCAGCGCCTCCGGCTTGGTCATGTTGCGGCGCTCGGCGACGATGCCGACGAACCAGTCGTAGCTGTCGAGGATGAGCTTGCGGACCATGGCGCGCTCATCGTCATTGGTCGGCTTGAAGGGAGAAGGCGAGGCCTTCAAGGGCGAGGATTTCACCTCCTCCAGCTTGACGCCGAGCTTGTCCATGAGGCCGCTGACGTCCGGGTACTGGATCAGCACGCCGATCGAGCCGACGATCGAGGATTTGCGTGCGACAATATGGTCGGCCGCGGTGGCGATCATATAGCCCGCCGAAGCCGCGAGCGTGCCGACCTCGGCCACCACCGGCTTGTCGGCGGCGAGCTTGCGCACTGCCTCATAGATCGACTCGCCACCGACGGTGGTGCCGCCGGGTGAATCGATCGACAGGATCACAGCCTTGACGCGCGGCGACTGACGGATTGCCTCCAGCCGCTTGATCAGTTCTTCGTCTTCGGTGATGGTACCTTCGATCTTGACCTTGGCGATGTGGTCGACAGCCGCGCCGGTGAAGTCGTCACCATAGATCCATGCCGAGAAGGCGATCAGTCCGGCTGCTGCGACGATAATCGCCGCAACACGCCAGAATGTCAGCTTGCGGCGCAAGCGGCGGCGGTCGATCAGGTCGTCGGCTCTCAATGCCATGGTCAGCCTCGTAGTCGGTGGGAGCAGATGCTTTTAAAGCAACCATTCGCGCCCGGCTACCGTTTCCTGACGGCCTTGCGCCAAAGGCCGTCTTAGGCATTCGCGGCAAGCCTCAACCTGTCACGTTCTACAGGCTCTAACACTGTGCGCCCATATCTGGTATGAGGTACAGGCTGCGCTGGGGCCATTTTCATTGTACAGGGGCGGCTGTCACATTTTTGCGGTTTTCCTCGGCTTGTGCTTGCTTGAGGGCGCCGGCACCCCACCTATAGGGCGGCCTGGCGGGCAGGGGTTTAGAAGAAGCAGTCATGTTAGCGGGACCAATCGAACCGACCAACACCGAGACGGAGTTGGCTCCCAAGGCCGCAGGCCGGGCGCGGGTCGACGCGTTTGACGTTGCGCAGCGTCATTCGCGCCGGGTCCGTATCCTCAAGCTGGCCGTGCCGCTGGTCGCTGCCGTGATTGCGGTCGCGTTTCCGGTCTATTCCTATCTCATGGCTCCCGCTGCAATCGAGGTGCAGGCCGACGGCGGCGCCTTTGCCGATGGCAAGCTGGTGATGGCCAATCCCAAGCTCAACGGCTTCACCAAGCAGGACCTGCCCTATTCGATGACGGCCCTGCGCGCCATACAGGACGTCAGCAAACAGGGCATCATCGATCTGGAAGGCATCAAGGCCAAGCTGCCGATTGCGGCCGACAACACGGCCGCCATCAACGCCACGCACGGCACCTACGATCGCGACGGCAACACGCTCAGCCTGACCAGCGATGTGACCGTGTCGACGACGGATGGTGTGGTGGCAAAATTCAAATCAGTCTATCTCGACATGGGCGAAGGCACTATGAAGACAAGCGAGCCCGTCGATGTCAGCCGCGGCGGGTCGCGGATCAGGGCGGATTCGATGTCGGTCCAGGACAATGGCAAGGTCCTGGTTTTCGAGAACAAGGTGCGCGTCGACATCGATCCCGCCAGTTTGAAGGCGGCAGAGGCAAAGAGCGGAGAGACCAATGCGGTTCAGTAGTTCGGCACGGCGCCTCGCCGCGATTTCGGCGTTGCTAACCTTGGGGCTGACCTTGGGGACGGCGCCGTCGCTGGCGCAGTCCAAGGCCACCAGCCAAATGTCCGGCCTCAGGCTGTCGGGCGACAAGCCGATCCAGATCGAAAGCGACAAGCTCGAGGTGCGCCAAGCGGAAAGCGTTGCCGTCTTCACCGGCAACGTCAACGTCGTCCAGGGTCCAACTGTGCTCAAGGCCGGCAAAATGACGGTCTATTACGTCAGGGATGCAGGCGCCGCCAAAAGCGCCCAGCCGGCGGGTGCCGCGGCAATGACCGGATCCGCCAACATCGACCATCTCGAGGTCGACGATAAGGTCTACATCAAATCGGACAATCAGGTTGCCACCGGCGACCGCGGCACTTTCGACATGAAGACCGAAGTGCTGGTGCTTTCGGGCAGCAAGGTCGTGCTCTCGCAAGGCGACAACGTGCTTGTCGGCTGCAAGCTCACTGTGCAGATGAAGAGCGGCCTTGCCCAGGTCGACGCCTGCGGCGGCCGCGTCATGATGTCGATCACGCCGCCGGCGAAGTCTGGAGCAGCGAAACCCTGATGACCGGCATATCGTCGCTGCTGGCGCGTCTTCCAGGGCGCGCCGCCAGCCAACTTGCGGCACCGGCCAGGGTCACCGTCGAAGCGGCAAAGTTCAAGGGAACCTTGATCGCCAAGGGGCTGACCAAAAGCTACAAGGGCCGCAAAGTCGTCAGCGGCGTGACGCTGGGCGTGCGCGCCGGCGAGGCGGTTGGGCTGCTCGGCCCCAACGGCGCCGGCAAGACGACCTGTTTCTACATGGTAACCGGCCTGGTGCCGGTCGATGAAGGCACGATCGAAATCGACGGTTTCGACGTCACGTCGATGCCGATGTATCGCCGCGCCCGTCTCGGCATCGGCTATCTGCCGCAGGAAGCCTCGATTTTTCGCGGCCTGAATGTCGAGCAAAACATCCGGGCCGTGCTCGAAGTGGTCGAAAAGAGCCGCAAGGAGCGTGAGCGCCTGCTCGACGAATTGCTCGAGGAATTTCACATCAGCCATCTGCGCAAGGCTCCGTCGCTGTCGCTCTCCGGCGGTGAGCGGCGACGCCTCGAAATTGCCCGCGCCTTGGCAACCCGCCCCGCCTACATGTTGCTCGACGAACCTTTCGCCGGCATCGATCCGATCGCCGTCGCCGACATCCAGCAGCTCGTGCGCCACTTGACGGCACGTGGCATCGGCGTTCTGATCACCGACCACAATGTCCGCGAGACACTTGGCCTGATCGACCGCGCCTACATCATCCATGCCGGCCAGGTGCTGACCCATGGTCGAGCCGACGAAGTGGTCGCAAATGCCGATGTGCGGCGGCTTTATCTCGGCGAGGGATTTACGCTCTAAGTGCGAAATTCCGGCTCGAGCGGGATTTCCGGCGTAGTCCAGCAGCTTTTTCTTCAATTTTCTGCCTGAAAACGCTCCGACAGGCGAGTTTTACCGCTCCTCGCCTTGACAAGCAAAAGCCGGGCCAGTTTCTATGCTGGCCTGGAAAATTCCTTCCAGCAGTGCGGGTGCGTAGACGGAGCGTTTGAAACCGAACCATGGCGTTGGCGGCAAAACTACAGCTACGACAGTCGCAGTCGCTGGTGATGACGCCGCAGCTGATGCAGTCGATCCGCCTGCTGCAGTTCACCCATCTCGAGCTGGAACGCTTCATCGACGACGAGATCGAACGCAATCCCCTGCTGGAACGCGCCGAACCGCAGGAGGACGCCGCCAGCGACCAGGCGCAGAAGGGCGACGCCGCATCGGAACCGGCTGCCGACGGCGACTGGTTCGAGGCGGAAACGGCGTGGAGCGCCGAGGCGATCTCGGAAAAGCTCGATACGTCGCTGGAAAACCTGTTTCCTGACGATCCTGGTACGAGCGAGCGGCTCGGGCCCGACCTGACGGCACAATGGAAATCGGCGTCCGGCAACGGTTCCACCTCTTCCTCCGACGGCTTCGACGTCGCGGATATGGCGGCGGCGGCCATCACGCTGCGCGACCATGTCGGCGAGCAGGTGGCGCTCGCCTTTGCTGATCCGGCGGCGTGCCTGATCGCCGGCGAGCTTGCCGACGGCCTCGACGAGGCCGGCTACATGCGTGCCGACATGGCCGAGATCGCCGCCCGCCTCGGCACGGACGCCACGGCGATGGCACCGGTCCTGGCGGTCTGCCAGACATTTGAGCCAGCCGGCATATTCGCCCGCGACCTCGCCGAATGCCTGTTGCTGCAGCTGGCCGTGCGCGACCGGCTCGATCCGGCGATGAAGGTGCTGATCGCCAATCTCGAACTCCTGGCACGGCGCGATTTCCAGACGCTGAAGCGGATTTGCGGCGTCGACGAGGAGGATCTGCTCGACATGCTGGCCGAGATCCGGGCGCTCGACCCGCGGCCTGGAATGGCGTTTTCGCGCGGTGCCAGCGATGCGATCGTGGCCGACGTCGAGGTGCGTGCAGCCAATGACGGCAGCTGGACGGTCGAGCTCAATGCCGAGACGCTGCCGCGCGTGCTGGTCGATCACATCTATTTCGCCCAGGTCACGCCACATGCGAAAAACCAGGCGGAAAAGGATTTCCTTGCCGAATGCCTGCAGAACGCCAACTGGCTCACGCGCAGCCTCGACCAGCGGGCGAAGACCATTCTCAAGGTGGCCTCTGAGATCGTGCGCCAGCAGGACGCTTTTCTCGTCCACGGCGTGCGGCACCTGAAGCCGCTCAACCTGCGCACGGTGGCGGACGCCATCGGCATGCACGAATCAACGGTCAGCCGGGTCACGGCAAACAAATACATGCTGACGCCGCGCGGTGTGTTCGAGCTGCGCTATTTCTTCACCGCCTCGATCGCTTCGTCAGGTGGCGGCGATGCGCATTCGTCGGAAGCGGTGCGCGACCGCATAAAGCAGCTGATCGACGAGGAGAAAGCCATCGATGTGCTTTCCGACGATGCCATCGTGGACATGCTGCGGGAAAGCGGCGTCGACATCGCCAGGCGCACGGTGGCCAAATACCGGGAAGGCATGAACATACCCTCTTCGGTGCAGCGGCGGCGCGAAAAACGCGCTTTGGCCAGCGCCGGCCGTTGATCTCCGGCGGAATTTCCACAGCTTTCGCCCTTCATTGACAAGCGGCGACGAAGTGGCTAGAAGCCCGCCCGCATGAGACGGGCTGGCGAGTGGATTTGAGTTCGCCGATGCCCGCACGAGAGATGGTCCGTCACGACGTAGGCCACGGGACGGCCAAGAAGGCGGCTTGTGATCAACCGGAAAGTTCGGATCTAAAATCGGCGCAAGTGACGCCGCAAAAGCTTGTGCGCGCGGACCACGAGTATAAACTCGGGACAGTTTGAAGCCTGAGCAAGGAAGGTCAGTTTTCAGATGACACTGCGCATATCGGGAAAACACATGGATATCGGCGATGCGTTCCGTACGCGCATCAACGACCGTGTCGGGGAAGTGATCGGGAAATATTTCGATCGGGGCTTTTCAGGGCAAATCGTAGTCGTCAAATCGGGGTCGCGCTACACGGCCGATTGCATGATCCGGCTGGACTCCGGTGCTTCGCTGCAGGCGACCGGCGATGCCCAGGATCCAACGCTTGCCTTCGATACTGCGGCAGACCGTCTGGAAACGCGCCTCAGGCGCTACAAGCGCCGGCTGAAGTCGCACAATTCAGGCAATAGCAACGGCGAGCTCACCGACGTCGCCTATACGGTGATGGCGCCGCTTGCCGACGACGAGGAGGACATACCGGAGAATTTCGCGCCGGCCATCGTCGCCGAATCGACTATGACGCTGCGGACCATGTCGGTGGCGTCAGCGGTGATCGAACTCGACACCAAGGACAGCCCGGTCCTGGTCTTCCGCAATGCCGGAAATGACCATCTCAACATCGTCTATCGCCGGCCGGACGGGAATATCGGCTGGATCGACCCGTCCACGGCCAAGGTCGCGCAGGGGTAAAGACCAGCCGCACGCGAGCGTGGGGACTGGCGACGGCAGGCGAACAAGGGATTTCAAGCATGGATCTGAGCGATCTCGTCAGCGTTCCGGCAATCATGCCGGCGTTGAAGGCGAACTCCAAAAAGCAGCTGCTGCAATTGCTGTCCGAAAGGGCGGCGGCAATTTCCGGCATTCCGGAGCGAGAGGTGTTCGACACCATCCTGCAACGCGAGCGGCTCGGCTCCACCGGCGTCGGCAACGGCATCGCCATTCCGCACGGCAAGCTGGCTGGGGTGAAGCGGATCGCCGGCGTTTTTGCCCGGCTGGAGACACCGGTGGACTTCGAGGCCCTCGATGATCAGCCGGTCGACCTGGTGTTTCTGCTTTTGGCTCCCGAAGGTGCCGGCGCCGACCACCTCAAGGCGCTGTCGCGCATCGCGCGGGTGCTGCGCGACGCCGACACGGTTGCCAAGATCAGGGGCACGCGCGACGCCGTGGCCATCCATGCGCTGCTGTCGGACACGCAGGCCTCGCACGCCGCTTGAGGTTTTGATTAAATCCTTTGAAGGGCCGCCGTGAGCGGCCCTGTCCGTTTCCAGCCAGATCGCTGCGCCGTATTTGTCAGTCGATGGCGCCAATGTTGGTGGATAGCGACGTTAGTGGATAGCGACCGGGGTCAGATCGTTTTCCAGCGCGCCAGCCAGTGCCCGGTCGCGAGCGTCCGAAAGCAGGATCGGCTGGCCATTAGCGGCAAACAGGGCCCACAGTTCCAGACCCGGCGCGATTTCGCCGAGGCCCGGGAAACGGCCGCGCAGATCGTCGCTCGACACTTTCCTGAGATAGGCGACCGAACCTTCGCCGAGATGGGCGAATTCGCCGCTGGTCATGATGATATTCTCGTTAGTTCTGGTCATTTCAAGCCTCCTTGCCGCGAGACGCCGCTCAAGGCCATCCCGCATGAGAGCTATCGGCAAAAATCAGTCTTTCACCGATATGTTTATTTTTCGTACCAGCCGTTCGGATTCCGGCCGATCGAGATCGATCGACAGAAGGCCGTTCTTCAATTCCGCCGCAATCACCCGCATGCCGTCGGCCAGCACGAAACAGCGCTGGAACTGGCGCGCGGCGATGCCGCGGTGGAGAAATTCGCGCTCGGTGTCGTCGTTCTGACGGCCGCGCACGACCAACTGGTTCTCCTCCGTTGTGACATCGAGATCGCTTTCCGCGAAACCGGCGACGGCGAGCGTGATACGCAGCCTTTCGGTTTTGCCGTCGGCACCGCTGAGGCGCTCGATGTTGTAGGGAGGATAGCTGTCACCGGACTTTGCCAAGCGCTCCAGCGTCTTTTCCATGGAATCGAAACCGAGGAGAAGCGGGCTGGAAAAAGGCGTCATTCGGCTCATGTTACAGTGTCCTCTCAAGAGCGACATAAAGTGGAAAAACCCGGATGGCATTTTTCCCGATGGTCTTGATATGGTCCGCCGCCCGGCAGACTTCAAGCCGTCACACGTCCCGCCCAAAAAGACTTGCCAAAACAAGGAATTGAAATGCCCCAATCCCGCAGGATCATCATCGACACTGACCCCGGCCAGGACGATGCCGTCGCCATATTGCTGGCGCTCGGCAGCGCCGAGCTGGAGATCGTCGGCATCACCGCGGTGGCCGGCAACGTGCCGTTGAAACTTACCGAAAAAAACGCCCGCAAGATCTGCGAGCTGGCCGGCCGGCCGGACGTCAAGGTCTATGCAGGCGCCATCCGGCCGCTGGCGCGCGAACTGGTCACCGCCGAGGAAGTGCATGGCAAGACCGGCCTCAACGGGCCGCAACTGCCCGAACCAAAGATGAAACTGCAGGAAGAGTATGCGGTCGATTTCATAGTCGAGACACTGATGAGGGAGGAGAGCGGCACGATCACGCTTTGCGCGCTCGGGCCGCTCACCAACATTGCGTTGGCGCTGATCCGCGAGCCGAAAATCGCGCCGCGCATCAAGGAAATCGTGCTGATGGGCGGCGGCTTCTTCGAGGGCGGCAACGTCACGCCGACCGCCGAGTTCAACATCTATGTCGATCCGCATGCCGCCGATGTCGTGTTCAAATCCGGCATTCCGATCGTGATGATGCCGCTGGACGTCACCCACAAGGCGCTGACCACCGCCAAGCGCACGAAGGCCTTCCGCAAGCTCGGCACCAGGGTCGGCACGGCCACCGCGGACATGCTGGAATTCTTCGAACGTTTCGACGAGGAGAAATACGGTACCGACGGCGGCCCGCTGCACGATCCTTGCGTGATCGCGTATCTGCTGAAGCCGAAGCTGTTCAAGGGTCGCAATTGCAATGTCAGCGTGGAAACCGCCTCGGAGCTCACCATGGGCATGACGGTGATCGACTGGTGGGGGGTGACAAAGCGGCCGAAGAACGCCATGGTGATGCGCGACATCGACCATGATGCGTTTTTCGCGCTGTTGCTGGAAAGGCTGGGGCGGCTTTAGCGCCGTCTTTCATTCCCGAAGCAGACGATACGTTTCGGTGTCGTTCATGCGACGCTGTCGCTCGATCAAAACTTGCGAGCCGATGGCGCGCGGCGCGCGCGGGTCGCCATACACGAACACCAGGAGGTTACTTTCTTCGAGACGGATTCCATAGAGATAGCGGAATCCGTCACCGACCGCCCCTTCAGCATTGAGGACGTTAACCACCGTGCCTGTCACGCGCTCCACATCGACGATGGGGCTGCTCCGCCTTGCAATCAGTGCACCGATTGCCAAAATGCAGACGCCCACCACAAGGCTGGTGATAATGACGCCCCGGAGGTTTTCCCGCAGTATCAACAAGGTGAAGGCCAGCCGCGCTCTTGCCATGGTTCAACTTGCAAACCGGTAAAAGACGAAGCCATTGTCGCGCGTGACGCGCTCGATGCCAACGCGCGAGCCGATCAGATGCGGGAGGTCGTCGTAAACGAGGACCGTCGAACCGTTCTCAAGGACCAGCAGATATTGGATATTGCGCCCTTTACCCTGTCCACTTTTGATCGTTGCATCGACCGGGTCGACCGACCGGATCGGACTTGCGTCATTCGCCCATTTGTTCAGAGCCGACGGAACCATCGCCGCGAACAAAGCGATGGACAGGATCACGCCAAACGCGTTCCTTTTCAAATCCGCGTAAGTCCACGGCATAGACATGAATCCCCAACTGTTGATCCATCTGGTGGCCTGAAGGCCGACTTTCAATCGGCCTTCCTATTCCAGGATGTTGCTGTTGGCGTCGCCGGGCTCGCGGCCGTTACTTCGCCTTGGAACAGGCCAGCCACAGGCCGCCGCCGACCAGGAAGCTGCCGCTGATCCTCGACAAGAGCTTGACGCGGCCGGCCGACAGCAGACGCCCGGCGCGGCCGGCGGCCAGCGCGTAGGTCGAATCCGAGACGGCGGCGAAGATCATCGCGGTGAGACCCATGACGCCGATCTGTAACGCGTAATTGCCTTCAGGCGCGATGAACTGCGGAAAGAAGGCGCCGAAGAACACTAGCGTCTTTGGATTGCTGATCGCCACCAGCAGCCCCTGCAAAAAGAAGCCGCCACGCGGCTTTTTTGCCGATCCGTCGGCGTTAAGCTTGCCTTTCGAGCGGAACATCTGCACGCCCATCCAGATCAGGTAAGCGGCGCCGATCAGCCGGACCCATTCGAACCAGTGTCCCATGCCGGCGATCAGTGAGGTCAGCCCGATGCCGACAATGGCGATCATGATGGCCAGCCCGGCCTGGGTGCCGGCGACATTGGCGAGCCCGGCGCGCGAGCCGTGGCGGATGCTGTTGGCAATGATCAGCGTCACCGTCGGCCCCGGCACCAGGATGATGACGATGCAGGCGACGACATAGGTGGCGTAGAGTTCCAGCGACATTTTTTCCCTCCACAGATGCCGCGCGTGCGGCGCGCTGTCGCGATCAATGCATGACGATGAGTTGCGTGCAAGTCGGCGAGGCGCCGACAATGCGGAGCTGATTTCAGCAGGCGCCGGCCTGCCATGGCAGCGTTGCCTCATAGGCGGCAGCCGCCCTCAGCACGGAGAGGTCACCGCGCGGCCGCCCGATCAATTGCATGCCCATTGGCCGGCCCCTGGCGTCGAAGCCCGCCGGTACGTTGACCGCCGGGCAGCCGCCCATCGCGGCGAGCGCTGAGACCTGCATCCAGCGGTGATAGCTGTCCATGGCACGCCCGGCCACTTCCCTTGGCCAGTGGGTGACGACATCGAAGGGAAAGACCTGTGCGGCTGGCAGCGCAATCAGGTCGAAACGCTCGAAGAGCGATAGCAGTATTCGGTGCCAGGACGAGCGCCTCACCGTGGCGGCATGGATCTGCGGCGCGGTGAGGCGCAGTGCATGTTCCACCTCCCAAACGGCCTCCGGCTTCAGCAGACTTCGTTTCAGGAGATCGTCGTAATGCGCCTTGAGTGCACAACCGCTGCTCGCCTGGCGAAGCGTTACAAAGGCTTGCCACAGCGCTTCGAAGTCGAATTCCGGCATCAGCAGCTCGGCCTCGAAGGATACATCCGCGAACCGGCCGAGTGCTGCCTCGCAAAGCTGTAGAATGCCTGCTTCAACCGGCAGATGGCCGTTAAGATCGCCGAGCCAGGCGATGCGCCCGCCGGCCGCCGGTGCTTCCAGCCCTTCGAGGAACGAGCCTGGCTTATCATGCGACAGCGGCGCGCGAGGATGATAGCCGGCCTGAACGTCGAGCAGCAGCGCCATGTCCCGCACGTTACGCCCCATCGGCCCTTCGACGCCCATCTGCGCATGAAACACATCAAGGTCAGGGCCAGCCGGCACCAATCCCTGCGACGGGCGGAAGCCATAGACATTGTTGTAGGCAGCGGGATTGCGCAGGGAACCGCCAAAATCGCTGCCATCGGCAACGGGAACCATGTCGAGCGCCAGCGCGACCGCCGCACCGCCGCTCGAGCCGCCGGCGGTCAGCGCCGGGTCAAATGCGTTGAGCGTCTGTCCGAACACGGTGTTGTAGGTGTTGGAGCCGAGCCCGAATTCGGGAACGTTGGTCTTGCCGATGATGATCGCGCCGGCCTTGCGGACGCGCTCGACGAAGAAGTCGTCTTCCTCAGGCACAAAATCGGCGAAGATCGGCGAGCCGAAGGTGGTTCTCAGGCCGTTTGTCAGCGAAAGATCCTTAATCGCGATCGGCAGGCCGAACAGCGATCCGGTATCTCCTCCTCGCGCCAGATGGGCGTCAGCGCTGTCGGCCTCGCGCAGGATGTCGGCACGCTCACGCAATGAAACGATAGCGTTGACCAGCGGGTTCACCGCCTCGATCCTGTCGAGGCATGCCGCGACCACTTCGCGCACCGAAAGCTGCCGGCGCCTGATCTTCCCGGCAAGCTCCACGGCAGACAGGCGGCAGATGTCGCCGGCGGGCGGCACCGCATGCTTGGTCGTCGGGCGCATCGCTGTCATCCGGCTTCAGCCTGTAGATTTCTGCAGGGCGGCATCGACGTCCCTGGCCAGCGGGATGGCCGGCTGTGCACCGGCTTTCAGGCAGGCCAGCGAACCGGCTGCGGCAGCGCGGGCAAGCGCCTGGTCGAGCGGCAGGCCGGCTGCCAGCCCGGCTGCAAAATAGCCGCAGAACGTGTCGCCGGCACCGACCGTGTCGAGCGGGGTGATCTTCAGCGCCGGAACCATCAGGAGATCGTCCGGCGTTGCCGCCAGAACGCCGTCCGAGCCAAGCGTGACGACGATGGTGCGGCCGGTTCTCGCGGCATAGTCGCGCATCCGTGCCGGGCGGTCGCGGCCATTCAACGACAGCGCCTCGCCATAGAGGTCGAACTCGGTTTCGTTGGCGACGAGATAGTCGGCCTTGCCGAGGAAGCCGGCCGCGTCGCCATGGAAAGGTGCGGTGTTGAGCACGGTCATCGCGGCGGCTGTCCTTGCCGCGTCGAGTGCTGCCTCGACGGTCTGCAGCGGGATCTCCAGTTGCAGCAGCACGACGTCGCCGTTTTTTACGAAAGCCTTGGAAAGGTCACCCGGCACGACCGAATCATTGGCGCCCGGCACAACGGCGATCACGTTCTCGCCGTCGGCGCCGACCATGATCAACGCGGTACCGGTCGAGGCAAAGGTCTCGCCGACGCCGGACAGGTCGATCTTGCCGTCGCGCAGCAGCGCCAGAGCGTCGCTGGCGAAGCTGTCCTTGCCGACCGCGCCGACCATGCGCACCTTGGCGCCGGCGCGGGCGGCGGCCAGCGCCTGGTTGGCGCCCTTGCCGCCGGGGGCAGTAGCGAAACCGGAGCCGCGCACGGTCTCGCCGGGACCGGGCAAGCGGTCGACACTTGCGATGAGATCGAGATTGATGGAGCCGATGACGACGATCAAGAAGTGCCTCCCGCTAGCGCATACCACTCTAATTGCGCGGGAAGCTACTCCGTAAGATCGCTGCTTGTCACCCTAGCGGTCCTTGCATCGCTCGTGTCGTTCCATTCGTTGGCTATTCAAGAAGAGACCTGTCCCGCCTCCCAGCCGAGGATGGCGCGTTTGCGGGTCAGGCCCCAATGGTAGCCGGTGAGTGCGCCGGACTTGCCGAGAGCCCGGTGGCACGGCACGACGAAGGACATCGGATTGGCACCGACCGCGGCACCGACAGCCCGGCTGGCACTCGGTGCGCCGATGCGCGCGGCGATCGAGGAATAGGTGCAGGCCTGGCCCATCGGAATACGCAGCAAGGCCTCCCAGACACGGACCTGGAAGTCTGTGCCGATCATGACGACGCGCAGCGGCTGGTCGGCGCGCCACAGCGACGGATCGAAGATGCGCGCGGCATAGGGCGCCGTCGCCGCCATGTCCTCGACATAGGTCGCATTCGGCCAGCGGCTGGACATGTCGGCAAAGGCCGCACGCTCGCCGCCGGGATCGTTGAAGGCGAGGCCGGCAAGGCCGCGGTCCGTCACCATGATCAGCGCGATGCCGAAAGGTGAGATATGATAGCCGTAGCGGATGGTGAGCCCTGCGCCGCGGGTCTTGTAATCGCCCGGCGACATCGCTTCGTGGGTGACGAACAGATCGTGCAGCCGGCCTGGGCCGGACATGCCGAGTTCGAACGAGGTTTCAAGCAGCGGCATGCCGGCATCGAGCAGCTTGCGCGCATGATCGAGGGTGACGGCCTGCAGAAAAGCCTTGGGCGACAGGCCGGCCCAGCGGGTGAACAGCTTCTGCAGCCCGGTCGGCGTCTCGCCGACCTCCTCGGCCAGCACTTCCAACGAAGGCTGGTCGCGATAGTCGAGGCTGATCTTTTCGATGGCACGACGGACGATTTCGTAGTCTCCACCTTCAGGCGTGATGTCTTTCTGAAGGATTGCTGTCGTTTTGAGAGGCATTTGGGCGTTCATGGCAGTATCTCCTTGAGTGCGAATATCGTCCTTCGCGGCGCCGATCACCACCCGAAACTTGCTTTCCCGCAGCATGTACCCAGATAGAGTCGGCTTTGAATGGGAAGGACGGTCGTGGCTGGTGAAAAAGTAAACTTGACCGGGGCAAAGGAGACTTTGCTTTTGACACTTTACGGCAAGGCGCTGGAGAGCCGGCTGCCCAATTCGCTGCTCAGGGACTACTTTGCCGACGAGGCGGTGCGCAACATCGATTATGATTTCTCACGGCTCAAGGTCGACAACAATCTCGGCATCGGTCTAGCAATCAGGGCAAAGACGCTGGACGTCTGCGTTCAGGACTTTCTCGCCCGAAATCCTGACGCCATCGTACTGCATCTCGGGTGTGGGCTCGATACGCGCATATTCCGTATCGACCCGCCAGCCGGCGTGGACTGGTTCGACGTCGACTATCCCGAAGTCATCGATCTCAGGCGCAAGCTCTATCCAGTGCGGGATCACTACCATCTGATCGCTTCGTCGGTCACCGAACCTGGATGGCTGAACAAAGTACCTCGGGATCGCCCGGCCATAGTCGTGGCGGAAGGCCTGACTCCCTACCTGGGTGCCGAGGAGGGGCAGCAACTGTTTTCTCGTTTGGTGGGACATCTTTCGAGCGGCGAACTGGTTTTCGATGCCTATAGTCGCCTGGGACTGAAGATCATTCGCCTCAATTCCTCCTTCCGCGCCACCGGCGCCGAGGTCCACTGGAGCATCGAGAACCCGCATGAATTGGAGCGAGCCGTTCCGAAGCTGCGGTTCGTCGAGGACATCCCTGCCTATAAGCCGGAACATGCCGCTCGCATGCGCTGGTTCGCGAAACTGTTCGTTCGCCTTTGGAAATACATTCCAGCATTGCGCAAGATCGGCAGGCTGTTGCGCTATCGGTTCTGAAACGCTGGCTCAGCGCGCCTTGGCGGCTGCCAGAGCGCGCGAAAATGCGGTGGCAAAACTTTCGCGGTCGGCAGGGTTGAGGAAGCCGCCGATCGAGACGGTTTTTCCTTGCGCCTCGACCGCCATTCTGGTGATGCCGATCTCGGCGTGGCGGGCGATCGAAAAGCGCGCCCAGAACGGATTGAAGCGGTGTGCTTCCGATTTGCCTGACGGGGCAGTCTTGCGGATGTCGAGGCTGGTGCGCGACACCGATACCTCCTCGCGAGCCCGGGCGGCACGATAATTGGCGCGGAAGGCGATGTAGACGGCGATCACGTCGAGGCCGAAGAAGCCGAACACCGGCCAGGCGCCGCGCGACAGAAAAAAAGCTCCGGTCACCAGCCAGCCGAACAGCAGGGCGCCCATCAGGATGGCAAAGCCGGTCTTGCCCAGCGACCGGTGCGGTGTCAGCAGCGCCTGGAAAAATGGCTCGTCGGCCTGAAATGAGGCGTTTGTGTCGCTCATTGGGGAATATTATAGGAAGGCAATGACAAGCCCCAAGCCCAAAAACTCTTCTGCGCTAAAAAAAGACCTGTTGCCCGGCCGCCGCGACGGCTCGAACGTCAAGCCGCGTCCGCGGCCGGCGAGATCGCGGGCGCTTTACAGCGCGGCCGAGGTGCATGAGATTTTCCGGCGCTTTTCCGTTCAGCGGCCGGAACCGAGGGGCGAGCTCGAACATATCAACGCCTTCACGCTGTTGGTGGCGGTGGTGCTTTCGGCTCAGGCGACGGACGCCGGCGTCAACAAGGCGACGCGGGCGCTGTTCAAAATCGCCGACACGCCGCAAAAGATGCTGGCGCTAGGCGAGGCCAAGCTCGGCGACCATATCCGCACCATCGGGCTATGGCGCAACAAGGCCAAGAACGTCATCGCGCTGTCGGAGGCGCTGATCCGCGACCATGGCGGCGAGGTGCCTGAGGATCGCGATCAACTGGTCGAGCTGCCGGGTGTCGGCCGCAAGACCGCCAACGTCGTGCTCAACGTGGCATTCGGCCAGCATACGATGGCGGTCGACACGCACATCTTCCGCATCGGTAACAGGCTCGGCCTGGCGCCGGGCAAGACGCCGGAACAGGTCGAGCAAGGTTTCCTGAAGATCATTCCGGATGAATATATGCGGCACGCGCATCATTGGCTGATCCTGCACGGCCGCTATGTCTGCAAGGCGCGCAAGCCGGATTGCCCGGCCTGCGTCATCGCCGATATCTGCAAGGCCAAGGAAAAGACGACCAGCGTGCCTGCACCGCTGGTCGAGATCGCGCCGCTCGGGCCAGTAGAAGCGGCTACTGAGTCAGTGCCCGGCAAGTGACTCTGAAGTTCCTCGTATGTGGCGCCGTCCACATTCAGGAACTCTCCTCGACGAACACCTCCTCGCGCTTCTTCCTGACCGCGGGGAGAAACACGATGACGAGCACGGCAAGCGCGATGAGGAGCAGGCTGGCGCTGATCGGCCGCGTCACGAAGGTGCTCGGATCGCCGCGCGAGAGGATCATGGCGCGGCGTAGGTTTTCCTCGAGCAGCGGGCCGAGCACGAAGCCGAGCAGCAGCGGCGCAGGTTCGCAGCGCAGCTTGGTCAGGAGGTAGCCAAGCAAGCCGAAGAAGGCGACGGCATAGAGGTCGTAGACGTTGGTGTTGACGCTGTAAACGCCGATCGAGCAGAACGCCATGATGATCGGGAAGAGCACATAGTAGGGGATGGTAAGAAGTTTCACCCAAAGCCCGATCAGCGGCAGGTTCAAGATGATCAGCATCAGATTGCCGATCCACATCGAGGTGATGATACCCCAAAACAGTGCAGGCTGTTCGATGGCGACATTGGGGCCGGGCACGATGCCCTGGATGATCATCGCGCCGATCATCAGCGCCATTACCGGGTTGGCCGGAATGCCGAGCGTCAGCATCGGGATGAAGGAGGTTTGGGCGCCGGCATTGTTGGCCGATTCCGGTCCGGCGACGCCTTCGATGGCGCCCTTGCCGAATTCCCCGGGATTTTTCGAGACACGTTTTTCGACGGTGTAGGAGGCAAAGGCGGCAAGGATCGCGCCGCCTCCCGGCAGGATGCCGAGCGCCGAACCGATGATCGTTCCGCGCACGATGGGAGCCGCCATGCGCCGAAAATCTTCGCGGGTCGGCATAAGGCCGGAGATCTTTCGGATCAGCACGGAACGCTCATGCTCGTTTTCGAGGTTGCGCAGTATCTCGGCGACGCCGAAGACACCGACCGCCACTGCGACGAAATTCAGCCCGTCGGCATATTCGCGGATACCGAGTGTGAAGCGGGGCGTACCGGTGTAGATATCGGTGCCGACAAGTCCCAGCAGCAGGCCGAGCACGACCATAGCCAGCGCCTTGACGATCGAGCCGTGGGCGAGCGCGACGGACGAGACCAGGCCGACGATCATCAGCGAAAAATACTCGGCCGCGCCGAATCTCAGCGCTATCGCCGTCAGCGGTGGGGCAAAGATGGCGACGAGGAAGGTCGACACCGTGCCGGCAAAGAACGAGCCTATCGCCGCGGTCGCCAGGGCTGCTCCGGCGCGGCCGTTCCTGGCCATCTGATAGCCGTCGATTGCGGTGACGGCCGACGAGGATTCGCCGGGCATGTTGATGAGAATGGCGGTGGTCGAGCCGCCATACTGCGCGCCGTAATAGATACCGGCGAGCATGATGAGAGAGGAAACCGGGTCGCCGATCTGGAAGGTGATCGGCAACAGCATGGCGATGGTTGCGGTGGCACCGATGCCGGGCAGAACGCCAATCAGCGTGCCGAGAAGGACGCCGATCAGGCAGAAACCGAGGTTTGCCAAAGATGTGGCTGTCGAAAAGCCGAGTGCGAGGTTGTTGAGGAGTTCCATTTCATCTCCTCACAACGACAGTGGCAACCACGGGCCGAAACGCCGAAACGGCAGGCCGAGTGCGTAGCTGAAGACGACGAATGCGAACAGCGTCAGGCCGGCTGACAGCACGAGTGCAGTCAGCGGCTTCATACGGCCGCTACCGAAAGATGCGATCAGCGCCGTCAGGAAGATCGACGGGATGAAGCCGAGGCCGCGCACCGTCAGGCCGAAGAAGATCGGAGCAGGCAGGATGAACAGCATGCCGCGCCACGCAATGTAACCGATCGGCTCACTCTCGAAGCGCACTGCCTCGACTAGGATGACGGCGCCGAGCAGAATGAGCACGATCGCCAGAACCAGGGGGAAATAGCCCGGCCCCATGCGAAAGGCGGTGCCGATTTCGAGGCCCAGCGACTGCAGCGCGAAAAAGGCGCCAATAAAGATCAACAGCGCGGCGCATATGCCGTTGGTTCTGTCGATTGCGAAAGGTTTCATGGCGTCCTCCCGGCCCGCCTCACGGGCGTGCCGATGCCGGTGTAAAAACGGGGCGCTGGCGGCGCCCCGTTGAAAACCTTTAGTCGGCGTACTGGCCGGCCGCTTCGATGATCGGCTTCCAGCGCGCAATCTCACTTTCCAGCTTGGCCTTGAGCGCGGCCGGCGTGGCATCGGCCTCGGGCGACGGCTTGGTGCCGAGTTCGGCAAATCGGGCGACGACGTTCTGGTCCTTCAGCGCCACCTGCAGAGATTTCGACAGGCGTTCGGTGATCTCGGCCGGCGTGCCCTTGGGTGCATAGATGCCGTGCCAGATGCCGACCTGCACCTGGGGAAGACCGGCCTCTATCGTCGTCGGCACGTCCGGCAGCACGTCTAGCCGTTGCGGCGAGGTTACGGCATAAGCCTTGATCGTGCCGCCCTGGATCTGCTTGGTGGTATTGGTCGTCTGGTCGCACATGATGTCGACCTGGCCGCCGAGAAGATCGGTCATGGCCGGGCCGGTGCCCTTGTAGGGTACGGTGACCAGCGGCGTGCCGATGGCGCTCATAAACAGCATGCCGCACAGATGCGAGGCGGCACCGATCCCGGCATTGGCAACGGTGATGCTGTCCTTGTTGGCCTTGGCGTAGTCGACCAGCCCCTTCAGATCGGTCGGCTCGAGGTCCTTGCGGCCGACGATGGTCATCGGCACCTCGGTGACGAGGCCGACATATTCGAATGCGTTCAGCGTGTCGTAGGCGAGCTTTCTGTAGAGCGTAGCACTTGTCGCCATGCCGATGTGATGGAGGAGCAGCGTGTAGCCGTCAGGCTCGGCATTTGCGACGCGGCCGGCGCCCAGTGTGCCGCCGGCGCCGCCGACATTCTCGACGATGACCTGCTGGCCGAGGTCCTTCGACATGGCTTCCGCGACAAGACGCGTGACGGTGTCAGTAGGGCCGCCGGCCGAAAACGGCACGACAATGGTGATGGTGCGTTCGGGGTAGGTCTGCGCGCCAGCGGCCGGTGGGTAAAGCATGGCGGCCGCAGCGACAGCCAGCGCGGCGACGAATTTTCTCATCGTGATTCCTCCCATGATACGAATTACCAACCGCTGCGTGGAGTTCCTCTCAAAACTGACTGTAGATGGAGCAATAACTAGCGCAACCCGACAAATGACAATCGGGCTCAAACGGCAAACTGCACGTCTATCCGCGCAAATGAGTGGGAAGGCTGGGCCGTGCGATGCCCTTCCTCCAACCTATGCTAGTAGCCATAGCCGCGCGCCATCGCCGCCGCGAACACCGGGATCAAGAGGAAGATGAAGGCCGCGGTGCGGACATAGGTGCGAACGGACGCTAGCTCCGCCGCAGGCACCTGGAAGCCGGAACTGGCGCTCGCCTGCCTGTTCCAGGACAGGAATCGGACGGTCGGGATAATCGACAACAGGCCGACAATTGCGAAAGCGGCCATCTTTGCCCAGAACATCCAGTTGTAGACGTAGAATTCCCAGCCCTTGAGACCATAGATGACGCGGCCGATGCCGGCGACGATGATCAGCATGGCGATGATGCCGTAGTGGCGATCGATGCCGACAAGCCGCTTCAGCGTCGCGGCGGACAAGTCGCTGCGGATCAGGACGAACTCGGCGCCGATGATGCCTGCCAGCGAAAACACCAGCAGATGATGGAAGATGGCAAGCACAAGGTCGGTGGTGTCCATGCTGTTCCCCTCTGTCGGACGGCAGCGCCGAAACCGAACGCACGTGAACCAATACTGGCGAAAAATAACACTGCTTGGCAGAATTCACATCAGCCTGGAAGATAATCTACACAGCCTTGGCTCTTGTTTTACGCAACGGATTTTGATTCCCCGTCTCATGCATGTCGCTGTCCTAACCGTTGGATGACCTGCATTAGGCACCGGCAACACAACCGAGACATGACCATGGCCAGTCCGCATACAATTGTCGCCCCAGTGATTGAGACCTCTCGCACGGTCCTGCGGCCGCACCGGCTGGACGATTTCGACGCCTATGTCGCAATGTGGGCCGATCCCGTCGTCACCCGTTTTATCGGCGGCAAGCCGCGCACGCGGGAGGAAAGCTGGATGCGTTTCCTGCGCCATGCCGGCCTGTGGTCGCTTCTGGGCTACGGCTTCTGGGCGATCGAGGAAAAGGCGACCGGCCGCTTCATCGGCGAGGCCGGCTTTCACGATCTGAAACGCGACATGACGCCGTCGATCGAGGGCATTCCGGAGGCCGGCTGGGCTCTGGTTTCGGGCGTGCATGGCCAGGGGTTGGCCAGCGAAGTCGTCGCACGGGTGCTTGCCTGGGGCGATGAGGCATTTGCAGCCGCGAAGACCGTCTGCATCATCGATCCGGAAAACACCGGCTCGCTGAACGTCGCGGCAAAATGCGGTTATGGCGAAGTGCTGCGAACCGTCTACCAAGGCAAGCCGACCATCCTGCTGGAGCGGCAACCCTGACGGATGCTGTTTGGCACTGCCTGCCACGTCGTCTTCGGGCGTCCGGTCCGCCAGCCTGAAAATCGCGCAGGCCGATTGTGCCGCATGCGGCGTGTTCTGTCTTTGACAGGAGGACGCAAACTCTGCATGAATTTTATCGAGCGGGTCTGAAGTCAGGCCACGTTTCTGGCAGGCACCGGAGGAGGTGTCGCGATTTGGAGGAATCCCATGCTGAACAGACGCCGATTCTTGATGAGCACCGCGGCAGCAGGTGCTGCCGGACTCGCGCAATCGCATTTTATCCCCGCCTTCGCGCAGGACGCGCCGCAGCTGCAGATTTTCGTGCCGGCGGCGCCAGGCGGCGGCTGGGACCAGACGGCGCGCGCCATGGACCAGGTGCTGCGCAGTGAAAAACTGATCTCCGGCTCGCAGATCACCAATGTCGGCGGCGCCGGCGGTACTGTCGGCCTGCCGCAATTCGTCAATCAGTGGAAGGGCAAGGGCAATGCGCTGATGGTGGCTGGCATGGTCATGGTCGGCGCGATCATCGCCAACAAGGCGGCTAACAACCTTACCGAGGTCACGCCAATCGCCCGCCTTACTGGCGAGTTCGAGGCGCTTGTGGTGCCGGCCGCCTCGCCGTTCAAGACGGCCGCGGACTTTGTCGCTGCTCTCAAGGCTGACCCGACGCAGGTTCCGGTTGCTGGCGGTTCGGCCGGCGGCTCGGACCATATATTGTTCGGCCTCATCGCCAAGACCGTTGGTGTTCCGGCCACCAATCTTTCCTATGTGCCGTTCGCCGGCGGCGGCGAGGCGCTTTCGGCGCTGCTCGGCAACCAGGTCGCGGCCGGCATCTCCGGCTATGGCGAGTTCGCCGAACAGGTCAAGGCGGGTGCGCTGCGGCTGCTGGCCATCTCCGCGGACAAACGCCAGGAGGGGATCGATGCGCCGACGATGAAGGAAGCCGGCATAGATGTCGAGCTGTTCAACTGGCGTGGCGTCTTCGCACCGCCCGGCGTCTCGGACGCCGACAAGGCAGCAATGATCAAGCTGATCGAGACCATGGCCAAGAGCGACGCCTGGGCCACCGAATGCAAGAACCGCAACTGGACGCAGATCCTGCTCACCGGTGACGATTATGCGAAATTCGTCGCAGAAGACACGGCCCGCATCGGGACGATCCTCAAGGACCTCGGCCTAGCGTGATGCTCTCGGCAAGGGGCGGCAGCCTGCGCCAACCCTTGCCGACTTTCGCCAGCCGCATGGACATACGCGGCGCCGGAGGTGAAACTACGCCGAGATCGGCCGAGTGAGACCGGTCCAAGGAGAACCGGCCCGAAGGGACCGACATTGGGAGGACGATGATGAGCACCAGCGACCAGCCGGCGCCGCCGCGCCTTGCAGTGCCCGAACTGCTGATCGGCGTCGGGCTCCTCGCCTGTGCCGGTGCGGTTGCCTGGCAGACGCTGGCAATCCCGGTGTCGCCGCTCTATTCCAAGGTCGGTCCGACCGTCTTTCCCTACATCACCATGACCGGGATGATGATCCTGTCGCTGCTGCTCATCATTGCCGCCTTGCGGGGCGGATGGCAGCCGGAGGACGAAAAGGAGACGCCGACCGACTGGAAGGCGATGGGCATCGTCGCCCTCGGACTGATCGCCAATCTGGTGCTAATCCAGCGGCTCGGCTTTACCGCTGCATCTGTCATCATGTTCGTTCTCATCTGCCACGGTTTCGGCAGCCGGCGTCCGCTGCGTGACGTGCTGCTCGGGCTGATCCTGGCGCTGGCCGCCTATTTCGGCTTTGCCAGGGCGCTTGGCGTCAATATCGGCGCCGGCTTCATCGAAAACCAGCTGAACGCGATCGTCGATTCGGTCGTTGCCATGCTGAGGGGCTGACGCCATGGAAACGCTCGGCCATCTCGCGCACGGATTTTCGGTCGCCTTCTCGCCGATCAATCTCATATGGTGCCTGGTCGGCACCACGCTGGGGACTGCGATCGGCGTGCTGCCCGGCCTCGGGCCGGCACTGACCATCGCGCTGCTGTTGCCGATCACCTATCAGGTGGCGCCGGAGGCGTCCTTCATCCTGTTTGCCGGCATCTACTACGGCGCCATGTATGGCGGCTCGACGACATCGATCCTGCTCAACACGCCTGGCGAAAGCGCCACCATCGTCACCGCGCTGGAAGGCAACCGGATGGCCCGCTCCGGCCGCGGCGGTGCGGCCCTGGCGACCTCGGCGATCGGCTCCTTCGTCGCCGGCACGCTGGGCACCATCGGCGTTGCCTTCCTGGCGCCGATCGTCGTCAAATTCGCGCTGGCCTTCGGCCCGGCCGAATATTTCTCGCTGATGGTGCTGGCCTTCATCACGGTTTCGGCAGTGCTCGGCTCGTCGTCGGTGCGCGGCCTGACCAGCCTGTTCGTCGGCTTCGTCGTCGGCATGATAGGCGTCGACCTGCAGACGGGGCAGCCGCGCTTCACCTTCGGCACGAGCGAATTGCTCGACGGCGTCGACGTCATCGTCGTCGCCGTTGGCCTGTTCGCCGTTGGCGAGACGCTTTACATGGCCTCGCGCCGTTATGCCGGTAAGGACGATATCGTGCCGTTGAAAGGGTCGCTCTATATGACCGCGGCCGAATGGTCGCGCTCGTGGAGGCCATGGCTGCGCGGCGCCCTGATCGGCTTCCCGATAGGCGCCATGCCGGCCGGCGGCGCCGAAATCCCGACCTTCCTGTCCTATGCGATCGAGAAGAAACTCTCCAGACACAAGGAGGAGTTCGGCACCGTCGGCGCCATCGAGGGCGTTGCCGGGCCGGAGGCCGCCAACAATGCATCCGCGGCCGGCGTGCTGGTGCCGATGCTGACGCTCGGCCTGCCGACCTCGGCGACGGCCGCGATCATGCTGTCGGCGTTCCAGAGCTACGGTATCAATCCGGGGCCGCTGCTGCTGACGACACAGGCCGACCTGGTGTGGGGGCTGATCGCCAGCCTGTTCATCGCCAATTTCATCCTCGTCGTCCTCAACCTGCCGCTGATCGGGCTCTGGGTGCGATTGCTGAAGATCCCGGCCCCGCAACTCTATGCCGGCATCCTGGTGTTCGCCACGGTTGGCACTTACGGCATCTCGCAATCGCCGATCGACCTCGTCATCCTCTATCTGCTCGGTGCCGCCGGCTTTCTGATGCGGCGTTTCGATTTCCCGACCGCGCCCGTCATCATCGGCATGATTCTCGGGCCGCTTGCGGAAACGCAGTTCCGCCGCGCGATGACCATCTCCAACGGCGATTGGACGGTGTTCTACAAGCATCCGCTGTCGCTGACGCTGCTGACGCTGGCCTTCATCGGGCTGGTTGGACCGCATATCTGGGCCTACATCGAGCACAGACGCATGCGTGGACCGGAGCACGTGCCGGGCGATGCCTGAGCTGTTCGTGACGTCATGACAGACCTGCTTTCCGGCATCCGCGTTCTTGACCTGACCAATGTGCTGGCCGGCCCCTATTGCGCCTACCAGCTGGCGTTGCTCGGGGCCGACGTCATCAAGGTCGAGACGCCGCAAGGCGGTGATCTGGCGCGCCAGCTCGGCGCCTCGCCGGAGCTCAACCGGGCGGGCATGGGCGCTTCGTTCCTGGCGCAGAATGCCGGCAAACGCTCGGTGGCGCTCGATCTCAAGCAGGAGGCCGGCCGCGAACGCTTCCTCGATCTGGTCGCTTCGGCCGACGCGCTGGTCGAGAATTTCCGCCCCGGCGTAATGGACCGGCTGGGGCTTGGCCATGCCAGGCTGAAGGAGGTCCGGCCAAGCCTTGTCTATTGTGCGATATCGGGCTTCGGCCAGACCGGGCCGATGCGCGACAATCCAGCCTACGACCAGATCATCCAGGGTCTTTCCGGGATTATGAGCATCACCGGTACACCGGAAACGGCGCCGCTGCGTGTCGGCTATCCGGTTGCCGATACGCTTGGCGGGCTGGTCGGGGCGTTCGCCATTACCGCCGCATTGGTCAAGCAGAAGACGACAGGCGAGGGCGCGTTCCTGGACGTGTCGATGCTCGAATGCACGCTTTCTGCGCTCGGCTGGCCGGTGTCGAACTATCTGACGGCGGACGTCGAGCCGCAGCCGATGGGCAATGAAAACATGACGGCCGCACCGTCTGGCGCGTTTCGCACCGGCGACGGCTTGCTCAACATCGCAGCCAACAAGCAGGAGCAGTTCATCGCGCTGTGCCGATTGATCGGCCGGCCGGAGCTGGCCTCGGATGTCCGCTTTGCCGAGCGAGAAACGCGCAAGCAGAACCGCATTGCATTGAAAGCGCTGATCGAGGATGCCTTGGCGAGCGGCTCGGCCGCCGCCTGGGAGGAGACGTTCAATCGCGCCGGCGTGCCGGCAGGCCGGGTGCTGACAATCCCGCAGATACTGCAGGAGCAACAGGTGATCGAGCGCGGCATGACGGCGCGCTTCCAGGCTGTGTCCGGAATGGACAAGCCGCTGACCGTGGTGCGCGGCGGCTTCATGGTCGATGGCAAGGCACCTTTGCCGAGCAGGCCGCCGCCGGGGCTGGGCGAGCATATGGACGAGGTTTTTGCCGACCTGCCGCCACGCGCCAAGAAAAGAGCGAAGGCATGAGCGGAACGCAAAACAAGACTGGTCGCGCGCGCGGCGAGGAATGGTGGCAGACCGGCATCATCGAGATGCGCCCCGGCGTCATCCGGCTGCGCGGCTATGAAATCCAGGATCTGATCGGTCGCGTCAGCTTTCCGGCAATGATCTGGCTCATGCTGCGCGGCGAAACGCCAAGCGAGGAGCAGGCGGCGCTGCTTGGCATCGCGCTGGGTGCTGCCGTCGACCATGGGCCGCAGGCGCCGTCGATCGCCATCGCCCGTATGGCGATCACCTGCGGCGTCGGCATCAACAGCGCCATGGCATCAGCCGTCAACGTGCTTGGCGATGTGCATGGCGGCGCCGGCGAACAGGCGCTTTCCTTCTACGGAGACATCGCTGCCGAACTGGACGCCGGCATGCCGCTTGCGGACGCCGTGTCGGCGCGGCTCGATCGTTTCCTTGCCGGGGAAAACGGTTATGTGCCCGGGCTCGGCCATCGTTTCCATCCGGTCGACCCGCGGGCGCCCCGCCTCATCGAGCTAACCCGCGACTTTGCCGCGCGCGGCATCGTCAGCGGGCGCTTCGCCGATATCGCCGAGGCGATCGAGGCCGAGGTGGCGCGGCGCAAGGGCAAAAAAATCCCGCTCAATATCGACGGCGCCACGGCCGTCATCTACGGCGAGCTCGGCTTTCCGCCGCCGCTGACGCGCGGCCTTTTCGTGCTGTCGCGCTCGGTCGGCATCCTCGCACATGCGTGGGAACAGTCGCAGGAAAGCGACCGCAACAAGGGGCCGCTGCCGCGCGAATGGCTGTGGGCCTATACCGGCACGCCGGCGCGGCCTCTGCCCGAGGAAGACGATGGCAGTCAGTGAGGCATCGGTTCAAGAGACGGCGGCGGCGGGCGCTGGGACCAATTCCATCCCGACACAGTCGGGGCAGGCCTCCATCTTCTATTGAGCGGGATCTTTTCCGAACGCCGGACTCTGCTTTTTGGGATTATGCTCCAACTCGGCAATCCTGATGTTCCTCACCAGCGTCGAAAGATCCGGCTCGTCGATCAGCACCGCCGCGTCGGTCGGCGTCAGCCATGCCCGCTGACGCCTCTTGGATTCCTGCCAGTCGGCAAGCTCCTCGGTTACTTCCAGCAAATAGACGACGACGTCGACGCGAACGAAGCGGTTCGCCAGCCGCTTCCAGTAGTGGTAGGTGCCGGCCGGCTGTTTCAGTGTCTTGCCGAGAACACCGGCTTCTTCCTGTGCTTCGATGGTGGCCGCCTTGCGGCCGCTCTTGCCCTTCATCGGCCAGCCCTTCGGCACGATGAAGCGCCTCGTCGTTCGCGATGTGACCAGCATCACCTCGACATCGCCATGCTCGTTCAGCCGAAAGGGAATCGCCGCGACCTGGCGAACCCCGTCGCCCTTCCTTGCCTTGCGTACAACCTTCTTCTTGCTGGCTGCCATTCGATAATCCAGTCGAATCGGTGCCCAGACGGCAAGGGCAGCGTTGCAAACTCGCTCGCTTTCAATGGGGCGCAGGCGGAGCGGTTTCCCCAGTATATAAGCCGGCTAAATAAATGAAAGGGACCGGTCGTCAGCGGCAGGTGCTGACAAAGCCGCTCCCTGACGGCAGCAACTGGCAAGTTGGCCTCATCTGCGGCACCTCCTGCCGTTGCGGTATTGGGATTTGGCGATCCTGGGCACGGTACTGCTGTTGCTGCTGCTGGTATTGCTGCCGCCGCAGCCTGTTCTCCAACATCTGCAACTGGTCCTGCTGGATCAACACGTTGCGGTCGGCGGGACTGACGACCTGTGCCGATGCAGCAGGATTTACGCCCGACAGCATCGCCGCGGTCAGCATTGCCGACCCTAAAAACGTCAATAGACGAAGCCGTGACATCCATTCATTCCCGCACAAAACCGATCTTTCCTTAATATAGGGCTTTTGTCCGGCGACACCATGGCCGCCGCTGATTTGAAGCGGATTGGAAGAGGCATTTCGGCTTCGGATGCTCGTCGCGTCAATCGATTTCGCGCAGCCGGTATCCAACGCCGGTCTCGGTGGTGATATAGCGGGGCTGGTCGGGCGTTTTTTCGATCTTTTGCCTGATCTGCCGGACGTAGACTCTGAGATATTGAACGTCGGTGGAATCGCCCCAGACCTGCTTCAGCAGGAACTGGTGGGTGAGAACCTTGCCGGCGTGCTGCACCAAGGTGCGAAGAATGTCGTATTCCTTCGGCGAGAGCTTTATCTCCTTGTCCTCGACCTTGACGACGCGCTTCACCAGATCGACGGAGAGGTCGCCGGTTTGGAACACCGGTCTCTCACCCTGCTGCTGAAACTTGTGGCGAAGCGCTACGCGGATGCGTGCGACAAGCTCGTTCATACCGAACGGCTTGGTGACATAGTCGTCGGCGCCGAGTTCGAGGGCGGACACGATGCCGGCCTCATCAGTGCGGCTGGAAAGAATAACCACGGGAATGTCCAGGCCATCATCCCGCCATTTGCGCAGCAAATCATGGCCGCTCATGCCGGGGAGGCCGAGATCGAGCAGCACAAGGTCCGGCTTTTCCGTCTCGATGAGTTCAATCGCCGCCCTGGCGTTCGGCGCCTCGCTGATCGCATAGCCTTGGCTGCCAAGCCCGACGCGAAGCAGTTTCCGGATCGGCGGTTCGTCGTCGACCACCAATATCCTGACGTCCAGGCTCGTCATGCCAGATCGTCCATATTTTGATGGCCCGTCTCGGGTTCGCCGAGATTGGGCAGTTCCGCCGGCACCAGTTGCATCTTGATCGTGAAAACCGCCCCCGAGCGGTCGGACCTGTTTGCCGCCAAGAGCGTCCCGCCCATCGCTTCGATGAAGCCGCGGCAAATCGACAGGCCGAGCCCCGTGCCGGCACGCACCTGGTCACCCTTGCGCACACGGTAGAAAGTGTCGAAAACGCGCTCTAGATCCGCTGGCGGAATGCCTGGTCCCTCATCCATGATCTGCAGGATGACGAAGCCGTTGTCGGCCCAGGCTTGCAGGCGGATCGTCGAACCTGGCGGCGCGTATTTTGCAGCATTGTCGAGGAGGTTGAACAGCACCTGTTCGAACAGAACGGGGTCGACCCGCAACATCGGCAGATCCGATGGAATGTCGATCTCGGTCTTATGCTCGCCGACGAATTTGCGGGCCCGATACAGAGCTGAACCGACAATGTCGCCGAGATAGTGAAACGCATAGTTCGGCTCCATCGTGCCGGATTCGATCTTGGTCATATCGAGCAGATTGGCAATGAAGCGGTTAAGCCTCTCCGCTTCATCGAGCACGGTCGACAGCAGTTCCGTCCGGTCCTGCTCGGGAAGTGCGGCCTCGAAGTCCCTGAGTGTTCCGGCCGCGCCCATGATGGCGGCAAGTGGCGTCTTCAAATCGTGGGAAATGGAGGTGAGCAAGGCCGAGCGCAGACGGTCTGCCTCGGCCGCGAGCTTGGCCCGGTCAACATCGGCGACGAGCTGGATGCGCTCGATGGCGACCGCCGCCTGGTCGGCGAGCGCATCGAGCAGACGCTGCTGCTCGGGTGTCAGCAGCGGACCTTGCTTGTCGTTGTCGAGGCCGACAACGCCTACCGCCGTGCGTCCGGTCCGCAAGGGCAGATAGAGGCGCTTTGCTCCGGGCAGCGTGTCGGCGCCGCGCCCGGCGGCGCGGTTATGCTCCCAGGCCCAGCGGGCTGCTGCGATGTCGGCCTCGGCCAGCGTGTCGTCGGGTGGGTAGCCGGCTTTGACCGCAATTGTGCCGTTCTCCGGCAGAAGCAGCACCACGCGCAGCTTCAGCATCGAGGCGATCTGGAAGGCAGTCGCCCAGAGAACGTCATCAAGCGTCCCAGCGCCGGCGAGCTTCTTTGAGAAGAGATAAATATCTTCTGTGGCGCGTGCCCGCGAGCGCGCAGCGACCGCCTGACGCTGCACGCGCGCTGTTAGATTGCTGGCAATGACCGCAACAACCAGGAAGACAGCCAGCGCAACGATGCTCTCCGGATCCTCGATCGTCAGCGTGTAGCGTGGTTCCAGGAAGAAATAGTTGAAGGCAATGGCGCTGATGAGGCAGGCATACAAAGCCGGCCAGAGACCGCCGGTCACCGCCGACGTCAGGACCCCAATGAGAAAGATGATCGCCAGATTGCGGACGTCGAGAAACTGGTCGAGAAGAACGGCGAAGGCGAGCGAGCCAACAACATAGGCCGTGGCCCTGAGATAAGGCCAGATCTCGAACTGCCACTGCTCGTCCGCCGCCTTGACGGTCCTCGACGTCGCCTCGGCGTTGCGTTCGTTTCCCGAAATGACATGGACGCTGATGTCGCCGGCATTGCGGATGAGATCGTAAGTGAGCGAGCCTTCGATCAATTCCCGCCAGCGCGATCGGGTCGGCCTGCCGATCACGATATGGGTGAAGTTGTTCGCCGTCGCATGCCGAACGATGTCTTGCGCGACGTTCTGACCCGGAATGGTCGTCACCTCGGCACCGAGCTGCTCGGCAAGGCGCAGCTGCGTCGCCAGCCGATCCTTGTCCTCCTCGGGCATGGCCGCTGAATGAGGGGTATCGACATGAAGCGCCGTCCAAGGGGCGCGGAGCCGGTCGGCCAACCTCCGCGCATAGCGTACACGGGCCGCCCCGCCCGGACGCGCATCGACGCAGACGAGAACCCTTTCCCCCGCCGCCCAAGGCCCGGGTATCGCGTGGGCCTGCATGTGGGTCAGCAACTGCTCGTCGACCCGCTGGGCAGTGCGGCGGAGCGCCAATTCCCGGAGCGCCGTCAGATTGCCCGGCGAGAAATAGTTCTCGATGGCGCGCTGGGCGGTGCTGGGGATGTAGACCTTGCCTTCCTCAAGCCGTTTGATCAGATCGTCGGGGGTGAGGTCGATGATCTCGATGTCGTCGGCCTGGTCGATTATGGAGTCGGGGACAGTTTCCCGCACCCTGACGCGGGTGATCTGCGCCACGACATCGTTCAGGCTCTCGACGTGCTGGATATTCAGCGTCGTGTAGACATCGATGCCGTGCGTCAGGATTTCCTGGACGTCGAGATAGCGCTTGGGGTGACGGCTGCCGGCGACGTTGGTGTGGGCGAGTTCGTCGACCAGAACTAGCGCCGGGTGCCGGGCGAGGATGGCGTCGAGATTCATCTCCTCAAGGATCCGCCCCTTGTAATCGATCTCAAGGCGAGGAATGACCTCGTAGCCTTCGACCAGCGTCTGGGTTTCCTTGCGGCCGTGCGTCTCGACGATGCCGATCACCACGTCGACCCCGTCGGCCAGCCTGGCGCGGCCCGACATCAGCATCTCGTAGGTCTTGCCGACACCGGGGGCGGCGCCGAGAAATATCCTCAGGCGACCGCGCTCCTCCCGCTCGGCATGCTCGAGCAGCGCGTCGGGAGAGGGCCTGGTTTCGGCGGTGCGGCTGTCGTCTGGCATAAGGGTCAATCATGAACGGCGCCGGCTTCGGTGTCGATCCCGGCGCCGGTCCTTCACTGTTTCATCGCATCGTCCAGCGCAAGGTTGAGGGCCAGCACATTGACCACCGCCTCGCCGATGAATCCCAATTCGCGATCTTCGACATGGCTGTCGACAAGCGATTTGATCCTGGATTCATCGACGCCCCTGGCCTTGGCCACCCTGGCAACCTGAAAATAGGCCGCATCGGGGCTGATATGCGGATCGAGGCCGCTGCCGGACGTGGTGACCAGATTCATCGGTACCGGCTGGCTCGGGTTTTCGGCTCTCAGCTTTTCGGCGTCGCTCTTGATCCTGTCGATGAGCTTCGGGTTGGTCGGGCCGAGATTCGAGCCGCCCGAGGCGGCGGCATTGTAGCCGTCGCCGGCAGCCGACGGGCGGCCATGGAAGTAGCGGTCGCTTTCGAAAGCCTGGCCGATCAGCTCGGAACCGACGAGCTTGCCGTCCTTCTCGATCAGGCTGCCATTGGCCTGGCGCGAAAACAGCGCCTGGGCAATGCCGGTCATGCCGATCGGATAGACCAAACCCGTCAGAATGGTGAAGAAGACGATCATGACGATCGCGGGCCTGATTTGATTGAGCATCGACGAGGTTCCTTAGGCGAGACCGAGAGCGGTGATGGCCATGTCGATCATCTTGATGCCGACGAAGGGCACTACGACGCCGCCAAGGCCATAGACAATGAGATTGCGGCTGAGCAGCGCACCGGCGCCGACCGCGCGGTATTTGACGCCCCTCAGCGACAGCGGGATCAGCGCAATGATGATCAGCGCGTTGAAGATGATGGCCGAGAGGATAGCGCTCTGCGGCGTCGCCAGATGCATGACATTGAGCGCTTGCAGCGGCCCGGCGGTCTGGCCCGGGGCGATGTAGAAGACGGCGAATATTGCCGGGATGATGGCAAAATACTTGGCCACGTCGTTGGCGATGGAGAAGGTGGTCAGCGAGCCACGCGTCATCAGGAGCGCCTTGCCGATTTCGACGATCTCGATCAGCTTGGTCGGATCGCTGTCGAGATCGACCATGTTGCCGGCCTCGCGCGCCGCGACCGTGCCGGTGTTCATGGCAACGCCGACATCGGCCTGCGCAAGGGCCGGCGCATCGTTGGTGCCATCGCCGCACATCGCGACCAGTTTGCCTTTGGCCTGCTCGTCGCGGATCAGCTTCAACTTGTCCTCGGGCGTCGCCTGGGCAAGGAAGTCGTCGACGCCGGCTTCCGCCGCGATCGCCGCCGCGGTCATCGGATTATCGCCGGTGATCATCACCGTGCGGATGCCCATGCGGCGCAATTCGGCAAAGCGTTCTGCGATGCCGCCCTTGACGATGTCCTTCAGATGGACGACGCCGAGCAGGCGCCCGTCGCGCTCGACCGCGAGTGGAGTGCCACCCGATTTGGCGATCTCGTCGGCGATCGCCTGAAGGTCGCGGACGGTGTCGCTGCCGGGGCGCGTACTGCCTGTGGCAACGGTCGAGAGGTTGACGTGGGCAAGTACCGCATCGACTGCGCCCTTGCGGACTGAGGAGCCTTCCAGATCGACACCGCTCATGCGGGTTTGCGCGGTGAAGGGCACGAAAGTCGCGTGCAGGCTTGCCATGTCGCGGGCGCGGATGGCGTATTTTTCCTTCGCCAGGACGACGATCGAGCGGCCTTCCGGCGTTTCGTCGGCAAGCGAGGCAAGCTGAGCCGCGTCGGCCAGTTCCTGTTCGGTGACGCCCTTGACCGGACGAAATGCCGTCGCCTGACGGTTGCCCAGCGTGATGGTTCCGGTCTTGTCGAGCAGCAGCGTGTCGACATCGCCGGCCGCCTCGACGGCGCGGCCCGACATGGCGAGCACGTTGAAGCGCACCAGGCGGTCCATGCCGGCAATGCCGATAGCCGACAGCAGGGCGCCAATTGTGGTCGGGATCAGGGTAACGAACAGGGCGACCAGCACGGTCACCGAGATATAGCCGCCCGAATACGAGGCGAAGCTCGGGATCGTCGCCGTCGCCAGCACGAAGATCAGCGTCATGCCGACGAGCAGGATGTTGAGCGCGATCTCGTTGGGTGTCTTCTGGCGCTCGGCGCCCTCGACCAGCGAGATCATGCGGTCGAGGAACGTATGACCGGCAGCCGCAGTGATGCGCACGCGGATCCAGTCGGACAAGACCTGCGTGCCGCCGGTCACCGCCGAACGATCGCCTCCGGATTCGCGGATGACCGGTGCGGATTCGCCGGTGATGGCCGCCTCGTTGACCGACGCCACGCCTTCGACCACCTCGCCGTCCGAGGGGATGATGTCGCCGGCTTCGACAAGCACGATGTCGCCGACCTTCAGGCTGGTGCCGGGCACCAGTTTGAACTTGCTGCGGTCGCCACCGTTCAACAGCTTGGCCTGCGTCTCGGTTCGCGCCCGACGCAGCGAGTCAGCTTGCGCCTTGCCGCGGCCTTCGGCCACCGCTTCGGCGAAATTGGCGAAGAGCACGGTGAACCACAGCCAGATGATGATCTGCAGCATGAAGCCAAGATCGCCGCCGCTGGTAACAAGATCCTTGACGAACAGCACGGTGGTGAGCGCCGAGACGACGGCGACGACAAACATCACCGGGTTTCGCATCAAGGTGCGCGGGTTCAGTTTTCTGAAGGAACCGCCGATAGCGGGCCACAGAATGCGGGTATCCATGATGCTCACGGATTTCGACGGGCTCATTTGGTAGCTCCAGTGTCGATGTTGTTGACCGGTCGATCGTGTGCCGAACGAAGGTGCGGCGGCCCGTAAGCCAGCAGCCAGATCATGATCAAGGCTGCCGCAATAGCGAGGAATGTGGACAGCGTCGGGAAAGGAGGGGGTGTTTTCTCCCCCTCCGGCTCGGGGCGATGCCGGACCTTTCGAGGTATGATCTTGAACCAGGGCATGGCCGTTTCAGAATGTCTGACCGTTGATCATCGCCAGGTGCTCGACGATCGGTCCGACCGCCAGGGCCGGGAAGAAGGTCAGGCCGCCGACGATCAGGATGACACCGGCCAGCAGCCCGACGAACAGCGGACCGTCGGTCGGGAAGGTGCCGGCGGAGGCAGGGACGGTCTTCTTCGCAACCAGCGAGCCAGCAATCGCCAACGCCGGAATAATGACCAGGAAGCGGCCCATCAGCATGCCGATGCCGAGCGTTATGTTGTACCAGGGCGTGTTGCCGCTGAGGCCGCCAAAGGCGGAGCCATTGTTCGCCGCGGCCGAGGTGTAGGCATAGAGAACCTCGGAGAAGCCGTGCGGGCCGGCGTTGGCGATGGAAGCAACGCCGGTCGGCAGCATGACCGCGACAGCGGTGAAGATCAGCATTGCAAGCGGCAGGCAGAGCACGGCCAGCATAGCCATCTTGACCTCCTTGGCCTCGATCTTCTTGCCGAGATATTCGGGCGTGCGTCCGACCATCAGCCCGGCGACGAAAACGGCAATGACGATGAACATCAGGATACCGTAGAAGCCGGCGCCGACGCCGCCGACAATGACCTCGCCGAGCTGCATGTTGATGATGGGGATCATGCCGCCGAGTGCGGTGAAGCTGTCATGCATGGCGTTGACCGCGCCGCAGGATGCGGCCGTGGTGATGACGGCAAACAGTGCCGACAGGGCGATGCCGAAGCGGCTCTCCTTGCCCTCCATGTTGCCGCCGTCGACGCCCAGCGCATGGACGAGCGGATTGCCGGCGGTTTCCGCCCAGTAGCAGACGGCAACGCCGGCGATGAACAGCACGCCCATAGCCGACAGAATTGCCCAGCCCTGGCGCTGGTTGCCTACCATGCGGCCGAAGACATTGGTCAACGCCGCGCCGAGGGCGAAGATCGTCACCATCTGGATCAGGTTGGAGATTGCATCGGGATTTTCGAAGGGATGCGCTGCATTGGCGTTGAAGAAACCGCCGCCATTGGTGCCGAGCATCTTGATGGCAACCTGGCAAGCGACCGGCCCGACCGCGATAGTCTGTTGCGCGCCTTCGAGCGTCGTCGCGTTGACGTAGGCAGCGAGCGTCTGCGGCATGCCGAGATAGACATAGACCAGAGTCAACACGATGCAAAAGGGCAAAAGCAGGTAGAGCGTGCCGCGGGTCATATCGACCCAGAAATTGCCGATCGATTTGCCTGAGGCCCTGGCAAAGCCGCGGATCAATGCGACCGCAATGGCGACGCCAGTCGCCGCCGACAGAAAATTCTGCACGGTCAAGCCGGCCATCTGCACGAGATAGGACATCGTGCTTTCGCCGCCGTAGTTCTGCCAGTTGGTGTTGGTCATGAAGCTGGCGGCGGTGTTGAAGGCCAGCCCAGGTTCGACGGCGGTCATGCCGGCCGGATTGTAGGGCAGGCCGCCTTGCAGCCGTTGCAGCGAATAGAGCACCGGGAAGCCGGCCAGGTTAAAGAACAGCAGGGCCGCGGCGTAGGAAGTCCAGTGCTGCTCCTCGCGCTCGCTGGTCCCTGATATGCGGTAGAGCCCGCGCTCGAGCGGGGCCAGAATTGACGACAGGAATGTGCGCTCGCCGCTGAAAACGCGATGCATGTAGCCGCCGAGCGGCTTGGCCAGCAGAACGACGATCCCGCAATAGACGAGGATCTGCAGCCATCCGTTGATTGTCATGGGGTTGGCTCCTTGCCAGCGGAGATCAGAAGCGTTCCGGGCGAACGAGGGCGTATGTCAGGTAGGCGAGAAGAAACAAGGTCACGGCGCCGCCGAGGATATAGTCGAAAAGCATGTTACGATCCCCTAAACTTACAGCTTGTCGCAAGCTTTGATGTAGCCGAAGCATAGAGCAAAGAACGCGATTCCAATCGCGACAACAACTATGTCCACCGCGCATTTTCCTTATGTTGTATTTGTTTGTTTACTTTAACAAACTATCCAAACTCGTCGCCGCATCATGTCGGCGGCTGGATACATCGCTCCGGCGAATATGGATCAAAGTGCCATAAAGGTTCGAGACGGGACGCGGAGCAAAGAAATCAAAATCCCATAAGGATTTCGCCGCCTCGGCGCTGGCCACAGCTTCAGGGGGGAAAGTGCGCGCCGGCGCGCGAAGCTGCCGGAGCTCAGTTCGCGCGGGTGTAGATCACCGCGTAGTAGTCCGCATAGGCCCGCTTCCAGCCCAGTTCGTCGAAGAACGGAATGCGGCTGTCGTCGGCGGTCAACAATGCCCAGCCTATCGTATATTTGTCGAGTTGGGCTTTCAGGATCGGCTTGCCCCGGCTGTGCCCCGTCTGCTCATCCGTTTCCGTAAAGCCATTCAGGAAGAGCTGATCCGCCCGGCCGTCGATAAACGTCCTGATGCCATGGAAAATCAGCGTGCCGCCGAAATCGTAGGAGTTCAGCAGATTGCCCGACAGATTATGGGTTTGGGCAAAGGCCAGTGCGTCCCTCGCCGAGGTCTTCTGGCTCGGCGCGACCGGATAGGTCGTGAAGGCGGCAGCCGCCAAAACCAGCAAAACGGCAAGTCCAGCACAAATCCTGGAAAATTGTCGTGCGAAAAATTGTTCAAGTCCGTCACGCTTTTCCGCCGCCCATTTCTCGGCTGAAAGCGCTGGATATTGTTGCGCGACCTCGACGGCAAGGACCACCGGCACGAGAAGAAAGAACAGGTACATGAACCGTATGTGGGTGAGATAGACGTGCAACGTGAAGACAAGGAACAGCGCCTTGGCCCAGCCAATGCGCAATCTCGACACGAGCAGCCCGAAAAACGCCACCAGCAGGGCCACCTCCTGGGGGGTGTGCCGCGAGGCGTCGAAGGGTTGCCACTCCGCAATGTAAGGCACCGCCTCATTGCCATAGGCCACGGTGAATGTGGCGAGTATGGCCTTGACGCCATAGGGATTGAGCAGGCTGACCAGCGGGCAAAGCAGCCCGAAAACGATCCACTTGGCCAGCAGCCGGGGGTTCGACAAGCGTGTGCGCATGACGAGATCGAGGCCGGCGAAGGCGGCGATGACGAAACCGAAGGTGAAGGTGGCATGGAGATTGGCCCACAGGCATAGCAGCGCCAGCAGCCATAAGGGCGGTGCTTTCTCGTTGCGTGCGGCCTGGAAAAGACCGGCGGTCCAGACGACGATGATGGGCAAGGTAAAGATGTGCGGCCGGGCGACATAGATTGGCCCGATCAAGAGCGCGAGAACCAGCGTCAGTCCTATCGCCAGCGTCGGCTTCAACCACGCGCCGAGATACCACGACGTCAAGAAGACCGTCAGCGCGATTACTGCAGTCGCCAGCAGCACCACGCCGTTCCAGCCGCCGGCTTCAAAGGCAATTGCAAGGAGAACCTGGCTAAGCCATTCCTTGGCGATCCATGGCTGGCCGGCAAAAGTGTAGGAATAGATGTCGACGGTAGGGAATGTGCGGCTTGCCAGCATATCCATGCCGACCTTGATGTGCCACCAGCTATCAGGATCCTGCAGGAGGGAGGTGGCAAAGGCGAGGAGCGCCGCCGCCATCACGACCGCCGCCAGCAGGCAAAACACCAGCCTCACACGCCGTATGTCGTCTATCGATGGCCTCGCCTCACCAGATATCCCGCGCATATGGCATCCCTGAGCCGCGATAGCGGAAGGGATAGGCCGAATTTGTTAGAAAACCGATAAGCTGCAGGATTGCGGCCACAACCCTGTGCCGCGCGTCCAATCGGCTCGGCGGCTTAGCCCTCGGCCTTGAAGTTCTTGGCTTCCTTCTCGACCTTCGGGTTGTCCTTGCCGTGCTTGCGCATCAGATCCTTCGCCTGCTTCGGCGAAACGTCGGTGGTTTCGGCCAGACGCAGAGCCTCCTTTTCGTCCGCATCGCGCGTCTTGCGGTCGGCCATTGTGGTTTTCTTGTCAGCCATTACGACGCTCTTATGCTTTCGGCGATTTCGTTCAGCACCTTGCGGTCGGTGCCGTGGCGCTTGATCAGCGTGCGTGCCTGATCCGGGGTGATGCCCGCTTCCTCGGCGAAGTGACGTACCTCGTAGTCTTCGCCGCCCGCCATTCGTGAGCGGTCGCGACTGTCGGTCTTGGTTTTGTCGTCGGCCATGGCAGCTCTCCTCATCTCGACGAGAGCATAACGGGCAAGATTTCAGCGAGTTCCTTCGAGCGTGTCGCCCAATTACCGCCTTCGGGCATGACCCGGCATGCGCGGCGGTTTGCTCAAAGCAGGGGCTTGGCGTCAGGCCGGCCTTCGCGCACAAATAGGCTGGCCTCTTTGGCGGCGCTGCCAACCGCCCGCCACTGCTCCTGGGCGCAGCCTGGTATTCGTTCCGGATTGCTAATGGGAGCGATGGTCGAACACGACGCCCATGGTCCTACCAACGGCCGTCATGACGATAAGCTCGACCAGATCGTCGTCACTGTTGCCGCAGGCCGGGGCCGTCCTGCGAACGATGTCCAGCATCGCCCTCGTCGATATGGTGTCGCCGGCACCGAACCGTGAAAGCGCAGATGAAACAAGCTCTTGGGCCGTCAAGTCGGCGACGGTCACCCTCTGCACCACGTTCATTGGCTTCCTCCCACCATGAACCCTCTCCCGGGAGAATGATACGCCGAACGTCGCGTTTCGCCAGCAAAATGGTGGTCCTACCAGCGCGTGGGCAGCGACCGAAATCGTCGGTTTTGCGGGAGGCAATCCGGGCGCGAGGCGGCAGCGCTTTTGTGCCATGCGACTTCGCCATAGACCCAATCCCGGCGGCCGGGATCGGTCTCAATTTTATTTACTGGCAGTCTAATGCTTGGCAGTGTGGTCTGCTCGGTTGCGGCCGAAGCCGGCGCAGCAAGAACCACGGTGCGGGCAGAACCGGTCTGTCTTTTTTGTTTGACGCAATTCCGGACGGAAAGCCGTTCACACGTTTTCCTGGAATTGCTTGTCTTGTGACTCTAGGCGGCCAGGTCGCTCGGAAGCTTGCCGCCATTTTCGGCCAGCTTTTTCATCAGTGCGTCGTGCAGCCACAGATTCATCGTTACAGTGTCGTTCATATCGCCGGTGTAGTTCAGCTCGTGGGCAAGCTCCTTGCGGGCGCCGAGGCTGCTGTCGATATTCAGAGCCTTCATCAGGTCGACGATCGAATTCTTCCAGTTGAGTTTCTGCCCCTTCACGGCCACCGCCTTGTCGAGAATGGCAGCGATGTCCGGGGCAGAGGACGGCGCGGCCGGAGCCGGGGTTGCAGCCGGGGCGGATCGGGTAGGCGCCGTCGGCTGGGTGGCCGTGCTCGAAGCAGGCGCGGGAGACGGTTGCGCCGGCGGCGCTTCGGCCGCAACCGCGTTTCCGAAAATCGCACCTTTGATACTGTCGAAAATGCCCATTGCTATCTCCTGTGTTGGCTCGACGGTGTGTTGCCTTGACGGTCGGTGGGGCGACCGTTGCCGAATGCCGCATTGAGCGCCCTGGTTGTACCAGACCACGAACGCAACGCAGGGGCAACTCAAAACTGACTAAAAGGTAAAGGCTTGGTTGCATTGGGGGATCGGCTCAGTGATCCGGCCCGAGAGTAGAATAGATTGGATCGCGGCCCGACAAATCGTCACGCGCAATGGACGAGGGAACGGTCAGCAGCCAGTTTTGCTGACGCAGACCAGAAAAATCATCTAGATTCGTGTTCGCAATTCGCTGAGAGGAACGAAGCCATGACAGCAGTCGTCGCATCCGACAGGCTCGAACGTTCGCTGGTTTGGGCAGAGGACGATCCGTCGGTCAAATGGGCTGGCGCTTTCGCGGTTTACGGCGGGCACGGCACCACCCAGTCCTCGGTCATTGTCTACGAGATCGAGCCCGGCAAGCGGCTTGGTTGGCACACCGACGCCACCGAAGAGACGCAATACATCATCGCCGGCACCGGCGAGCTGTACATCGAGGGCGGCAGCACCCACCCGGTCGGGCCCGGCAGCGTCCTGGTACTTCCGACGCCGGTCCGGCACGACCTCGTCAACACCGGCACCGAAACCCTGCGCGCCGTCGCTTTCTTTGCGGCGGCGATGTTCACGCAGACATTCGACGATGTCATGCTGCCGCCGAAATCCCATGTCCTCGGCACGCCCAATCGTGCGGGCTGAATGCGTGCCGGCGAGAATCACTAGGCCTGCGGATTGCGGACTCGGAGCTGATATGAGCGCGCGCGCGGCCGGCAAGCGGTTTGGCGTCGTTACGCGCTCGCGTCATGGGCGGACCGGCTGATGGCGCCCGTCAAGGTCGATCCCGCCAAGGTGCGCGAGTTCAGGGATGCCGAAAGCTTCCATGCCTGGCTTGGCGAGCATCACGACAGCGAGGACGAAGTCTGGATCAAGATCCATAAGCTCGATTCGGGACTGCCGTCGATCACGCCGAAGCAAGCCATCGACGTGGCGTTGTGCTGGGGCTGGATCGATGCGGTGCGCAAGGCCTTGGACGGCAAAAGCTACCTGCAGCGCTACACCCCGCGCGGCAGGAAGAGCACCTGGAGCCAGATCAATGTCGACAATGTCGCCCGGCTGATCGAGGAGGGCCGGATGATCGAGCACGGGCTGAAGCAGGTCGAGGCAGCCAAGGCCGATGGCCGCTGGGCGCGCGCTTACAAGAGCGGCAAGGAGATGAAGATCCCCGACGACCTCCAGGCGGCAATAGACGCCGAGCCCAGGGCGAAAGAGATGCTGGCAAAGCTCAGCGGGCAAAACCGCTTCGCGCTAGCCTTCCGCACCCACAACATGAAAACCGAAGCCGGACGCAAGAAGAAGATCGCGGCGTTCGTGGAGATGCTGAAGCGCGGCGAGACCATCTATCCGCAGGGCAGAAAGTGACATCTGACGAGGCGTGCCGGCGCTGCGTCTTGTACTTGTCCCTACCGGCGAGCCCCGAACGCGGCCGGATCGCTGCTCAAGCCCACCTTCGATCCTGGCGATGTCGCAGACGATTGTTTTCGGCGAGCGTCGCCTGCCATTTCGACACCATCTCTCATTCGTTTAATCGATGCACGAACAAAGCTCCGTCTCCACAGTCGCATAAGTATATTAGCAGGCGCTGTTATGAGGTTTTTGCCCATTCAGGAGCCGACTGGCACGTGGGCCGTGCTTGATGCGACCGTGGATGTGCCTGCGGATTTCGCTGGCAGTTGCCTTATCGGCTTGCCGCGGGAGCGGGCGGAGTGGCTCGCAGCAAGCGCCATCGATATGCTGCAAAAGGCACTTCGATTGCCGGTTGTCAGCTGCCGGACCGGCACAAGCTGCGGTTCTTAGACTTAGACCGTTAGGAGAGATTTCGATGATGCACGAACAGGTAATGGAAGCTGCGTTGGCAGCCAGAAATCAGGAAGTGGATATTTGTGGTGTCTTCGACATCACCAACAAAACCGATGCGCCAATTGGCTCTCGCCGATTGGGCGAGGCTATCCACTTTGTCGCCAATGCACCTATCGTTGGCTATGATGTTCACGCCGCAGTCATCAGATATGGCCCACTTGGAACCCCCAGCCTCAGAGCAACAGATTGCGCACAGCTGTGGGAGAAGTTTGGCGAGGCCTTGCTGCAACACTGACGGGCAGACCTTTGGCGCGTATGGCACCACGATCGTGCAGGACACTTCGCTAGCGAGAACGACATGGAGCCTAGCCGGTAATGTTGCAATTAAATTAGCGTGAGTGCATATTTTTTGCTGGCTGGACTCGCAACCGGCCAAGCCCGGCGGCCGGCCGCCAACGGGCTGTCGGGCTGGCGACAAATGGTGCCGCAGGCCCGACGGTCCCTTGGCAAGATCGCCGGAACCACAGCATGATGCGGCGGCAAAAACGGGTTTGGGAGAATGACATGCCTAAGGTTTCGGAACTCTTTTTCAAGACAGCCATCATCTTTCTTATTCTGGGAATTGCAGCTGGCCTGCAGATGGCAATTTCAGGCGATCACGGCGCGTTTCCGGCTCACGCGCACATCAACCTGCTGGGCTGGGTCACCAGTGCAATATTCGGCGGCTATTATGCGCTGAACCCGGCGAAGGCTGCCCGCAGGAGCGCGATGATCCACTACGGCGTCTACAATCTCGGCCTGGTCGTGATGCTGCCGGCGCTTTACCTGATGCTGCAGGGAAATCCGGCGCTCGAGCCGATCGTCGCCACCGGCTCAATGATCGTCGCTGTCGCCGTGCTTATCTTTGCCTTCGTGGTTTTCTCCGCCGAAACAGAGCGCTCAGTCTCGGGGATACAAGCGGTCCCGCGCTAGACGGGGCGGCGATGGTGCCGAGTCGACCAAGCCCGCGCTTCTGGTGAAGCGCGGGCCGATTGGTTGTAGGCTGATCTGAGGTAAGGGTGCGGCGAAGATGAAAGCCGCTCCGTAGCCTTCGCGCCCCCTCTGCCTGCCCCAAGATACCTGCACCGCAGCGGCAGTAGCCGTCCAGTGTCCCTTTAGGCTGGCGAACCGGTGAGATTCAACTGGCGGAGAGAGCGACCTTCTGTAAGCGCTGTTGTGGGACCACCTTTCGGGAGTGGTCGTGATCTGTGAGGTTGCCGGTTCTGCATTGGGATCGGAGATCGGCTTGTGTCTGGACTTGACCTTA